>NZ_CP085524.1:2935000-3235000 GCF_004353525.1 Zhaonella formicivorans
GGGACGCCGAGTTCGGCGCTGGAGATGGCGCTAAAAATGAATAAAGCATTTCTGGTGGTAATGGCGGAGGGGATACACCCGTTCCCATTCCGAACACGGAAGTTAAGCCCTCCAGCGCCGATGGTACTAGGGCACGAGCCCTGGGAGAGTAGGTCACTGCCAGAAATTTATATATTCCCCGATAGCTCAATGGTAGAGCACTCGGCTGTTAACCGAGTGGTTGTAGGTTCGAGTCCTACTCGGGGAGCCATTTTTAAAGAGAACGTTGTCTTAAGATAACGTTCTCTTTTTTTGGCTATTCAGAAAGTATAAATTTCACGGCTCATAAGGGCAACTAAGCTTCCGCCAGCCCTAAAGGATTGGAATTTCTACGCATTGTGCAAACACAATGCTAGAAATTCTGGCATCCTAAAGGATTGGAATTTCTACGCATTGTGCAAACACAATGCTAGAAATTCTGGCACGCTGAAGGTTTGCGCAAGCCAAGTTTTCTTTACTTATTAATTCTAAAAAATTTTGCAAAAATAATGGATGATGTATTGACTTTTTTATAAAAGAAGCTATTATAAAATTAAGAAGGTCAGGAAAGGTCAAAAAGTAAAACAAAGTCAAAAAGTAAATAAAAGTCAGGGAGGTGGTGCAAATACATGGGTAGTTTAGCCGACGAAATTGAAAGCTATATAAAAAAAGCACTGGAGCAAAACAAGGACGGTATAGTGGAACTACAACGCAATGACCTGGCAATTAAATTCAATTGTGCACCTTCCCAAATAAACTATGTATTGAGCACCCGTTTCACAGTGGAACGGGGTTACTTGGTAGAAAGCAGGAGAGGTGGCGGCGGATTCGTACGCATTGTAAAATTATCCATTAATGAAGAAGCTGATTTGTATCGGTTAATTAATGAGAATATAGGACAAATGGCCTCGCAGGCAGTTGGCGAGGGTTTAATTGCCCGTTTGGTCGAAGAAGGTTTTTTAACCGAGCGGGAAGGCCTGTTAATGAAAGCAGTTATTCACCGGGATGTTATCCAGCTTGAGCTGCCCCATCGAGATCTTATCCGAGCCAGCATTCTTCGAGCTATGCTGTTGACTTTATTACGGGATGAGTTTCAAAACTAAATAATTAGGAATAATTAAAATGAGTATAAATTTCGGAGGTGGTAGAATGCTCTGTCAAGAATGTAAAAAGAGGCCGGCTACTGTCCATATCACTAAAATAATCAATAACGATAAAACACAAATCAGCCTATGTGAAGAATGTGCCAGCGCGTATCACCAACAGCTGAGTAGTGCGTTTGAACCTAACTTCTCGATAAACAAATTTTTAGCGGGGCTTTTAAATTATGATCACGGAATTGAAGCAGGAGCCAAGACGGTACGCAACGTTTGCCCCCAGTGCGGACAATCTTATGCCTATTTTTCGCAAACTGGAAAACTGGGTTGCGATCGTTGTTATGAAACTTTTGAGGAAAGTCTGGTGCCACTGCTGAGAAGAGTCCACGGAACCCAAGTCCATAAAGGCAAGGTTCCTAAAAGAACCGGAGGAAGCATCCGCTTACGGAAAGAACTGCAGGATTTAAAATCCAAATTACAGGAATTAATCAGAAGAGAAGAATTCGAAGAAGCAGCCAAAGTTAGGGACAGGATCAGAGAACTGGAAAAACAGATCGAAAAATAAGGTTAATGGAATAACTTCAAAGGGAAAAGAGGTGTTTAGCGTGGTTGATTTTTTGGCTAAAAGCAAATGGATGGAAGGATCAGGGCCCCATGCCGATATAGTGATTTCCAGCCGGATAAGGCTGGCCAGGAACCTTAAAGGCATACCCTTTCCTCAATTGCTTGGGGAACAGCAGTTAATGGAAGTTGCCGCTAAAATAAGGAAGGCTATAGAAAGCCCACATGTTGCTAAACAATTGGGAAACTTGGAATATATTTCGTTGGATGCATTAACGCCTCTGGACAGGCAGATACTAGTTGAAAAGCACTTAATCAGCCCGCAATTGGCAGAGGGTGGCGGAGCAAAGGCGGTGGTTCTGGGAAATGAAGAAGCTATCAGCATCATGGTAAATGAGGAAGACCACCTGCGGATTCAATGCATTTTACCTGCCTTGCAGCTTCATGAGGCATGGCGAATAGCCAATACGGTCGACGATGCTTTGGAACACGAATTGGACTTCGCCTTTGCAGAACGCTGCGGGTATTTAACCAGCTGTCCGACAAACGTCGGCACCGGCCTGCGGGCTTCGGTAATGCTGCATTTGCCAGGGTTGGTTTTAACCAAACAGGCAGGCAAGATCTTGGCTGCGCTCTCTAAAGTGGGTTTAACGGTACGGGGCTTATACGGAGAGGGCAGTGAAGCCGTTGGCAATCTGTTTCAGGTTTCCAACCAAATTACCTTGGGCCAGCCGGAAGAGGAGATAATTTCCAACCTGTCTTCAGTATCAAAGCAGCTGATTGAGCAGGAGCTGGCAGCCCGGGAAGCGTTGCTGAACGAGTGGGGGCTGCAGCTTGAGGACCGGGTGGGCAGGGCTTTCGGTACTCTGACTAATGCCCGCATACTTAGTTCCGAAGAAGCTATCGGTTTGCTGTCGGAACTGCGTTTAGGCCTGGACCTGCGATTAATCAAAGACATTGATCCCCGGGTTATCAACCAGTTAATGGTTATCATTCAACCGGCTAGCCTACAAAAAATATTCGGCACAGCCATGCCGCCCCAAGAGAGGGATGTAAAAAGGGCGGAACTTATTAGTACGAAATTAAGAGAGCAATACTAGGAGGTGTCTATTATGTGGGATAGATTTACGGAAAGAGCACAAAGGGTCGTCAGATACGCTCAGGAGGAAGCGGCTTACTTAGGGCACCCCGCAGTAGGAACGGAGCATTTGCTGTTGGGACTATTGCGGGAAAGCGACGGCTTTGCAGCCAAGGCATTGAATAATCTGGAAATTGATGCAGACAAAATTAGAAATGAAGTAATTAAATTGATCGGCAAAGGTGAAGTGCAGGCTAAGGAAATCGGTTTTACTCCCAGGGCAAAAAGGGTCTTAGAGCTTTCTTTGGACGAAGCCCGAAAAATGGGAGTCAATTACGTCGGTACAGAGCATATCCTTTTAGGTTTAATCAGGGAGGGAGAAGGTGTTGCTGCCAGGATTTTGGCTAACTTTGGCGTTACTGCCGACAAAGTTAGGGCGCAAGTAATGGGTCTTTTAAGCGGTTCTGTTTCGCCTAATCAAATGAGCATCTTTTTCTTCGGTGGAGGCGGTGATACTCCAGGTGCTCCTTTAGGCCAGGCCCAAGCACCTAAGACTGCCAAAAACAGAAGGACCTCAACTCCCACTCTGGACCAGTTCGGTCGGGATTTGACTGCTATGGCCAAAGAGAATAAGCTCGATCCTGTTGTAGGCAGGGAAAAGGAGATTGAAAGGGTAATCCAAGTTCTAAGTAGAAGAACAAAAAACAACCCGGTTTTAATCGGGGAGCCGGGAGTAGGTAAAACTGCAATTGCTGAGGGCCTGGCCCAGCGGATTGAAGAAAAACAAGTACCGGAGATACTTTTCGACAAACGGGTTGTAACCCTGGATATGTCCGGGTTGGTAGCAGGTTCAAAGTACAGGGGGGAATTTGAAGAACGTCTGAAAAAAGTAATGGAAGAAATTCGCCAGGCGGGCAACATTATTTTGTTCATTGACGAACTCCATACTTTAATTGGAGCCGGCGCTGCTGAAGGTGCAATTGACGCCGCAAATATTCTGAAACCTGCACTGGCCCGAGGGGAAATCCAGTGCATCGGTGCTACCACTTTGGACGAGTACAGAAAACACATCGAAAAGGATGCGGCGCTGGAGCGGCGCTTTCAGCCTATAACCGTGGGTGAGCCTACCAAAGAAGAGGCTGTTCAGATTTTAAAAGGCTTAAGGGACAGGTATGAGGCCCACCATAGGGTTAAAATTACCGATGAAGCTATTGAAGCTGCTGTTAATCTTTCGGACCGATATATCACTGACCGCTTCTTACCCGATAAGGCAATTGATTTAATTGATGAAGCGGCCTCCAGGGTACGGCTGAGCGTGCATACAGCGCCCCCGGAGCTAAAAGAAGTGGAAGGCCAACTGGAAGAAGTCAGAAAAGAGAAAGAAGCTGCAATTCATGCCCAAGAATTTGAAAAAGCCGCCCATTTCAGGGATAAAGAGCAGGAGCTAAAAGCCCGTTTAGAGGAAATGCAAAAAGATTGGGAGGCTAAAAAGGATACCGACAAATCCGAAGTAACTGCGGAGGATATTGCAAATATTGTTTCCAGTTGGACCGGTATTCCTGTAGCCAAGCTTGCCCAGGAGGAAAGCGAAAAGCTTTTGAAGCTGGAGGAAACGCTGCACAATAGGGTCATCGGCCAGGATGAAGCTGTCAAGGCTGTAAGCAGGGCAGTTCGCAGGGCAAGAGCCGGGTTAAAAGATCCCAAGAGGCCAATTGGTTCCTTCATTTTCCTCGGCCCCACAGGTGTGGGAAAAACAGAGCTGGCCAGAGCTTTGGCTGAAAGCCTCTTTGGAGATGAAGAGGCATTGGTGCGGCTTGACATGTCGGAGTACATGGAGAAGCATACTGTTTCCAGGCTGATTGGAGCACCTCCCGGATATGTAGGTTACGAGGAAGCGGGCCAATTAACGGAGGCGGTGCGCAGGAAGCCATATACTGTGGTGCTCCTGGACGAGATTGAAAAAGCCCATCCGGAAGTCTTTAACATTCTGCTGCAAGTATTGGAAGATGGAAGGCTGACAGATTCCAAAGGTAGGACCGTGGATTTCCGGAACACGGTAATCATTATGACCTCCAACGTAGGAGCCAGCACCATTAAACGGGAAAGGGCCCTAGGTTTCAAAGCCGGCGGGGATAACAACGATTCTTACGAAGCTATGAAGGAGCGGGTAATGGAGGAACTGAAACGCACCTTCCGGCCCGAGTTCCTGAACCGCATTGATGAACTGATTGTTTTCCATGCCTTGAGCCGCGAACACATTAAGGAAATCGTAAACCTGATGCTTAAAGATTTAAATAACAGGCTGAAAGAGCAGGGTATTACCGTGGAGGTCACTGATTCGGCCAAAGAAAAACTGGTTGAAGAAGGGTTCCATGAGGAATACGGGGCAAGGCCTTTGCGGAGGGCTATCCAACGGCTCATTGAAGATCAACTTTCCGACGGTTTGATCGAAGGAAAGTTCAAGCTGGGGGACACGGTGGTAGCCGACCAAGTAGATGGACAGTTGGTGTTGAATAAGAAAGCTTAAAGGACAGCGCCTCAAGAGGGCGCTATCAACTTGTAGACAAAGCCCGCATGTATTATTTCGCTCTGGACAAGCTCCTACGCCGTTACCGGCAGCAAGCTGCCGACGGCTGAGGAAACCAGTCCCGCTCCATAATACAAGCGGGCTAATAATAGTTTGTCGACGGTCTGACAGCGCCTCAAAAGGGCGCTTTTCTTTTTCCTGATTATACCTAATAGCAAAAATGTTATAATGGATTATACGGCCATCGTTCGCTGCATAACATAATGAAAGAAGGGCTGAAAAGTGACCAGAGTTAAAACCAAGTTTATCTGCCAGGAATGCGGCTTGGAAACGGCAAAATGGCTGGGTAAGTGCCCTGGCTGCGGGTCATGGAACACTATGATAGAAGAAAGAGCAGTACAAAAAAGTGTAAGCCTACCCCTGGCCGGTTCGGTCCCTGTTCTACTCACGGAGGTAGAATGTTCCGGACAGGAAAGATGCCAGATCGGGATTCCGGAGCTGGACAGGGTGCTGGGGGGCGGGTTGGTGGCAGGCTCCCTGGTGCTAATTGGCGGGGATCCGGGGATCGGCAAATCCACCCTGCTTTTGCAAACCGCAGCCCTGTTAGGGAAGAGCGGCCAAAAAACATTGTATGTGTCCGGGGAAGAATCGGCAGGGCAGGTGAAAATGCGGGCAGAACGCCTTGGTGTGGTAAGTAAACAGCTTTTTTTAGTTTCGGAAACAAATCTGGATTACATCGAGAATTTTGTGCGAGATATTGATCCTGCATTTTTAATTATTGATTCGGTACAGACTGTTTTTGATCCGGCTTTAACAACTGCTCCCGGCAGCGTGGGGCAGGTCAGGGAATGTACCGCCAGGCTTTTAAGAATAGCCAAGGGTCAGAACAGGACGATACTGCTGGTAGGGCATGTGACCAAAGAGGGAAACCTGGCGGGCCCAAGGGTGTTGGAACATATGGTGGACACAGTCTTATACCTGGAAGGGGAAAGGCACCATGCTTTCCGTGTCTTGCGTGCGGTCAAAAACCGTTTTGGCTCGACTAATGAAATCGGGGTTTTTGAGATGCGGGAAAGGGGCTTGGTCCAAGTAACAAATCCTTCGCAAATATTTCTGGCGGAAAGGCCCGTTGGTGCAACCGGTTCGCTGGTAGTAGCCTGCATGGAGGGAACAAGGCCGATTTTACTGGAGATTCAGGCGCTGGTTAGCGGCTCTGCCTTTGGCAATCCCCGTCGTTTGGCTACGGGTTTGGACTTGAACAGGGTGCTCTTGATGATTGCCGTGCTGGAGAAAAAAATTGGTTTAATTTTAAACAACCAGGACGTTTATTTAAATGTTGCCGGCGGTGTCAAAATTGATGAGCCTGCGGTGGATTTGGGAATTTGTCTTGCCCTGGCTTCCAGTTTTCGCAATCAGGCTGTGGACGGTGAGCTTCTGGTTATTGGTGAAGTTGGTTTGACGGGTGAAGTCCGGGCAGTTAATCAAGTGGAAAAAAGAATTTTGGAAGGGGCAAAACTCGGCTTTAAGAAATGCATTGTACCCGCAAATAATTTGCGTTACCTGGCAAAAGAGCTGCCGTTAGAAGTCGCAGGAGTAAATTCAGTTGGGGAAGCTTTAGAAATTGCGCTGGGAGGTTAACACTGTCTTGAAAGATTACGAGAAATTGGGCCAAGTCCTTAAGCTTTGATCCCCGGGAACTCCCCTGAGAGAGGGCATTGAGAATATTTTAAGTGCCAAGACAGGAGGGTTGATAGTAGTCGATGACAGCAGGCAGGTGCTGGAGAACACCTACGCCAGTATAGAGGAGTTGGACCAGGTAGAGGGAATTGGAGAGGTACGGGCCAAGGCCATAAAAGATGGGTTGAAATATTATCGGGAGCAGTTATTGTTGGATAGAAGGATTTGAGTAGATTAAGATTTTGGCTGTTAACTCCGTTGACATTATTTCCATTGCTGTGATATAATTATAAATTTTTGACAAGAGATAGATTGTTTGTTATAATTAACCTAATTAAGTATGGGAGGTGACCTTTATGTTTGCAATAGGCGACAAGGTAGTGTATCCCATGCATGGAGCAGGAATTATCGAAGCTATTGAGGAAAGAGAGGTACTGGGAGAAAAGCGAAAATATTATATTATGCGCCTACCTATTGGCGAAATGAAGGTTATGGTACCTATGGACAACGTGGGAGATTTGGGGTTGCGGCAGGTTATCGATGAGGAAGGATATGAACGGGTTATAAATATTTTGCAAGACAAGAAAAACACAATGTGTCCTAATTGGAACCGACGTTATAGAATCAACATGGAAAAAATTAAAAGCGGTAATATTTACGAAGTAGCCGAAGTGGTGAGAAATCTTAGCCTTAGGGATAAAGAAAAAGGTCTCTCCACCGGTGAGAAAAAAATGCTGGAGAATGCCCGGCAAATATTGATTAGCGAGCTTGTTTTGGCCAAAAATACTGAAGAGGGGCAGGTTAAAGTTTTGCTGGAAAAACTTTTGGCTTGAGTTACATAGGAAAGATTTTGTTTAGTTTAGGCGTATTTGGCGGTAGGCTTGGCGTAAGCCAAGTTTTCTTACTTCTAACCTTTCTTCTCAAGCTTTTTCTTGCTGTCAGATTAGTTAAATTGCTTGAAGTAATTTCCAGGGCTATTGTATAATGGTATCCGTAGACTGTAAGAATAAAGAAAGGAGGTGGTTAAATGTTTGAGGGTATTATCCGGGTGGTTATTATGTTAAGCGCTGCTGCCGGGGGAGTTTCTCTCGGATTAATTTTTACAGGATTATGGGTTGATGGTCCTGCGGAAATTAAGTGGGCCTTGTTGGGACTCCTGGGAATTATAACAGGCCTGATAGGGTATAGTTTTGCACCCCGCTTAATCTCCATAGTAGTGCAAACGACCAAATGGTTTGAAAGCAGGTTGCAAAAGACCCCGACTCAGGATATAGTGGGCGGGGCCATTGGTTTGATTATTGGACTTATAATAGCTAATTTATTTGGTGTTTCCATTTACCGTTTGCCCTTGGTAGGCCCATACCTGGCTATTGCCGCAAGTCTAATTATCAGTTATCTTGGATGGAGTGTAGGCACCAAAAAAAAGGAAGAATTCTTTTCTTTTTTAGGAGGCTTTCGTCTGGGGGGTAAGGAAAAAATTCCAAAAACGGAAGGCCCGAAAATCAATTACAAAATTTTGGATACCAGCGTAATTATCGACGGTCGTATCGCCGACATCTGTAAAAGCGGCTTCGTGGAAGGGATTCTCCTGATCCCGGGTTTTGTTTTGGAGGAATTGCGTCACATTGCTGATTCGTCAGATTTGTTAAAACGAAACCGGGGACGGAGGGGTCTGGATATCCTCAATAAAATTCGTAAAGAGCTTGACGTTATGGTCAAAATCCACGAAAAGGATTATGAGGATATTGCCGAAGTGGACAGCAAACTGGTAAGATTGGCTCAGGAATTGGGCGCTCCTGTAATTACCAACGATTTTAATTTAAACAAAGTTGCTGAATTGCAGGGCGTCAAAGTATTGAATATCAATGAGCTGGCGAATGCTGTAAAACCAATTGTGCTTCCCGGCGAGGAAATGGTCGTCCAGGTGATCAAAGATGGCAAGGAAATGGGGCAGGGTGTAGGTTATCTGGATGACGGTACCATGATTGTGGTGGAAAATGGCAAGCGGTATATTGGGCAGACCATCTCCGTTTTGGTAACCAGTGTGCTACAAACAGCCGCGGGTAGAATGATTTTTGCCAAACCTAAACCTTTTGAAAAGAAGTTTAACGGGCAGCATGCACTGGAGGTGAACGCCGGTGTCTAAAGTAGCAGCCGTTGTAGTGGCCGCAGGGCTTGGGAGCAGGATGGGCGGTGACTTGGCGAAGCAATATCTTCTATTAGATAATCGCCCGGTTTTGGTACATACTTTGGAAGTTTTTGAAAAGTGCCCGGCGATTCAAGAAGTGGTTCTGGTTGTAAAAAAAGATGAAATTACGAGGAATCAAGAAATCGTCCAGCGTTATGACCTGCAGAAGGTAAAGCATGTAGTCGGTGGGGGACATGAACGGCAGAACTCAGTATTCAACGGGCTGAAGGCCCTTTTGCCGGATGGTGCTTTGGTGGTCGTGCACGATGGGGTACGGCCACTTTTAACTGAGGAAAAGCTTTTGGCAGTACTGGAAGCAGGCCGGGAATATGGCGCTGCTGTTTTGGGCACACCTGTTAAAGAGACGATTAAACAAGCGGATAAAAACAGCTTCGTGCTTAACACTCCGCCGCGGGAGAGCCTGTGGTCCATTCAAACCCCCCAGGTTTTTCACTGGGAGGTACTTTGGCCTGCTATGCAAAAGGCCATGGTTTGCGGTTTCAGTTCCACAGACGATGCAGGTATAGTGGAATGGGACGGTAAAAAAGTTAAGATAGTTGAAGGCGATTACGAAAATATTAAGATCACCACCCCTGTGGACCTGGAGATTGCTCGTATGATCCTGGAGAGGAGAAAAAATGAGGGTAGGAATAGGCTATGATGTACACGCCCTGGTGCCGGGGAGGAGGCTGGTGTTGGGTGGGGTCGAGATCCCGTACGAACTGGGACTGGCAGGGCATTCCGATGCAGACGTCCTGGTGCATGCTATTATGGATGCACTCTTGGGGGCTGCCGGCTTGGGAGATATTGGCCGGCATTTTCCTGACAGCGACCCGAGGTTTAAGGGCATTTCCAGCTTGCTGCTGTTGGAAGAAACTGCCCAAAAAATTACTGCTGCCGGGTTTGCTGTCAATAATATAGATGCTGTATTGATAGCAGAGAAACCCCGCCTGGCCACCTTTATCGGGACAATGCAGGCCAATATTGCCCGGGTTTTACAAGTGCCTGAACACAGCGTCAATGTCAAGGCAACTACTACCGAGGGGCTTGGCTTTACCGGTCGGGGCGAGGGAATTGCAGCCCAGGCGATTTGCTCGCTAAGATATAAATAATATGCATGTTGCGAGCGGCTACCAGCTGTCAGCCATCAGCAGCCAGCTACCAGCCTCAGCTTTTAGCTAAGAACAATTTCACCCGAAATAATTAAACAAATAAAATTATCGAGATACACCTAAAATTTTAAAATTATTATTGAACGTATTGGTATGCTGCTTGAGTAAAGTTTTGCAAACGACTGTTAGCTGAGGGCTGACAGCTGATTACTGACTGCTGAGGGCTAAAGGCTGTTGGCTCAATATATGCACTATACATGATATTGGAGGTTGTTCTGTGGAAAGAGTTCGTTTACGGTTTGCCCCCAGCCCTACTGGGCCGTTACATATAGGGGGTGCCCGTTCGGCATTATTTAATTATTTATTGGCTAAAAAAGCCGGGGGAGATTTTATTTTAAGAATAGAGGATACCGATTTGGAACGTTCCAGTCGGGAATCGGAGGAGAATATCAAGGAATCCCTGCGCTGGCTGGGCATTGAGTGGAACGAAGGAATCGATGTGGGAGGGGGTTTTGGGCCTTACCGCCAGACGGAACGCCTGGATATTTACCGGCACTACGTGGACAAACTGCTGGAAGCCGGGCTGGCTTATCGCTGTTATTGTTCGGAAGAAGAATTGGAGCGTGAGCGGAAAGAGCTGATGGAGAGAGGCCAATTGCCCCGCTACCTGGGAAAATGCCGTAATTTGAGCTGTGAGCAAGAGGAAGAATATAAGAGACAGGGAAGAAAGCCGGTGATCCGTTTCCGGGTTCCCGAAAATGAAACTATTGTTATTAATGACCTGGTGCGGGGGGAAGTAACTTTTGAATCGAGTGGTATCGGTGATTTTGTAATTGTCAAATCCGATGGGATTCCTACCTATAATTTTGCCGTAGTCATTGACGACGTTACCATGGGAATCACCCATATTATCCGGGGAGAGGAGCATCTCTCCAACACTCCCAGGCAGGTTTTGCTTTACCGGGCCCTGCAGTTTAAAGAGCCTCAGTTTGCCCATATTTCTCTGATCCTGGGCAAGGACCGGACCAAAATGAGCAAGCGGCACGGCTCCACTTCCGTTGTGAATTACCGGGAGGCAGGCTATTTGCCGGAAGCGCTGGTCAATTTCCTGGCGCTGCTCGGTTGGTCGCCGGAGGGCGAAGAAGAGATCTTTTCTATGGAGCAACTTATTCAGCAGTTCAGCCTGGACCGGGTGGCTAAAAATCCTGCTGTCTTCGATATGGACAAGCTGAAATGGATTAATGGCTACTACATCAGGCAGAGCTCGGTAGAGCGCATCACGGATTTAGCCATACCTTACTTGCAAGAGGCCGGCCTGCTCTCAGGGGAAATAGATGCTAAGCGCTATGAGTGGCTTAAAAAGATGGTATCTGCGGTTAAAAATAAAATTGCCTGTCTCAGTGAAATTTCCGAACATGCTGCTGTCTTTTTCCCCATCAGGGTTGATATTGTAGATGATGAGGCTAAGGTTTTAGTTCAAGAAGAGCAGGTTCCTGAAGTTATGCGCTTGCTGGTACGCAAACTACGGGAGGCGGGTGAACTTACCCCGGAAAACGTAAAAGGGATCTTGAAAGCAATAACCAAGGAGTTAAACTTGGGCGGGAAAAAAGTGTTTATGCCCATCCGCATTGCGCTGACCGGCCGGATGCACGGGCCCGAATTACATGATCTCATTCCCCTCATTGGTGTGAATGAAGTTGTGAGACGGATAAAGCAGTCACTGCAGCTGAACCTCGATTAACAGCTTATTGACACAATTCCTCTAATCAGAGTATAATAACCAAAAATGAAGCTGGGGCTGATAGTTGCCGGCTTAATAGACATGCTTATAGCCCATAAGCCCTAAAAGCAATGAACAGGTAGAGTAGCTAATTAACTTGCCAACCAGAGAATACTGCCTTGTGGTGGAAGCAGTTTGGCAGCGGGAATTAGTGAAGTGCGCCTTGGAGCTGAAGGCCGAACTCCTAGTAGGCTTTTCCGGTTGACACCGTTATTGTCATGGGATGAAAAATCCCTTTAGAGTGGGGTTGATTAACCCAAGCAGAGTGGAACCGCGGAACCTTTCGCCTCTGGATAGAGGTGAAAGGTTTTTTATTACTTGAAAAATGTGCATTCTATAAACAAGGGGGAGATAGAATGTTCAGCCGAATTAAAAAGGATATTCAAGCAGTTTTTGAACGGGATCCGGCTGCGCGGAGCAGTTTGGAGATTTTATTGACTTACCCGGGCATTCATGCTATTTTATTACATCGTTTGGCCCACTGGTTTTATTGCAAAAAAATGCCCCTTATAGCCAGGGTGATTTCCCAATTCAGCAGATTTTTAACCGGAATAGAAATCCACCCTGGGGCTAAAATCGGCAACGGTCTTTTTATTGACCACGGCATGGGGGTTGTAATTGGCGAAACTACAGAAATAGGCGACAACGTGACTCTTTACCAGGGAGTTACTTTAGGCGGTACCGGCAAGGAAAAGGGAAAAAGGCACCCGACCATAGGCAACAATGTGGTGATCAGTGCAGGAGCTAAAGTTCTTGGTTCAATTAAAATCGGCGATAACGTCAAAATCGGGGCCGGTTCCGTAGTCCTGCGGGATGTGCCGCCTAATTGCACGGTGGTGGGTGTTCCGGGAAAAATTGTAGTGCGCAATGGTAAAAATATTGCTGATACTTCTTTTAGCACTATTGACTTGCACCATAATCAATTGCCGGATCCGGTGGCTGAAATGATTTTGTGCCTGCAGCGGCAGATAGAAAGGCTACAGCACCGTATCGAAGAATTGGAGGGGAAAATACAGCATGACACTGACAGTATACAATACGCTGACCAGAAGTAAGGAAGAGTTTAAGCCGGGGCAAGCGGGACAGGTGAGAATGTATGTCTGCGGCCCCACTACCTATAACTATATTCATTTGGGCAATGCCCGCCCTCTGGTAGTGTTTGATACTATCAGGAGATATTTGCAATACAAGGGCTATACGGTGAAGTTCGTACAGAATTTTACGGATATAGATGATAAAATTATTTGCCGGGCAAAAGAGGAAGGGGAAGAGGCCTTGAAGCTCGCGCAAAAATATATCAGAGAGTTTTTTAAGGATGCTAAAGCTTTGGGGGTAAGGGAGGCCGATGTGCATCCCAAGGTAAGCGAGCATATTCCCCAAATTATAGCAATGGTCCAGGAGTTGGTTGATAAAGGCCATGCCTATGTGGTTGACGGGGACGTTTACTTTGATGTGCGCAGTTTCAAAGATTACGGCAAGCTTTCCGGCCGCTCCCTGGATGAACTGCAGGCCGGAGCCAGGGTGGAGGTAGACCAGCGCAAAAAAGATCCATTGGATTTTGCCCTCTGGAAGTCGGCCAAACCGGGCGAACCTGCCTGGGACAGCCCCTGGGGACCGGGACGTCCCGGGTGGCACATTGAATGCTCCGCCATGTCCCTGGAATACCTTGGGGCGCCCTTTGATATTCACGGTGGCGGGTTTGACTTGATTTTTCCTCACCACGAAAATGAATTGGCCCAGTCTGAAGCTGCAACAGGTAAGCCTTTTGTGAACTACTGGCTGCATAACGGCTTCATTACAGTTAACCAGGAAAAGATGTCAAAGTCCCTGGGCAATTTCTTTTTGGTAAGGGATATCTTGAAGAAGTTTCCGGGGGATGTAGTCCGGTTTTTCCTTTTGGCTACTCATTACCGCAGCCCCTTGGATTTTGATGACAAGAAATTGGAAGAACATCAGAAGGCTTTGGAAAGAGTAAAGAATACTGTGCGCAACCTCAAGGAAGCCCTGGAAAGAACAGGACGGCAGAATTTTGACGAAATCAGTCCGGTTGATGAACAGTTTATAGCCCGCCTGGACAACTTTAAAAAATCTTTGGAAGAGGCTATGGATGATGATTTCAACACAGCCTTGGCGATTGGAGTCCTTTTTGATTTATGCCGGGAAACAAACAGTTATATCAGCAGCACGGGTGCCGCCCCGGGCTCTGGCCCTGGGTTGGAAAAAGCCTGGCAGCTTTTAAAAGTTTTTGCAGATGACATTTTGGGAATTGTCAATACGGAAGATTTGAGTGGGAATTTAGCTGCCTCCCCAGCGGACGCCTTAGTCGATGAACTCATGAATGTTTTGTTGGAGGTACGCCAGGAAGCCCGCGCTAAAAAAGACTGGCATACTGCCGATGCCATTCGTGACAAATTAAAGGCTATCGGGATAACAATTGAAGATACACCTCATGGACCCAGATGGAAACGGTAGGGGGCATTTTAAAAGTGCAGTTCCCTCTTAACACAGAAAAGATTGCAGACCCGGAATTAATCTCTCCCTTGGCTTTAGCCTATTTGGGCGATGCTGTTCTGGAGTTATATGTGCGCACCTCTTTAGTAGCCCAGGGCCAATACAAGGTGAATATGCTTCACAAACAGGCCGTTAAATTTGTAAACGCGACCGCCCAGGCCAACCTGCTCAGGGATATCGAAGAAAGTTTGACGGAAGAGGAACTGGCTGTGGCGAAAAGGGGGAGAAATGCTAAGTCAGGGCACGTTCCCAAAAATGCGGAAATGATCGATTACCGTTACAGCACTGGATTAGAAACCTTGATCGGTTATTTGTTTCTGAAAGGGAGAAGCGAGCGAATCAGGGAGATTTTCGACAGATTGCAAGAAATGGTCGGAGAGGAGACGAGGAAATAACCTTGAGGGTAAAACTCATTAATTATACGCCTGAACCGGAGAGAACAGTGGCCGCGGCAGCTCGCCTTTGTTACTCCTCGTGCGGCGCTGAAAAACTTATGGAGGAATTAACTGATGAAGGTATTGCAAGCTTTTTAAAAAAGCTTGTTAGTCTAGGACATTTCTCTCCATTGGAACATGTTTCTTTTAGCTTTGCTATCGAAGGGGTAAGCAGAAACCTGTCCCATCAGCTGGTAAGACACCGGATAGCATCTTACTCCCAAAAATCCCAGCGCTATGTAAATGAAGAAGGTTTTAACTATGTTATTCCGCCCAGCATCTTAAAGAATTCTGATGCTCTGGCGTTATTTAGGGAAAAAATGGCTGATTTGCAGAGGGCTTATGAATCTTTGGCCCAACTTGTGCCTAAAGAAGATGCCCGTTACGTGCTGCCGGGGGCTTGCGAAACAAAGTTAGTTGCTACTTTTAATGGCCGGAGCCTCTTGAACTTTTTTCAGCACCGCTGCTGCCAGAGGGCCCAGTGGGAAATCCGGGCTTTGGCCGGGGAAATGCTCCGGCTGGTGAGAGAAGTGGCCCCCAATCTCTTTGCTAAAGCGGGTCCAACCTGTGTAACCCACGGGATCTGCTATGAAGGAAAAATGTCCTGTGGCAGAATCACAAACATAGTTAGCAGGGAAGAATAACGTCAGTTGTTAGTTTTTAGTTGATGGCTGTTGGTTATTTATTTCACTAACAACCAACAACCAACAACTAAGGTAGGTGTGGATATGTTTGATACCATTGAGGGACGAAATCCTGTTCTGGAAGCCCTGCGGGCGGGTAGGCCCATTAACAAGATTTTTTTAGCTAAGGGCGGGTCCGAGCGATTTGCCCAAGATGTTGTTGGCCTGGCCAAAGAGCGGGGTATTCCCGTGCAATGGGTAACCCGCCAAAAGCTGGATGAAGAATCCCGGACCGGAAACCATCAAGGCGTGGTAGCCTTGGCCAGTCCTATAGAATATGTGGAAATAGAAGACATCATAGCCAGGGCAAAAGAAAAAAATGAGGATCCCTTTATTGTTATTTTAGATCATCTGGAGGATCCTCATAACCTGGGTGCCATTTTACGGACTGCTGATGCGGTGGGAGTGCATGGGGTAATTATCCCCAAGCGCAGGGGGGTCAGTGTAAACAGCTCGGTTGCTAAAACCTCTGCAGGCGCTGTAGAATTTGTGCCTGTAGCCCGGGTTGCTAATTTGGTGCAAGCTATCGGGAAGTTAAAGGAGCTGGGATGCTGGGTTGTGGGTACCGACGCAGAGGCGGCTGAAGTTTTCTACACAGCCAACCTGCAAGGCCCCTTAGCCATAGTTGTTGGCAGTGAGGGAAAAGGTATAAGCAGGTTAGTTAAGGAAAATTGTGATTTTACAGTGAAAATACCTATGGCCGGCAGGATAAATTCATTAAATGCTTCTGTAGCAGCTTCAGTTATTCTATATGAAGTGTACCGGCAAAGAATTGCTCAGTGACCAGTTCAAATTACAGCCAAACGTTCACAGGACGCTCTAAGGCTTGCCAAATAAGAGCAGCTGCGGCACAATGGTTATCCAATTTTTTATCCTTCTGCTGGGTGGCTGTGGCGTCATGAGTTTCTAATGACTTAGCTGAGGGCTGACAGCTAACTGCTGATAGCTGATGGCGTAACTAAGGTGGTATTTCGTTGGAAGATATTTTGATCGTAGATGGCTATAACATCATCAATGGCTGGCCGGAACTTAACAAACTAAAGGAAGAGAGTTTGGAACATGCCAGGGAAAAACTTATTGAGGTTATGAGCAATTACGGCTCTTTTAAAGGTGTACAGGTGATTGTTGTCTTCGATGGGCACCTGGTTAAAGGGGGGCTTCGCAGTTCCGAACTGATTAACGGTGTGGAAGTGATTTATACCGGCGAGGGCGAAACTGCCGATGCCGTTATTGAGAAACTGATGCATCAATTGCCGCCTTCCCTTTTGATTTGTGTTGCTACTTCCGACTGGAGCGAGCAAAAGATAGTGCTTGGCAAGGGGGCAGTCCGTTTGTCAGGACGGGAATTGTTGCACAAAATACAGGAGATCAATAAGGAAGCTGAAAAATTCTACCGTTCCAATCCCGTAGAAAGCCGTGCCTTGGATACCCATCTTGACGCTAAGATTAAAAGTGAATTGGAAAAATGGCGCCGCTCAAAGTGACGCCTTTATTATTTTTTTAAGAAATAAGGCCAAAAAGGCTTCTAAAAAACAAGGATGGAAATATAATCTAAAGGGAAGGGAGGACAAGGTGGAATTCGAAGCCAAGGCAATTTGTAACTTGATTTGGAGGGGTTTTTAATGTATAATTACTGTTGTAACTGGACAACCTAATTTACTTACGCCTCCTAAAAGAGCAGCACATAATTAGGCTTGAACTACCGTTCAGTTCACCTAAAACAGAATAGGGAAATAAAGAGGTACAGGTATTCTGAGTACCTATTTTGACAAATCTTTAGGCGGAGGCGATTGGATGAGCGTTAATCCCCAAAGAGAACTTAGCGAAGCCTATGAAGTGATGGTTGATGAAGAGATTGTAGAAATAGCTCAGGAAGGTGACAACATAGCTCAGGAGTACCTGATTAATAAATATAAAAATTTTGTCCGGGCTAAAGCCAGGTCATATTTTTTGATTGGGGCAGACCGGGAAGATATAATCCAGGAAGGCATGATTGGATTATATAAGGCAATTCGCGATTTCCGTTGTGATAAGTTATCCTCCTTCAGAGCTTTTGCTGAACTTTGTATAACCAGGCAGATTATAACAGCAATTAAAACCGCCACCAGGCAAAAGCACATTCCATTGAATTCTTATGTATCATTAAACAAACCTATTTACGATGAAGATTCGGATCGGACTTTACTGGATGTGATTTCAGGGACAAAAGTAACGGATCCTGAAGAATTGATCATTAGCAGAGAAGAATTTGATGATATTGAGGAAAAGATGGGCGAAATTTTAAGCTCATTAGAATGGCAGGTATTGATGTCATACCTTGAAGGTAAATCATACCAGGAGATTGCCGTAGACTTAAAAAGACATGTCAAGTCTATTGATAACGCTTTGCAACGGGTAAAGCGGAAATTAGAACGTTATTTAGAGAAACGAGGCAGTTAAATACAATACATTGCAAAATGCTTTCTTAAGGGGGAAGCATTTTGCTTTCTGTAGTCTCGGTAAAGCGTTTTCATTCAGGTGTTAATGTTTGCTGATATGTCAATAATTACAAGTTAAAAGAGCTTGACTCACTTTTGGGTGGATGTTATAATTGTTTTTGTCAGTTGACGGGTTATAATATTAGTCCCGACAACTGATAGCAATATAAAGTTTGTGGAGAGATTCCCGAGTTGGCCAAAGGGGGCAGACTGTAAATCTGCTGGCAATGCCTTCGCTGGTTCGAATCCAGCTCTCTCCACCATATTTACATCGCGGGGTGGAGCAGCTGGTAGCTCGTCGGGCTCATAACCCGAAGGTCGATGGTTCAAATCCATCCCCCGCAACCAGATGCCTATATAGCTCAGTAGGTAGAGCGTCGCCTTGGTAAGGCGGAGGTCACCGGTTCAATCCCGGTTATAGGCTCCATTTCGAAACACGAGGTACCAATGCCTTGTGTTTTTTATATTTTAAAATGTTTTGCTTGCCAACTATAGCATTTAGCGTCGTTTGTCCTTAGTCCTTTGTCGCTAGTCATTAGATTTTAGCTATTCTAATAAGCTTTAAAGTTACCTGTGTCTCTAAGGACTAATGACCAGCGACTAATGACTCGGCGTAAGCCGCTGCCAAGGACTAGGCCGCGGCCTCAGTCCGCTGTATATATTTGACAGCTAACACAAAATAATATAGAATTATAAACGCATAGGTCTTGACAAAGTTGGGACAAGCTGGAGCCTTTAGAGGAAGATAAGGTACATAAGGAGGTAAAGTCACAGTGGCAAAACAAAAGTTTGAGAGGACAAAACCTCACGTTAACGTAGGGACCATTGGACACGTAGACCATGGTAAGACCACATTGACAGCAGCAATCACCTTTACGTTGTCAAAGGTAGGCGGCGCTGTAGCAAAAGCTTATGACGAGATCGACAATGCGCCGGAAGAGAGGGAAAGAGGTATTACGATTAATACCGCCCACGTAGAATACGAAACTGCAAAGAGACACTACGCCCACGTAGACTGCCCGGGACACGCCGACTATGTTAAGAACATGATCACCGGTGCAGCCCAAATGGACGGAGCAATCCTGGTAGTATCAGCGGCAGACGGGCCAATGCCGCAGACCAGGGAGCATATTCTGCTTTCCCGTCAAGTAGGCGTGCCATACATCGTAGTGTTCCTGAACAAAGCGGATATGGTAGATGACCCCGAGCTGATGGAATTAGTGGAAATGGAAGTCAGGGAGCTCTTGAATGAGTATGAATTCCCCGGTGACGACACACCAATCGTATCCGGTTCTGCCGTTAAAGCATTGGAATGCGGCTGCGGTTCCAGGGAGTGCAACTGGTGCGGCAAGATCTGGGAACTGATGGATGCAGTAGACAGCTACATTCCGACACCGGAAAGAGCAGTAGACAAACCCTTCCTGATGCCGGTAGAAGACGTATTCACCATTACGGGGCGTGGAACAGTTGCCACCGGTAGAGTAGAGCGGGGCGTAGTAAAAGTAGGGGACGAAGTGGAGATTGTAGGCTTAAACGAGAAGCCTCGTAAGACAGTAGTAACCGGTGTGGAAATGTTCCGCAAGCTCTTAGACCAAGCAGAAGCAGGAGACAACATCGGGACACTGTTAAGGGGTGTGGAGCGTAAAGAAATCGAGCGGGGACAAGTATTGGCCAAACCAGGATCAATCAAGCCCCACACCAAATTCAGCGGCGAAGTATACGTGCTGACCAAAGAAGAAGGAGGCCGTCATACCCCGTTCTTCAACGGTTATCGTCCGCAGTTTTACTTTAGGACAACCGACGTTACCGGTGTAGTGAAATTGCCGGAAGGCGTAGAGATGGTAATGCCCGGCGACAACATCAAGATGGAGATTGAACTGATTACGCCGATTGCTATCGAGGAAGGACTGCGTTTTGCTATCCGCGAAGGCGGCAGAACAGTAGGCGCTGGCGTTGTTACCGGTATTAGTGACTAGTTTGCAAAGGCCGGGGAAACCCCGGCCTTTGTTTTTTTATTAATGCTGACTTATAAAATGCGCCTAAGATGGAAAAACATTAAAAAGTAACGGCCATTGTAAGGGAACAAAGATGATAACAGGCGTAAAGGTGCCGCTATTGACACGTTTTTTGATTTGTGCTAAATTAGATTAGTAATCGGCAAAATAGGCTTTTTAGCTATTTCGAATGCGTTAATTTGGGGAGTACAAGGCAACTGGGCTTTCGCCGGTACTAAAGGTTTGCGCAAGCCAAGTTTTCTTTGACCTTTCAGGGAGGTGGCATTAGTGAGAGTAGGTATAACTCTGGCGTGCACTGAATGTAAACGTCGTAACTATACTACCATGAAGAACAAGAAGAACGATCCCGATAGAATTGAACTCAGGAAGTACTGCAGCCATTGCAAAACTCATACTATCCACAAAGAAACAAAATAGTTTTTAACATGTAAGGATGTGAAAAAGGCAAGTGGCTACAAAAAGTTTGGCTAAGCCTGCAAAATTTAATGAAAAGGCGGGCAAGTTTTTCCGCGGTGTTGTGTCGGAATTGAAAAAGGTGCACTGGCCCAATCGTAAGGAATTGATAACATATACTTCGGTTGTGCTGGCATCGGTATTTATTGTCTCGCTTTTAATTTGGATAGTCGATTCCATTTTCAGCGCTATATTGACCAGAATAATCTAAAATACTCATTGCAAGTTGAAATTGACCTGGTTTCGGATTGGAGGGAAGGGCAGCTTCCGGACGGGAGCTCCTGGCTAATGGAGAAACAGTGGTTTGTAATTCACACTTACTCCGGCTATGAAAATAAAGTTAAAGCTAACCTGGAAAAAAGAGTTGAATCCATGAACATGGGCGATAAAATTTTCCGGGTGCTTGTGCCGGTAGAGGATGAAGTGCAAGTTAAAGATGGGCAAAAGAAAGTAACAAAACGGAAAATTTACCCGGGCTACGTGCTGGTTGAAATGCTGATGACCGATGACTCCTGGTACGTAGTGAGGAATACTCCGGGTGTAACCGGTTTTGTTGGCACCGGAGCTAAGCCCGTTCCTTTGCATATGTCTGAGGTTAGGCAGATTCTGAAACAGATGGGCGTTGATGAGCCGAAAACTAAGGTTGATTTCTTTGTTGGGCAAAATGTCAGGGTGACTGGTGGTCCCTTTGAAAATTTCATTGGTAACATCGAAGAGATTCATCCTGAGAAAGGGAAACTTAAAGTATTAGTTTCCATGTTTGGTCGGGAAACCCCGGTTGAACTGGATTTTACCCAAGTTGAAAAAATGTAGTCTTATGATTTAAGTTAAGCAAGGAGGTGCAGATTAATGGCAAAAAAAGTTGTAGGATTAATTAAGTTGCAGTGTCCTGCTGGAAAAGCTAACCCTGCTCCACCGGTGGGTCCGGCTCTTGGTCAGCATGGTGTAAATATTATGGCTTTCTGCAAAGAATTCAATGAAAGGACTGCTGCTCAAGCTGGCCTGATTATTCCGGTAGAGATTACAGTATACGAAGACAGGTCCTTCACCTTTATTACCAAAACTCCGCCGGCTGCAGTTTTATTGAAAAAAGCTGCCGGCATCGAAACGGCGTCCGGTGAACCCAACAGGAAAAAAGTAGCCAAAGTTTCCCGGGACAAAGTGAGGGAAATTGCTGAAACAAAGATGAAAGATCTGAACGCTGCCAGCATCGAAGCTGCTATGCGTATGATTGAAGGCACTGCCAGAAGCATGGGCATCGAAATTGTCTAAAGGGCTGAATTATGGGTCAGTCCTTAGTCCCCAGTCCTTAGTCGTTAGTAAAAGATGAGTGATGGGGCAAGAAACTAAGGACTAACGACCAACGACGGACTTGCAGAAATGCAGTATAAGCGAGATTTTGTGGGAGGATAAAATCCGATTACCACGAGGAGGTAGTGAACATGCCGAAACACGGCAAAAAATATCAAGAAGCATTAAAACTTATTGACAAAGACAAATTGTATGAGGCAAACGAAGCTATCGAACTTGTAAAGAAAACATCTACTGCCAAGTTTGATGAAACTGTAGAAGCCCATGTTAAACTGGGCGTTGATCCCAGACACGCTGATCAGCAGGTAAGAGGTACCGTGGTGTTGCCCCATGGAACCGGAAAAACCAGGACTGTATTAGTGTTTGCAAAGGGAGAAAAGGCTAAAGAGGCGGAAGCTGCCGGTGCCGATTTTGTTGGTGCCGAGGAGCTGATTGCCAAAATCGAAGGCGGTTGGCTTGGATTTGATGTGGCAATTGCTACGCCGGATATGATGGGTGCAGTAGGTAAGCTTGGTAGGGTCTTAGGACCTCGTGGCCTGATGCCAAACCCCAAGACTGGTACTGTAACCTTTGATTTGGAAAGGGCAATTAAAGAAGTTAAAGCTGGCAAGATTGAATTTAGGGTAGACAAGACTTCCATAGTACACGTTCCGCTGGGAAAAGTTTCTTTTGACCAGGAAAAACTGGTTGATAACTTCCAGACCTTTATGGAAGCCCTGATTAAAGCCAAACCGGCGGCAGCAAAGGGGCAGTACTTGAAGAGTGTGACTCTGTCGTCTACTATGGGCCCTGGAATTAGAGTGAACCCGTTAAAAGTTCTTGCCAAATAAATATAGATTAAATTAACAAATGATTGACCTCTACGGAAACAATATGATAAAATAAGCTTTGTTCCGATAAACAATATATTGTATTAACTGTAGACAGCAGGTGCTTAATGCTTAATGGGTAACCGCCTGCCGAGGTTAGCTGATTTACCGAGCTCAAGGTTATAATGCAACGAAGTATGCATAGTGTACCATGAGTATATGTTAGTAATAAGCCTCTGCTGTCTACGGCAGGGGCTTTCCTAATTTAACAGCGTAAGAGTGTACGGATAGGAGGTGTGATCTTGTCTAAACAAAGAGAACTCAAACAACAGCAGGTTGCTGAAATTAAACAAAAACTGCAGGAATCTGTTGCTGCAGTGCTTACTGACTACAGGGGTTTAAATGTGGCCCAGGTAACCAAACTGCGTACTCAACTCCGTGAGGCTGGCGTTGAATATAAGGTCTTAAAAAATACGCTCACTAGTCTAGCTGCCCATGAGCTGGGGTTGGAAAGCCTGGATGCTTATTTGTCAGGCCCTACAGCCATTGCCTTTAGTCACGACCCCGTGGCTCCGGCTAAAGTTTTGTTTGACTTTGCCAAGGCCAATAAGGCTTTAGAGATTAAGGGCGGAGTTTTGGAAGGTAAGGTTATAGATTTTAACCAGGTCAAGGCGTTAGCTGATCTTCCTTCCAAAGAGCAATTGCTGGCCAAGGTTCTGGGAGGTATGCAGGCTCCGCTTTACGGAATGGCTGCTGTGCTTAACGGACCGCTCAGGAACTTTGTATATGCTTTGGAAGCTATCCGCAAGCAGAAAGAAGCCCAAGCTTAATGTGCTGGCTTTTGGGGTCAGTTACCAGTCGCCAGTCATCAGTCACCAGTAATGCAGCATGAAACCGGGGACTAGGGACTAGGGACTGAGGACTAGACTAAAGATTTAGCTATTAAGTTACCGACCAATAAAAATACTTATAAGAAAAATGAAAGGGGAATATTAAAAATGTCTAAAGTTGCTGAGATTTTAGAAGCCGTTAAAGGCATGACCGTGTTAGAGTTAGCTGAATTAGTAAAAGCTTTTGAGGAAGAATTTGGCGTAAGCGCTGCTGCTCCTGTAGCAGTTGCCGCTGCCCCTGTGGCTGGTGCAGTTGCTGCTGAGCCTGTTGAAGAGCAAACCGAGTTTGATGTTATCCTGGCTAGCGCCGGTGATAAGAAGATTAACGTAATTAAGGTTGTCCGCGAAATTACCGGATTAGGCTTGAAAGAGGCTAAAGATTTAGTTGATGGCGCTCCCAAGCCGGTTAAAGAGAAAGTCAGCAAGGCTGACGCTGAGTCCATCAAAGCTAAGCTTGAAGAAGCCGGCGCTAGTGTAGAAATTAAGTAGTTTAGCTATAATTTTGAAAAAGATAAATCTAGGGCAAAAGGCACTCAAAAGAGTGCCTTTTGCCTTGACAAAGGATATGCAGTATGCTAGTATTATAAAATGGCATTAATTTCAGAAAGTTTCTGCATAAAATGGCAGAATAAAGAAAATATAAATAGGAAAGAATAGACAGATAAGGCGATTAAATGGCAAATTTTAAGCGAGGTTTATTAACCTTGCTTTAGATTTGTATTGAACTGTAAACTTTCGGGGGTGAAAGTATGGCATATCCTGTGAAGGTAGGAAGCAGGGAAAGGTGGACATTTGCTCAGATCCAGGAAGTCCTTGACATGCCCAACCTAATCGAGGTGCAAAAGAACTCATACAGATGGTTTATCGATGAGGGTTTGCGGGAAATGTTTCAGGACATCTCGCCTATCCAGGATTTTACCGGCAATCTTATCTTGGAGTTTGTGGGCTATACTCTTGGTGAACCGAAATATTCGGTTGAAGAATGTAAAGAAAGAGATATGACCTATGCGGCTCCTTTGAGGGTTAAGGTCAGGCTAATCAACAAAGAAACAGGAGAAGTCAAAGAACAGGAAGTTTTCATGGGAGATTTTCCCTTGATGACTGAAAACGGAACATTCATCATTAACGGGGCCGAAAGAGTGATTGTCAGCCAATTAGTTCGCTCCCCCGGTGTTTATTATAGTGAACAGGTTGATCCCAGCGGCGTGAAGGTTTATGGCGCTACCATAATTCCCAACAGGGGCGCATGGCTGGAATTCGAAAGCGACGTCAACGAAAACATTTACGTCCGGGTGGACCGGACCAGGAAAATCCCGGCTACGGTGTTAATCCGGGCACTGGGTTATAACAGCAATACCCAGATCTTGGAGTTATTTGACTATGACCGCAGGGTCCAGCTGACCTTGGAAAAGGATAATACGGACAGCCAGGAAGAAGCTTTAATTGAGATCTATAAAAGGCTAAGGCCAGGCGAGCCGCCCACGGTGGAAAGCGCTCGGACTTTGTTGGAATCGTTATTCTTTGATCCCAAACGCTATGACTTGGGAAACGTAGGACGTTATAAGTTACATAAAAAACTGAAACACGGCATACTTTACCAAAACGCTGAAGATGAGGAGTCAAAAGAGTATATCCGTCATTTAACCAAAGAGGATATTATTGCTTCTTTTGCCTATTTCTTGCGTTTGATGAACGGGGAAGTACATGCCGATGATATTGATCACCTGGGAAATCGCCGGCTGCGTTCCGTGGGCGAACTGCTGCAAAACCAGTTCCGGATAGGTTTATCCAGGATGGAGCGGGTTGTCCGGGAAAGAATGACGATCCAGGACGTGGAAGTTATTACTCCCCAGGTTTTGATCAATATTAGGCCGGTTGTGGCTGCTATTAAAGAGTTTTTTGGTTCCAGCCAGTTATCCCAGTTTATGGACCAGACCAATCCCCTGGCGGAGCTTACTCATAAGCGTAGACTTTCTGCACTGGGACCCGGTGGTTTGAGCCGGGAGAGGGCTGGATTTGAGGTTCGGGACGTCCACCATTCTCACTATGGAAGAATGTGCCCAATTGAAACGCCTGAAGGTCCCAACATCGGTCTAATCGGTTCTTTAAGCACGTATGCGAGAATAAACGAATTCGGCTTTATTGAAACACCTTACAGGAAAGTAGATAAGGAAAAAGGCATTGTCACCAATGAGATCGTCTACCTGACGGCCGATGAAGAAGAAAATTATGTAATAGCCCAGGCTAATGTGCCGCTGGATGAAGAAGGCAGATTTAAGACTAAAAAAGTTAATGCCCGCCATGGACATGAAATTTTGGTCACTTCCACTGACCGGATAGATTTTATGGATGTTACCCCTAAACAGGTCTGGAGTATAGCTACTGCCCTAATTCCGTTTCTGGAGCATGATGATGCCAACCGGGCTCTAATGGGTGCTAACATGCAGCGCCAAGCGGTGCCGCTTTTACGAACAGATGCGCCCTATGTAGGCACAGGTATGGAATGGAAAACTGCCAGGGATTCCGGTGTGGTTGTCTTGGCCAAGAATCCCGGTGTGGTTGAGCGGGTCACCGGCGAAGAAATTGTGGTCAGGGGTGAGCATGGGGTAGATCGCTATAAACTGCTGAAGTTTACCCGTTCCAACCAGGGGACATGTATCAACCAAAAGCCCATAGTTAAAAAAGGGCAAAAAGTTGAAACCGGTGATGTTATAGCTGACGGACCCTCCACCGACCATGGCGAACTGGCGCTGGGGCGTAACGTTTTAATTGCCTTTATGACTTGGGAAGGATATAACTACGAGGATGCTATTTTGGTCAGTGAAAAACTGGTCAAAGAAGATTTCTTTACTTCAATCCACATTGAAGAGTATGAATGTGACGCCAGGGATACTAAACTGGGTCCGGAAGAAATCACCCGGGATATTCCCAACGTCGGCGAAGAGGTTTTAAAAGATTTGGACGAGCGTGGGATTATCCGTGTGGGGGCCGAAGTGCGACCGGGAGATATATTGGTCGGTAAAGTTACTCCTAAAGGAGAAACGGAACTTACGGCAGAGGAACGCTTGCTGCGCGCCATCTTTGGGGAGAAGGCCAGAGAGGTTCGTGATACTTCGCTGCGGGTTCCCCATGGTGAATCAGGTAAAATCGTTGATGTTAAGGTTTTTTCCAGGGAAAACGGCGATGAACTGGCTCCGGGAGTGAACCAGCTAGTCCGCGTTTATATAGCCCAAAAGCGGAAAATATCCGTAGGCGATAAGATGGCGGGCCGACACGGCAACAAGGGTGTTATTTCAAGAATTTTGCCCGAAGAAGATATGCCCTTTTTGCCTGATGGGACACCTGTAGAAATAGTGTTAAACCCTTTGGGCGTGCCCTCCCGGATGAATATCGGTCAGGTTTTGGAGTGCCACTTGGGTTGGGCTGCCAAGACGCTGGGTATTCGCGTAGCTACCCCTGTTTTTGACGGCGCTGATGAAGAGGATATCAGAGAAACCCTTGAAAAGGCAGGCCTGCCCGCGAGCGGCAAGAGCATTCTATATGACGGTAGGACCGGTGAGCCCTTTGACAATGAGGTTACGGTAGGTATCATGTACATGCTGAAATTAGCCCACCTGGTTGATGATAAGATCCATGCCCGCTCAACAGGACCATACTCCCTGGTAACCCAGCAGCCGCTGGGTGGTAAAGCCCAGTTCGGTGGACAACGTTTCGGGGAAATGGAGGTTTGGGCTTTGGAAGCCTACGGCGCCTCTTATACTTTGCAAGAAATCCTCACCGTCAAATCCGACGACGTTGTTGGACGGGTGAAAACTTACGAGGCAATTGTTAAAGGCGAAAACGTGCCTGAGCCGGGTGTGCCTGAATCCTTTAAAGTGTTGATAAAAGAACTGCAAAGCCTGGGCCTTGATGTGAAGGTCCTCTCCGAAGAAGATCAGGAGATTGAAATCAGAGAAGAAGATGATGATGTCAGTGAAACGGCAAAAGAGCTGGGGCTGGACATCCATGGAGATGAGGAGGAAGGCGATAAGCCACGCTTAGGCAGGATTTTACAAGGTGGTGCTCTTGCCGAAGAAGATGCCGAGGATGAAGAGCTGGATGAAGAAGATCTGGACTTGGAGCTGGATGTTCCGGGAAACGATGAGCAGGAAGACTACGGGGGCAGTGACTTGGACGAAGAAGATCCCGACGAGTATGATTACTAGGACCTGTTTCTATTTACCGGCATAGACGGGGAGCAACTGTTCTCTGCTGGGTTAGCCTTACGATGACCGACTAACTGAGATGAAAGGGAGTGGTCTTTGTTGGATGTTAACAACTTTGACCGTATGCGGATAGGATTGGCCTCACCGGAACAAATTCGTGCCTGGTCAAGCGGGGAGGTTAAGAAGCCTGAAACTATAAACTACCGCACGCTTAAGCCTGAAAGGGACGGCTTGTTCTGTGAACGCATTTTCGGGCCTACCCGGGACTGGGAATGTCACTGCGGTAAGTATAAGCGGGTTAGGTATAAAGGAATAGTCTGTGACCGGTGCGGAGTGGAAGTCACCCGTTCCAAAGTGCGGCGGGAAAGGCTGGGACATATTGAACTGGCAGCGCCAGTTTCCCATATTTGGTATTTTAAAGGCATTCCCAGTCGGATGGGACTGCTGTTGGATATTTCGCCCCGTTCCCTGGAAAAAGTCTTATACTTTGTTTCTTATATAGTCACCGATCCCGGTGACACCCCTCTAATGAAAAAACAGCTTTTGACTGAAACGGAATACAGGGAGTATAGGGATAAATACGGCAATAAGTTCCAGGCGGGAATGGGCGCTGAAGCCATTAAGAAGTTGCTGGAAGAAATGGATTTGGACGAATTAGCCCAGGAATTAAGGGCGGAGCTCAGGGAGAGCAGTGGTCAGCGCAAAGTTAGGGCCATCCGCCGCCTGGAAGTTGTGGAGGCCTTTAAAAATTCCGGCAACAGGCCCGAGTGGATGATCCTGGATGTGATTCCGGTAATCCCGCCTGAATTAAGACCCATGGTGCAGTTGGACGGAGGCCGCTTTGCCACCTCCGATTTAAACGATTTGTACCGGCGGGTTATCAACAGGAACAACCGTTTGAAAAGGCTCCTGGATTTAGGGGCTCCCGATATAATTGTACGCAATGAGAAGCGGATGCTGCAGGAAGCTGTTGATGCTTTAATTGACAACGGCAGAAGGGGTAGGCCGGTAACAGGGCCGGGCAACCGTCCGCTGAAATCCTTAAGCGATATGCTTAAAGGTAAACAAGGGCGTTTCAGACAGAACCTCTTGGGTAAAAGGGTAGACTACTCAGGCCGTTCCGTTATTGTGGTAGGGCCGGAGTTGAAAATGCACCAATGTGGTTTGCCGAAAGAGATGGCTTTGGAACTGTTTAAGCCTTTCGTAATGAAACGGTTGGTAGACGAAGGGTATGCTCACAATATTAAAAGTGCTAAGCGGATGGTGGAAAGGGTAAGAAACGAAGTCTGGGATGTCCTGGAAGAAGTTATTAAGGAACACCCGGTGCTGTTAAACAGGGCGCCTACTTTGCACCGTCTTGGTATTCAAGCTTTTGAACCGGTGCTGGTCGAAGGTCGGGCTTTACAGATTCACCCGTTGGTGTGTACGGCGTACAATGCTGACTTTGACGGTGACCAGATGGCTGTACACGTGCCATTGTCGGCAGAAGCCCAGGCAGAAGCAAGGCTTCTGATGTTGTCCTCCTACAATATTCTCAACCCGAAAGACGGCCGTCCGGTAGCATCGCCTACCCAGGATATGGTGCTGGGTTCCTACTACCTGACCATTGTCAAAAAGGGAGCTAAAGGGGAAGGCAAGGTATTTAAAGATTACAATGAGGCTTACTTGGCTTATACCTCGGGTGCTGTTGACCTGCACGCCACGATCAAGGTCAGGGAAAAAGGCGAGTATTTGGAGACTACTGTAGGCAGGCTGATCTTTAATAAAGAAGTGCCAATTCCCGAAGAGCTGGGCTTTTACAACCAGGAGATTGGCAAGAAACAGCTGGGCGAAATTGTAGCCCGCTGCTACCAAAAGCTTGGCAATGCCGCTACGGCAAGACTTCTTGATGGTATCAAAAAATTAGGCTTCCATTATTCAACCAAGGCGGGAATAACTATTGGTGTCACCGATATCCAGGTGCCCGAAGCCAAAAAGACTATTCTGGAAGAAACTGAAAACCAGGTAGAAAAAATAGAACAGCAGTACCGCAGAGGTCTGATTACAGAAGAGGAACGCTATCAGAAAGTTACCGGCCTTTGGAGTCAAGCCACCGATGAAATCACCAAAGCATTGATGAATACTTTGGATAAGTTTAACCCGGTGTTTATGATGGCTAATTCAGGGGCCCGGGGTAATGTACAGCAGATCCGCCAGCTGGCAGGAATGAGGGGACTTATGGCTGATCCCTCCGGTCGCATCATCGACTTGCCTATCAAAGCTAACTTCCGAGAAGGACTGACTGTGCTGGAATACTTCATTTCCACCCACGGCGCCAGAAAAGGTCTCGCTGACACCGCCTTAAGGACTGCTGACTCCGGATACCTGACCCGCCGCTTGGTTGACGTGGCCCAGGATGTAATCGTCAGGGAAGAAGACTGCGGCACAACTAACGGCATAGTGGTGGAAGAAATCAAAGAAGGAAATGAAATTATCGAAAAGCTGGAAGAGAGGCTGGCCGGTCGGTATGCTCTGGAAGACATTGTGGACCCGCAGACAGGCGAAGTAATTGTAGCTAAGGATACGGAAATCAGCGATGACAAGGCTAAGCAAATAGTGAGTGCCGGCATTAAACAGGTCAAAATCCGCTCCGTTACAACCTGTAAAACCAGGTACGGCGTATGCGCCAAGTGCTACGGCAGAAACTTAGCCACCGGCGCTCCCGTGGAAATCGGTGAGGCTGTGGGCATTATTGCAGCTCAATCCATCGGTGAGCCTGGCACTCAGCTGACTATGCGTACTTTCCATACCGGGGGCGTGGCCGGTGATGACATTACCCAGGGTTTGCCTAGGGTAGAGGAACTCTTTGAAGCCAGAAAGCCAAAAGGCCAGGCAATTATTGCCGAAGTTGACGGCGAAGTGCAGATCACTGAAAATAAAGGCCGCCGGGAAGTGGTGATCATTACCGATGACGGAGAACGCCATGAATATCAGATTCCCTACGGTTCAAGGCTTAAAGTTCAGTCGGGTTCCCGGGTTGAAGCAGGCGATGAGCTGACTGAAGGCTCTGTAAACCCCCACGATCTGCTTAAAGTCAAAGGAGTGCGCGGTGTACAGGTTTACCTTCTGCGGGAGGTGCAAAGGGTCTACCGTCTGCAGGGTGTTGACATCAACGACAAACATATTGAGGTTATGGTACGGCAAATGCTGAGGAAGGTTAAGGTGGAAGAACCCGGCGACACCATGCTTCTCCCGGGCGGGGTAATAGACATGTTTGAATTTGAGGAAGAGAACAAAAGGGTTATGGAACTGGGCGGCGAGCCTGCCATAGCCAAACCGGTTCTGCTGGGTATTACGAAGGCTTCCCTTGCTACCGATTCATTCTTATCGGCTGCTTCATTCCAGGAGACTACAAGGGTCTTGACGGAAGCCGCAATTAAGGGTAAGGTAGATCCCTTAATGGGTCTGAAGGAAAACGTGATTATCGGTAAGCTTATTCCCGCTGGTACCGGTATGTCCAGGTACAGAAATATTAAAGTCAACGCTGCCTCAGCAGCGGAGGCCTCAGCGGGTGAAGCATGAATAATCTTGACACCTGGGCTTGAAAATGGTATCATGTACGAGTGTGTATTCTCAAAGGGGGTTCTGAAGTAATGCCGTATGAAAGGCTAAAAAAAGCTGCCAAGAAAACTATCGGCACAAAACAGACTACCAAAGCAGTACAAAAAGGTACAGCACTGGTGGTATATGTAGCAAAAGATGCTGAACCCCGTGTGGTTAACCCCTTATTGAGGCTTTGTGCCGAAAAAGGGATCGAAGTTGTAACTGTAGATTCCATGTTGGAGTTAGGCAAAGCCTGCGGAATTGAAGTGGGTTCTGCCTCGGCTGCCATTGTTTCTGAGTAACTCATTTGACAGATTTGTGGTTGGTGACAGGGTATCTTTGTCACCAACCACTGCCACTTTTACTGCTAGGGGAAGGAGGTGGAGTCCATGCCGACAATTCATCAACTGGTTAGAAAAGGTAGAGAGCAGGTGGAGAAAAAGTCAACTGCCCCTGCCTTGAAAGAGTCACCGCAAAAAAGAGGGGTTTGCACAAGGGTATATACCACCACACCTAAGAAGCCTAATTCGGCGCTGCGTAAAGTTGCCCGTGTGAGGCTGACCAACGGTATCGAAGTAACTGCTTATATCCCCGGTATCGGTCACAACCTGCAGGAACACTCAGTAGTGCTGGTTCGTGGCGGCAGGGTGAAGGATTTGCCGGGTGTCAGATATCACATCGTTCGTGGAACTCTGGATACAGCCGGAGTGCAAAAGAGAAATCAAGGCCGTTCCAAATACGGTGCTAAAAGACCGAAGAAATAAGATGGATGTAATATGAATGGGTTGATGGTTTTTAGTTGCCGGTTGATAGCTATCTGGTATTGCTAATTGGTTTTTGTCATGCACGACAGCTGATACTACCAACAACTAACCACCAACAGCCAACAACTAACAACTAAGAACTATGTAAAGGGGGGAAACAAATGCCGAGACGAGGCAATGTACCCAAACGGGATGTACTGCCGGACCCGATTTATGGCAGTAAAGTGCTGACCAAGTTTATCAACCAGATTATGCTGGATGGGAAAAAAGGTATTGCAGAATCTATCTGCTACGGAGCTTTAGATATTATCAAGGAGAAGACAGGCAGAGATCCTCTGGAAGTTTTTGAACAAGCGTTAAAAAACGTGATGCCTGTGCTCGAGGTTAAAGCTCGCCGTGTGGGTGGTGCTAACTACCAGGTGCCCGTTGAAGTCAGACCGGAACGCCGCCAAACCTTGGCTATACGCTGGCTTGTAAATTATGCCCGCCAGCGCAGCGGTAGGAGTATGCAGGAAAAACTGGCCAATGAATTGATGGATGCGGCTAATAATACTGGGGGCGCCGTTAAAAAACGGGAAGACACGCATAAGATGGCGGAAGCCAACAAAGCCTTTGCTCATTACAGATGGTAAAAATTATGCTGGACAGGGCCGGGTTTGCCCTGTAGGGCAGACCAGTTGAAGCAGAAAGGAGGATAATAGTGGCGAGGCAATTTCCGTTGGAAAAGACAAGAAACATAGGTATCATGGCCCATATTGATGCAGGTAAAACGACCACTACCGAACGTATTCTCTTCTATACCGGTAGGGTTCATAAGATTGGCGAAGTGCATGATGGTGCCGCGACGATGGACTGGATGGTGCAAGAACAGGAAAGAGGTATTACTATTACTTCCGCTGCAACGACCTGTCAATGGAGAAACCATCGTATCAACATTATTGATACGCCAGGCCACGTGGACTTTACCGTTGAAGTTGAACGTTCCTTGCGCGTTCTTGACGGTGCAGTAGCAGTTTTCTGCTCTGTCGGTGGAGTGGAACCTCAGTCGGAAACAGTCTGGCGGCAAGCTGATAAGTACGGGGTACCGCGAATAGCCTATATTAACAAGATGGACCGTGTCGGTGCCGACTTCTTCCGGGGAGTTAACATGATCAAGGAAAGGTTGGGTGCCAATCCGGTTCCCGTCCAACTGCCTATTGGTGCCGAGGATACCTTTAAAGGTGTTGTAGATCTGGTTACAAATAAAGCCATTATTTATATAGATGATTTAGGGACAAAAAGCGAAGCAACTGATATCCCTGAGGATATGCAGGGGCTTGCGGCTGAGTACAGGGAAAAGCTCTTGGAGGCAGTGGCTGAAAGTGACGAAGAGCTGATGATGAAGTACCTGGAGGGTGAAGAACTCACCGAAGAAGAGATTAAACGGGGCATCAGAAAAGCTACTATAGCTGTAAAAATGATTCCCGTGCTCTGTGGTTCTTCCTTTAAGAACAAAGGGGTACAGCCTCTGTTGGATGCAGTAGTTGATTACCTGCCATCTCCCGTTGATGTGCCGGCTATCAGAGGGATTGATCCGGCCAGCGGAGCTGAAAGACACCGCGAGTCAAGCGATAATGAACCTTTTTCCGCGCTGGCATTTAAGATTATGGCTGACCCATATGTAGGAAAGCTGACTTTTTTCCGGGTATATTCCGGTATTTTAAAGTCCGGTTCCTATGTATTCAATTCCACAAAAGAAAAAAGGGAACGCATTGGCCGGATCCTGCAAATGCATGCCAACCACCGGGAGGAGATTTCGGAGGTATACACCGGCGATATCGCTGCCGCTGTTGGCTTGAAAGATACAACTACCGGGGATACCTTGTGTGACGAACAAAACCCCATTATTCTGGAATCAATGCAGTTCCCCGAACCGGTGATTGACGTGGCTATCGAGCCTAAAACCAAGGCGGACCAGGAGAAAATGGGTATTGCGTTGCAAAAACTGTCAGAAGAAGACCCCACATTCCGGATCCGTACCGATACAGAAACCGGGCAAACCATTATTTCCGGCATGGGTGAATTGCACCTGGAGATTATCGCAGACCGTTTGCTGCGGGAATTCAAAGTAGACGCTACGGTCGGTCGGCCCCAGGTTGCCTATAAGGAAACCATTAAAGGCACAACAAAAGCGGAAGGCAAGTTCGTCCGTCAGTCCGGTGGCCGCGGTCAGTACGGGCACGTTTGGCTGGAAATTGAGCCCCTGGAAAGAGGGCAAGGTTACGAATTCGTTAACAAGATCGTTGGTGGTGTGATCCCGAAAGAATATATTCCCGCTGTTGACGCAGGCGTGCGCGAAGCAATGGAAAACGGTGTTTTGGCCGGTTACCCCACCATCGATGTACGGGTTACCTTGTATGACGGTTCTTATCACGAAGTTGACTCCTCGGAGATGGCCTTTAAGATTGCAGGTTCCATAGGCTTCAAGAATGGAGCCAAGAAAGCAAACCCGGTAATTTTGGAGCCGATCATGAAAGTTGAAGTGCATGTGCCTGACGAATATATGGGCGACGTAATCGGCGATATCAACTCCCGCCGCGGTAGAATTGAAGGCATGGAGCCCAGGGCAGGCGCTCAGATTATCCGGGGCTATGTGCCGCTGAGTGAAATGTTTGGATATGCTACAGACTTGCGTTCGAGGACACAGGGTAGGGGTAGCTACGTAATGCAGTTCTCCCACTATGACGAAGTGCCTAAGAACATTGCTGAAGAAATAATTGCTAAACGCCAGGGCGCGTAGTTTGCCAAAGGCAAACTAGTCCTTAGTTGTTAGTCGTTAGTTGGATGTATTATCTAAGGACTAATGCACGAACTTGAAACTAGCGACTAAGGACTAGCGACTAACGACTGACCCTAAAAAGTAACTATATAAGATATTAAGGGAGGATGAATCCTAATGGCAAAACAAAAGTTTGAGAGGACAAAACCTCACGTTAACGTAGGGACCATTGGACACGTAGACCATGGTAAGACCACATTGACAGCAGCAATCACCTTTACGTTGTCAAAGGTAGGCGGCGCTGTAGCAAAAGCTTATGACGAGATCGACAATGCGCCGGAAGAGAGGGAAAGAGGTATTACGATTAATACCGCCCACGTAGAATACGAAACTGCAAAGAGACACTACGCCCACGTAGACTGCCCGGGACACGCCGACTATGTTAAGAACATGATCACCGGTGCAGCCCAAATGGACGGAGCAATCCTGGTAGTATCAGCGGCAGACGGGCCAATGCCGCAGACCAGGGAGCATATTCTGCTTTCCCGTCAAGTAGGCGTGCCATACATCGTAGTGTTCCTGAACAAAGCGGATATGGTAGATGACCCCGAGCTGATGGAATTAGTGGAAATGGAAGTCAGGGAGCTCTTGAATGAGTATGAATTCCCCGGCGACGACACACCAATCGTATCCGGTTCTGCCGTTAAAGCATTGGAATGCGGCTGCGGTTCCAGGGAGTGCAACTGGTGCGGCAAGATCTGGGAACTGATGGATGCAGTAGACAGCTACATTCCGACACCGGAAAGAGCAGTAGACAAACCCTTCCTGATGCCGGTAGAAGACGTATTCACCATTACGGGGCGTGGAACAGTTGCCACCGGTAGAGTAGAGCGGGGCGTAGTAAAAGTAGGGGACGAAGTGGAGATTGTAGGCTTAAACGAGAAGCCTCGTAAGACAGTAGTAACCGGTGTGGAAATGTTCCGCAAGCTCTTAGACCAAGCAGAAGCAGGAGACAACATCGGGACACTGTTAAGGGGTGTGGAGCGTAAAGAAATCGAGCGGGGACAAGTATTGGCCAAACCAGGATCAATCAAGCCCCACACCAAATTCAGCGGCGAAGTATACGTGCTGACCAAAGAAGAAGGAGGCCGTCATACCCCGTTCTTCAACGGTTATCGTCCGCAGTTTTACTTTAGGACAACCGACGTTACCGGTGTAGTGAAATTGCCGGAAGGCGTAGAGATGGTAATGCCCGGCGACAACATCAAGATGGAGATTGAACTGATTACGCCGATTGCTATCGAGGAAGGACTGCGTTTTGCTATCCGCGAAGGCGGCAGAACAGTAGGCGCTGGCGTTGTTACCGGTATTAGTGAGTAAAACCAAAGTCAGTGACTGGGGTGAAATCTCCAGTCACTGGCTATTGTCATGAAAAGAAAGCAAATGCACAGCAACTTTACACCAGCCTTAGATTGACGGGAAGCAGAGGGCGATGAGGTGAGAGGTTGCCGAACGGGTTTTGCCGTTTGGGGAATTTTCACTGAGAATGTCCGTAACAAACCGGGCGAGAAGGAGGAAATAGAAATGGCTAATCAAAAAATCAGGATTAGATTGAAGGCTTTTGATCATAAAGTGCTTGATCAGTCTTCCCAAAAAATTGTAGAAACAGCCAAGAGGACAGGGGCAACCGTATCTGGTCCTATTCCTTTGCCGACTGAGAAGAACATCATTACTATTCTACGTTCCCCGCACGTAAATAAGGACTCCAGGGAACAGTTCGAAATGAGAACCCATAAAAGGTTAATTGACATTCTCGAACCCACGCCTAAAACTGTTGATGCATTAATGCGCCTGGATTTACCTGCCGGAGTGGACATAGAAATCAAACTGTAGGCAGTATTTGTGGTTTGGTCGTTAGTCATTAGTCGTTAGTTCTTAGTTAACTAACAACCAACAACTATCAACTGAATTTATAGGAATGGATTAGATAATGGAGGTGCCATGATGTCCAAAGGACTTTTAGCTAAAAAGTTGGGGATGACCCAGATTTTTCAGGATGGCAAAGCTGTTCCGGTTACTGTTGTGGAAGCCGGTCCTTGCTACGTCATCCAGAAAAAGACAGTAGAAAATGACGGCTACAATGCAATTCAAGTCGGCTTTGTTGCCAATGAGGAAAAAAAAGTCAACAAGCCTTTGAAAGGGCATTTTGCTAAGGCAAAGGTAAAGCCTTTCCAATATATCAAGGAGTTTCGCGTGGAAAATATAGATGATTATCAAGTAGGTCAAGAAATTAAGGCTGATATTTTCAGCGAAGGCGAAATAGTGGACGTGGTTGGGACTTCTAAAGGAAAAGGTTTTGCCGGAGGCATTAAACGGCATGGTTTTCACAGAGGACCTATGCAGCACGGTTCAAAATATCATAGACGTCCAGGTTCACTCGGGGCCAAAGGGCCAGCAAGAGTATTCAAAGGCCGCAAATTACCCGGGCGCACAGGTGGAGAACGGGTTACTGTGCAAAACCTAATGATTGCAAAAGTCGATCCGGAAAGGAATTTACTGTTAGTAAAAGGTGCAATACCCGGTCCCAATAAGAGTCTTGTGATGGTAAAGAGCGCTGCAAAAGCTAAGTAGCATGTCGGAAAGGAGGAAGGTAAATGCCGAAAGTAGCGGTATATAATATGCAGGGCAGCCAGGTTGGCGAAATTGAGCTAAATGATGCAGTATTTGGTGTCCCCTTCAACGAAGCAGCTGTACACAACGCGGTAGTAATGCTGCTGGCCAACAGAAGGGCGGGAACCCATTCTACAAAGACAAGAGCAGAAGTGAGCGGTGGCGGAAGAAAGCCGTGGAGACAAAAAGGAACTGGCCGTGCAAGGGCTGGAAGTATCAGATCACCGCTTTGGAGAAAAGGTGGTATTGTCTTCGGACCAAAACCAAGGAGCTATCGCTATTCCTTGCCTAAAAAGGCAAGAAGGCTGGCTTTAAAATCCGTTCTTTCCGCAAAAGTGGCGGAAGGGAACCTCATTGTGCTGGACAGCCTGCATTTTGATCAGCCAAAAACTAAAAGCATGGTTAATGTTCTTAAAGCGCTGAACGTGGATAACAAAGCTTTGGTTGTTACGGCTGGTAAAGATGAGAACGTTATTAAATCTTCCAGAAACATCCCGGGCATTTCCCCGGTGGAAGCGGCTAGAGTCAACGTATATAATGTTTTAAATCATGAAAAAATGGTCATCACCAAGGATGCGGTGGCCAAAGTGGAGGAGGTGCTGGCGTAATGCGTAGCCCGCAGGAAGTGTTAATCAGACCAGTTGTCTCCGAGAAGTCCATGGGTTTAATGGAAGAAAATAAATACACATTTTATGTTGACAAAGATGCCAACAAAATTGAAATAAAAAACGCAGTGGAAAAGCTATTTAAGGTATCTGTTTTAAAAGTTCGTACAATGACGGTAAGGGGTAAGAAGAAACGTCAAGGACGTTTTGAAGGAAAGACACCTGACCGTAAGAAGGCAATTGTAACCTTAAAAGCGGGAGATAAGATCGAGCTCTTTGAAGGGCTGTAAGTATTGTTTCGTAAAGGAGGGAAAAGCAAATGGCGATTAAAAAGTTTAAGCCTACCTCACCGGGCCGCCGCCAAATGACAGTTTCAACATTTGAGGAAATCACGGCAAAAGAACCTGAAAAGTCATTGGTGGTGCCGCTAAAGAAAAAAGCAGGGAGAAATTCGCAAGGTAGGTTGACAGTTAGACACCAGGGAGGCGGCCATAAGCGTCTCTACCGAATTATAGATTTTAAACGTAACAAAGATGATATTCCTGCAAAAGTTGCTACAATTGAGTATGATCCTAACAGATCGGCAAATATAGCTCTCTTAAATTATGCCGACGGTGAAAAACGTTATATTTTGGCGCCATACGGCTTAAAAGTGGGAGACACTGTTATTTCCGGTGAAAATGTAGATATCAAGACCGGTAATGCGCTGCCCTTGAAAAGCATCCCGGTTGGTACTATTATCCACAACATCGAACTGAAAGCCGGAAAAGGGGGCCAGCTAGTAAGGACTGCCGGTGCTTCTGCGCAGCTCATGGCCAAGGAGGGCAAATACGGGCAGGTAAGGTTGCCGTCCGGTGAGGTACGCTTAATCAGCCTGGAGTGCAAAGCAACAATCGGCCAGGTAGGTAACCTGGACCACGAGAATATTACCATCGGTAAAGCAGGTCGGGCCAGATGGTTGGGTATCAGGCCTACTGTACGGGGCGTTGTCATGAACCCGGTTGATCACCCGCATGGTGGTGGTGAAGGACGTTCACCCGTTGGTAGAAAGCACCCTGTAACTCCGTGGGGTAAACCGGCGCTGGGAGCCAAGACAAGGAAGAAGAGAAAAGCTTCTGACAAGATGATCATCAAGAGACGGAATGGATAAACTGATTTTAAATAAGTTGGGCAGGTAAACTGCGGCAGAAAGGAGGCATTTGGAAATATGGGCAGATCCCTTAAGAAAGGGCCTTACTGCGATGCGAAACTGTTAGCACGGATACAGGAAATGAATGAAAAGAATGAGAAGAAAGTAATCAAGACTTGGTCCCGTCGTTCCACAATTTTTCCGGAAATGGTAGGCCACACCATAGCAGTACACGACGGCAGAAAACATGTTCCGGTATATATCACTGAAGACATGGTCGGTCATAAGTTGGGAGAGTTTGCTCCAACCAGGGTTTTCAAAGGACACGGAGCACACACTGAACGTTCTACAGCATTGAAATAGCAAACTCCAGAGAGGGGGTTAGACAATGGAAGCTAAAGCAATTGCCAAATATATTAGAATTTCTCCCCAAAAAGCCCGTGTAGTAGCTGATTTGATCAGGGGAAAAAAGGTTAATGAAGCCTTTGCTATTTTGAAGTTTACACCAAAAAAAGCCTCAGTAGCCATTGAAAAGGCGTTAAAATCTGCTGTTGCCAATGCAGAACACAATTATGAAATGAATGGCGATGATCTCTACGTTTCCAAAATTTATGTGGACCAGGGCCCAACCTTGAAGCGCTACAAGCCAAGGGCAATGGGCCGGGCTGATCTGATGCGGAGAAGGACCAGCCATATTACAGTGGTTGTTAGCCAGAAGGAGGTTTGATTGTGGGTCAGAAGGTACATCCTAAAGGATTAAGGATCGGCATTATTAAAGATTGGGATGCCAAGTGGTATGCTGACAGGGACTATGTAGAACTGTTGCACGAAGACCTGAAAGTTCGTCGCTATCTGAAGAAGCGCCTTTTTGCCGCCGGCGTTTCTACCATAGAGATTGAAAGGGCTGCCAACAGAGTAAAAGTTTCTATTCATACCGCTAAACCAGGTATTGTCATAGGCCGCGGCGGCACTGAAGTTGAAGCGCTGCGCAAGGAACTGGAAAAAATGACCGGCAAACAAGTTAGCCTAAACATAGTGGAAATTAAGAAGCCGGAAATTGATGCCCAATTAGTGGCAGAGAATGTTGCTGCCCAGCTGGAAAAAAGGATCTCTTTCCGCAGAGCGATGAAACAGGCAGTGTCTAAGGCAATGAGACTGGGCGCTGAAGGTATAAAGATTTCTGTTTCAGGAAGACTTGGTGGTGCTGAAATCGCCCGTACCGAATGGTACAGCGAAGGTAAAGTACCCCTTCATACCCTAAGAGCTGATATTGACTACGGTTTTGCAGAAGCCAACACCACCTACGGCAAGATTGGTGTTAAAGTGTGGGTATATAAAGGGGAAATCCTTCCAGAGGCAAAAAAGGTCGCTGTAGAAGGGGGCAAGTAAATTATGTTGATGCCAAAAAGAGTCAAGCACCGTAAACAGCACAGGCCCAAACTGACTGGCCGCGCATACAAAGGGAACGAAGTTGCATACGGTGAATATGGTTTGCAGGCTTTGGAGCCCGCATGGATCACATCCAGACAAATAGAAGCTGCCCGTATTGCCATGACCCGTTATATCAAGCGGGGCGGTAAAGTATGGATTAAGATCTTCCCGGACACTCCGATTACGGCCAAGCCGGCTGAAACCAGGATGGGTAGCGGTAAAGGTGCGCCGGAATACTGGGTAGCTGTCGTTAAACCTGGCAGGGTAATGTTTGAACTGGCAGGTGTGGCGGAGGAAGTAGCCAGAGAGGCTATGCGTTTAGCCGCACATAAATTGCCTATTAAGACTAAATTCGTAAAAAGAGCAGAAGCGGGTGGTGAAGGTAATGAAAGCTAAAGAAATCAGAGACTTGACCACAGCTGAAATTTTAAAAAAAATAGATGACCTAAAACAGGAACTCTTTAATTTGCGTTTTCAACATGCCACCGGCCAACTTGATAACCCTATGCGGATTCGGGAAGTGCGCCGGAGCATAGCAAAGGCTAAAACGGTTTTAAAGGAAAGAGAACTCAAAGAGGCTAAAGCACTGTAAAGCTAACAGCTGGCAGCTGTCAGCAATGACTTTAAATAATGGCAGCTTTATATTGCTTATATTGACGAAGGCAAGAAATAGAGCAAAACGTTTTTAGTATTAAATAAAATCGAGCGAAGGAGGCGAAATCCTTGGTAGAAAGAAATGCTCGTAAAGTAAGAGTGGGTACGGTTGTTAGCAACAAGATGGATAAAACAGTGGTTGTTGCTGTAGAGGACTTTATCCGTCACCCGCTTTATGGACGCCGGGTAAAAAATACAAAGAAGTTTAAGGCCCATGATGAAGGCAATGCCTGTGGCATCGGCGATAAAGTGCGTATTATGGAGACCAGGCCCTTAAGCAAGGATAAGAGATGGCGGGTTGTAGAAATACTGGAGAAAGCTAAGGAACTATAAGCAAGAGTCAATTTTCAGGATTACCAGTTGTAAAGGGGGTTAGTCCGGTGATACAACAACAAACTATTCTCAAAGTTGGCGATAATACTGGTGCAAAAAAACTGATGTGCATCCGTGTTATGGGCGGTTCAAAAAGACGGTATGCCACAGTTGGTGATGTAATTATCGCTTCAGTAAAGGAAGCAACACCAGGCGGCGTTGTCAAGAAGGGTGACGTAGTCAAGGCGGTAGTGGTACGCACAACAAAAGAAGTTAAAAGGCCAGACGGTTCGTATATCAGGTTTAATGAGAATGCAGCCGTGATTATTAACGATCAAGGCAACCCGAAAGGTACTCGTATCTTTGGCCCTGTAGCCAGGGAATTAAGGGAGAAAAACTTTATGAAGATAGTCTCCTTGGCTCCTGAAGTGCTGTAAGGGTCGGTAGAACGGTTATTCAAAAAACGGCATTTAGACAAACGACAAGAACAGTTATTGGAGGTGAACCTGAAGTGGCACCAAAAGTTCACGTTAAAAAGGGCGACACAGTGTTGGTAATCACCGGTAAAAACGCTGGCAAAAAAGGAAAAGTCTTAACTGTCATTCCTGATAAACAAAGAGTAATTGTAGAGGGCGTCAACGTGGTTAAACGCCACACCAAAGCTAACCAGAAGATGCCGCAGGGCGGTATTGTGGAAAAAGAAGCTCCTATTTCAAGTTCCAATGTCATGCTCTACTGCACTAAATGCAACAGTCCTACTAGAATTGCGCATAAGTTTTTGGATGACGGCACTAAAGTAAGATATTGTAAAAAATGCGGTGAAGTCCTGGATAAATAGGTTGCTGGAAAGGAGGTTGTATAGCCATGGCAAGGTTAAAAGAGAAATACAATTCGGAAGTTAAACCGGCCCTGATGGAGAAGTTCGGTTATAAAAATATAATGGAAGTTCCCAGATTGGAAAAAGTTGTGATTAACATGGGGGTAGGTGAAGCTACCCAAAACCCCAAGGCTTTAGATGGCGCGGTACAGGACCTGACCTTGATAACCGGCCAGAAGCCTATAGTTACCCGGGCCAAAAAATCTATTGCTGCTTTCAAACTCCGTGCAAATATGCCCATTGGTTGTAAAGTAACCCTTAGGGGCGATAGGATGTACGAGTTTGTAGATAAGCTCTTTAATGTGGCGCTGCCAAGGGTTCGTGATTTCAGAGGGGTTTCGCCCAAAGGGTTTGACGGTCGTGGCAATTTCACTATGGGCTTAAAGGAACAGTTGATTTTCCCTGAAATCGATTATGACAAAATCGATAAATTGCGTGGCATGGATATTTCTTTTGTCACTACCGCCAAAAATGACGAAGAGTCCCGCGAGTTGTTGCGTCTGCTTGGTATGCCTTTTGCTGAAAGATAATGTCAAGCCCGTGAAAGCGTTAAAGGAGGGATAAGCGAAAACATGGCTAAAAAAGCGATGATCGTGAAGCAACAAAGAACACCGAAATATAAAGTAAGAGCTTACAACCGCTGCAAAATTTGCGGAAGGCCCCACGCATATTTAAGAAAATTTGGCATGTGCAGGATTTGTTTCAGAGAACTGGCCTATAAAGGAGAACTACCAGGGGTTACAAAAGCCAGTTGGTAAACGAATAGTGGAAGGGGGTAGAAGGTATGGTTATGACTGATCCAATTGCGGATTTTCTGACACGTATCCGCAATGCAAACACTGCATACAAAGAGACAGTTGAGATTCCTGCTTCCAGAATGAAAAAGGCTATGGCCGAAATTCTGAAAGAAGAAGGGTTCATTAAAGATTACGAATATATTGAGGATGCAAAACAGGGTGTTTTACGGATCTACCTAAAATACGGGCCTAACAAGGAGAAGGTAATTACCGGTCTGAAAAGAATCAGTAAGCCTGGCTTAAGGGTCTATGCCCGCAAAGATGAAGTGCCGAAAGTGCTCGGCGGGCTCGGCATAGCGGTAATTTCCACATCCAAAGGCATTATGACTGATAAAGAAGCAAGAAAAGCAGGCGTAGGCGGCGAGGTAATCTGCTACGTTTGGTAAGTCAAATGAAACATTACGGCAGTAGGAGGTGCAAACATTGTCTAGGATTGGTAGAGCGCCAATAACTATCCCGGCTGGTGTTGAAGTCAAGATAGACGGCAATGTGGTTAGTGTTAAAGGACCGAAGGGGACTTTGACCAGGGAATTCCACAAAGATATCAATATTGCTGTAGAAGACGGTCAAATCAAAGTAACTCGTCCTAGCGACAACAAAGAGCATCGTTCCCTGCATGGTTTAACAAGAGCATTGTTAAATAACATGGTAGAGGGTGTAACCAAAGGTTTTCAGAAAGGTTTGGAACTGGTTGGCGTTGGTTACAGGGCAGCAAAACAGGGAAATAAATTAGTATTGACTGTCGGATACAGTCACCCGGTAGAAATGATTCCCGGAGATGGGATTGAAATTGAAGTTCCCGCTCCTAACAAGGTAATAGTTAAAGGCATTGACAAGGAAAAGGTAGGAGCATTTGCTGCTAATGTCCGTGCTGTAAGAGAGCCTGAACCTTATAAGGGCAAGGGTATTAAGTACGAGAACGAAGTAATTCGTCGTAAGGTCGGTAAGACCGGAGCGAAGAAATAACAACTAACAACTATAAACTAACAACTATTGATGAAGGGAGTGAATCTGATGTTTAAAAGACCGGATAAAAACACCTTGCGGGCTAAAAAACATTTGCGGGTACGTAAGAAAATCAGCGGAACGCCGGAACGTCCGAGACTATGTGTTTACCGCAGTTCAAATAACATTTATGCGCAGATCATTGATGATACCAAGGGGCACACTTTGGTTGCCGCTTCATCAATAGATCCTGCTTTAAAAGGAAAACTGGAGTCCGGTGGCAATATAGATGCGGCTAAAGAGGTTGGCAAGCTGGTGGCGGAAAAAGCTATTGCCAAAGGCATAAAAGCAGTTGTATTCGATCGGGGCGGTTATCTGTATCATGGCAGGGTTGCTGCTTTAGCAGAGGGTGCCAGAGAAGGCGGTCTGGAGTTTTAAGAAAGTGACAAAGGAGGGAAAAGATAGTGCGCATTGATGCACGCGACCTGGATTTAAGTGAAAAGGTTGTCAGTATCAAACGGGTAGCTAAGGTAGTTAAAGGCGGTCGCCGCTTTAGTTTTAGCGCTTTAGTTGTGGTTGGAGACGGAAATGGTCATGTGGGAGCAGGTTTAGGTAAGGCCTCGGAAGTTCCTGAAGCAATCCGCAAAGGGGTGGAAGATGCCAAGAAAAACCTAATTAAAGTACCCATAGTTGGTACCACTATTCCGCATGATGTTATTGGCAAATTCGGTGCCGGCGCAGTGCTCTTGAAACCTGCATCCGAAGGTACTGGCGTAATTGCCGGCGGACCAGCCCGGGCCGTACTGGAGTTAGCCGGTATTAGAGATATTTTGACGAAATCACTTGGTTCTTCCAACGCAAACAACATGGTATACGCTACGATTGAAGGCCTAAAGAGCTTGAAACGGGCGGAAGAGGTTGCAAAACTTCGCGGAAAAACTGTGGAAGAACTATTAGGTTAGGAGGTATAGCAGTGGCTAAGAAGCTAAAGATTACGCTTGTGCGTAGCCTAATAGGTCGTCCAGAGAGCCAGAGGCAGACAGCCAGGGCTCTTGGTTTAACCAAACTGCATAGCAGCGTAATCCACGAAGATACTCCGGATATCCGTGGTAAAGTTACCAAGCTTACTCACCTGTTGGACGTAGAAGAAATCGACGCGTAGAAGGAGGTGTAATCCATGAAACTTCATGAACTGAAGCCAGCAGAAGGTTCTCGCAAAGCGCCGACTCGCGTGGGCAGAGGAATCGGCTCCGGGCTTGGCAAGACATCCGGTCGTGGCCATAAAGGTCAAAAAGCAAGAAGTGGCGGCGGTGTCAGACCTGGCTTTGAGGGCGGCCAAATGCCGTTACATCGCCGGTTGCCCAAGAGAGGATTTACCAATATCTTCAAAAAAGAAATTGTCAACATCAATGTAGATGTTTTAAACCGCTTCGATAACGGGACTGTGGTTACACCAGAACTGCTCAAAGAACAGGGCATAATTAAAAGTGTAAAAGATGGCTTAAAAATTTTAGGCGAGGGGAACGTGGAGAAGGCTTTAACTGTAAAAGCCCATGGTTTTAGCAAGGCAGCTGTCGAAAAAATTGAGGCAGCCGGCGGAAAAGCAGAGGTGATCTAAGTGCTTGAAACCCTTCGTAGTGCTGTTAAGGTTGCTGAATTAAGACAGAAGATAGTTTTTACCTTGCTAATGTTTTTGATTTTCCGTTTGGGCGCTCATATTCCGGTACCCGGCATCAACGATGAAGTCTTAAAGCAAATGATGCAAAATAACCTTTTTGGTTTTTTTGACATCGTTTCCGGTGGCGCTTTTAAGAAATTTACCATCTTTGCCATGGGAATCATGCCCTACATCAACTCCTCAATTATTATGCAGCTTTTAACCGTGGTCATACCGGCTCTGGAAAGGCTGGCGAAAGAAGGAGAAGAGGGCAGAAAAAAAATCGTGCAGTACACCCGCTACGGCACTGTTATTTTAGGGCTCATTCAGGCTATTGGGATGACCTTCTACCTGCGCGGTGCGCTGCTCAACCCCGGGATTACTTCTTATGTAGTGATTGTCCTTTCCTTGACAGCAGGTACGGCATTTTTAATGTGGTTGGGTGAGTTGATCACTGAGAAAGGTATAGGAAACGGTATTTCCCTGATCATTTTTGCGGGTATCGTATCGCGGATACCTTCCGGGGCGTATGCCATGTACCAGTATGTTAGCTCCGGTGAAGTTAGCATTTTTGCGGTAATAGGATTCTTAATCGTGGCGGTTGTGGTAATTGCAGGGGTAGTAGCTATCCATGAAGGGCAAAGAAAAATTCCGGTACAATATGCGAAACGGGTTGTAGGACGAAGGGTCTACGGAGGACAAAGCACCCACATTCCCTTAAAAGTCAACCAGGCGGGCGTAATTCCGGTTATTTTTGCTATGTCGATCTTGTTATTCCCTTCGACTGTAGCGTCCTGGTTCCCTAACAACGGTTTTGCCCAAGCCGTGGTTAGATTTTTTGATTTTCGTTCAATTTGGTATATGCTCATTTATGCCTTATTGATTATCTTTTTCACCTATTTTTACACTGCTGTTACATTCAATCCCATGGATGTAGCAGAAAACATGAAAAAGTATGGCGGCTTCATTCCCGGCTTACGCCCGGGACGCCCTACTGCGGAGTATATTGAAAAAGTTTTAAGCCGGGTAACTTTGGCTGGGGCAATCTTTTTAGCCTTCATTGCGCTTCTTCCAAACATTTTGTTTGCTACCACCGGTCTGAACCTGCAGTTTGGAGGAACCGGGCTATTGATTGTAGTCGGTGTAGCACTTGAAACTATGAAGCAGTTGGAATCACACCTCTTGATGAGACACTACCAGGGCTTTATGAAGTAGTGATGTAATACCGGCAAGTTAAGTCCGGTAAATATGCAGTCTATAATGGCTGTTTTGAAGGAAAAGGGGGAGTCTGTGATGAGACTGCTGATCATGGGGCCTCCGGGGGCGGGCAAAGGCACCCAGGCCGAGATTATCACGAAGAAACTGGGTATTCCTCATATATCCACCGGGGACATGTTTCGCAAGGCAATTAAAGACGGTACGGCAATGGGGAAAAAGGCTAAGGCCTACATTGATGCCGGGCAATTGGTGCCCGATGACGTGACTGTGGGAATAGTTAAAGAAAGGCTTTCGGAAGCTGATTGCGCTGAAGGGTTTCTTTTAGACGGGTTCCCCCGCACGGTCCCGCAGGCGGAAGCCTTAGACGATATTTTAAATGAATTAGGTGTTAAGCTTGATAAAGTTATCAGCTTGGAAGTTCCCCAGGAGATAATTTTGCATCGCCTCACTGGAAGGAGGATTTGTAAAGGATGTGGGAGCAGTTACCATATTTCTAACAACCCGCCCAAAGTTGCCGGTAAATGTGATAAATGCGGCGGTGAGCTGATGCAGCGCACAGACGATACTGAAGAAACGGTTGCGAGTCGTCTGAGGGTTTACGAACAACAGACGGCTCCCTTAATTAATTTTTATGAGTCTCATCATATCATCTGTCATATTAAGGGCGACCAACCTATTGAGCAAGTGCTGCAAAGGATTGGGAACTGCTTAGGGAGAGACTTAGCATGATTATTCTTAAATCGGATCGTGAACTGCAGTGTATGCGGGATGCTGGTCAAATTGTGGCTGAAACTCACCGGGAGGTAGCCAAGGCTGTGGCGGAAGGGGTAACCACGGGCGAGCTTGACAAAATAGCCGAGGATTATATCAAGAGCAAAGGCGCTAGGCCTTCTTTCAAAGGTTACCACGGCTTTCCCGCCAGTATCTGCGCCTCAATCAATGAGGAAGTGGTTCACGGTATCCCAGGTTTAAGAAAGCTGAAAGATGGAGATATTATCAGTATTGACATCGGCGCGGAAATAAATGGCTATCATGGCGATGCAGCGGTAACGCTGCCGGTAGGCCAAGTGGCCAGCGAGGTTGAACGGCTCTTGGCAGTTACGGAAGAAGCTTTAAGCCGGGGCATTGCTAAAGCAGTGAGCGGCAACCGGCTTAGTGATATTTCCCATGAGATCCAAAGCTATGTTGAAAATAGCGGTTTTGCTGTTGTAAGAGACTATGTTGGACATGGGATTGGCCAGGAGATGCACGAGGAACCACAAGTACCCAACTTCGGCATGCCTGGAAGGGGCCCTCGTTTAAAACCTGGAATGACTTTGGCTATCGAGCCTATGGTTAACATGGGAACCTATGAGGTTATGACTTTGAGTGACAATTGGACCGTGATAACCAAAGATAAAAAACCATCGGCTCATTTTGAGCACAGCATTGCTATAACCCATGACGGCCCAGAAATACTGACCAAACTATAGGCTTGTCTTACAAAGCGGGGGTGCGAGCATGGTTGAAGGACTGCGACTGGGGCAGTTAGTTCATTCCACAGCAGGTCGCGACAAAGACAGGGTATTTTTAATAGTAGCGTTATCAGGTGACTCTTTTGCCTACCTAGCAGATGGTGATTTGCGCAAAATCAACAATCCCAAAAAGAAAAATATTAAGCACTTACAGGCCACCAAACTGGTTGCCGACACCATCGCAGATAAATTGAAAAACGGTGAGGCTGTTAATAACGCTGAAATCCGTAAAGCTATAGCTGATCTTATAAGTGCAAAAGTTGACACCGCTGGACAAGGAGGTTGATCGTGTGTCCAAACAGGATGTGATTGAAGTTGAAGGCAGGGTTTTGGAGCCGCTTCCCAACGCCATGTTTAAGGTGGAATTGGATAACGGACATAAAGTTCTTGCCCATGTTTCAGGCAAAATCAGAATGAATTTCATCCGGATTCTCCCTGGGGATAGAGTTACAGTAGAGCTGTCGCCTTATGATTTGACCAGAGGTAGAATCGTTTATCGCTTCAAATAAAGTAAAATCGCAAGGAAGCTAGTGGGCTTATTGCAAAGGAGGGTTTTAAATGAAAGTAAAACCGTCGGTGAAACCCATCTGTGAAAAATGTAAAATAATCAAGAGGAAAGGCCGGGTAATGGTTATCTGCGAAACTCCTAAGCACAAGCAGAAACAAGGCTAATCTAGCTATCAGCCACCAGCTATCGGCCATCAGCAATTAAAATGTTTAAGCTAACGGCTGAAAGCTGCAAGCTGACAGCTGACCTGTAAGAATTGCAGTATTAGCTTGTCCGGCGCGGCTGCCCGGGTTTTGCCCGGATCCGGACAAGTTAAGCTATATCCCGGTGTTGGGCCGATGCAATAATTGTGCGTATACATTGGGAGAGAAAAGGATGCTGGTTGTTTGCTGTAAGAAAGTAAATCTCGATCCGGTTGTGTTTACCCTCAAGCAACTGGTTGAAACTAACAACTAAAAACTAACAACTGGCAACTGACCTGAAATAGAACTACTAAGTAAAATGGAGGTGTAGCTTAATGGCACGTATTTCCGGTGTAGATTTACCCCGGGATAAGCGGATAGAGATCGCCCTTACCTATATCTATGGTATTGGGAAGCCGACCGCTCAAGAGATCTTAGCCCGTACCGGAATTAACCCCGATACAAGGGTGCGGGATTTAACTGAAGATGAGGTTGCAAAGCTGCGTGAAGTTATTGATAAGAACTATGTGGTGGAAGGGGACTTACGCCGTGAAGTTTCCCTCAATATTAAGCGTTTGATTGAAATTGGGTCTTATAGGGGCCTGCGTCATCGCCGGGGTTTACCGGTCCGGGGACAGCGCACTAAGACTAATGCCAGAACAAGAAAAGGTCCGAGACGGACTGTGGGTGTAAAACGTAAGAAGTAATATGTCACAAAACGAAAGGGGGATAATGATTAATGGCAAAGAGGCCAACCCGCACGAGAAGAAGAGACCGTAAAAACATTGAAAATGGTGTTGCCCATATTAAATCCACTTTCAACAATACAATCGTTACTATTACCGATAAAGCCGGAAATGCTATTTCCTGGGCCAGTGCAGGCGGCGTAGGATTTAAAGGATCAAGAAAAAGCACTCCTTTTGCCGCCCAGATGGCTGCCGAGCAAGCTGCTAAAGCAGCTATGGAGCATGGCTTAAAAGAAGTTGAATGCTATGTAAAAGGACCTGGTGCCGGACGGGAAGCGGCAATCAGATCCCTTCAGGCAGCAGGTCTGGAAGTGAGCATGATCAAAGATGTTACCCCTATTCCACATAACGGCTGCAGACCGCCGAAGCGCAGAAGAGTATAGGAGGTGTATAAAGGTTGGCAAGATATAAAGAAGCCGTTTGCCGGCTATGTCGCCGGGAAGGAACAAAATTATATCTTAAGGGAGACCGCTGCTATTCTGACAAGTGTGCAGTAGACAGAAGGGCTTATGCCCCCGGACAGCACGGACAGAGCAGAAAGAAGCAGTCTGAATATGGCATTCAGCTGAGGGAAAAGCAAAAAGCCCGTAGGATTTATGGTGTCCTGGAGAAACAATTCAGAAATTATTTTGAGAAAGCAGACCGGCAAAAAGGGGTTACCGGTGAGAATCTATTGCGCCTATTAGAAAGACGCCTTGATAATGTAGTTTACCGCTTGGGTTTTGCCAGCTCCAGACCCGAGGCACGCCAACTGGTTAGACACGCGCACTTTACAGTTAACGGTAAGAAAGTAAATATTCCCTCTTACCAAGTGCGTGTGGGCGATGAGATCGCGGTAAAAGAAGGCAGCATCAGTTTAGAGAAGTTCAAGGAACTGGCAGAATTAGCTGCCCATAAGACTCCGCCGGCATGGTTAGAGGTTGATGCTAAAGCCTTGCGGGGCAGGGTCGTAGCCCTTCCATCCAGAGAAGATATAGATATCCCGGTGGAAGAACACTTAATTGTCGAGTTGTATTCCAAATAATGTCCATTGGGGTTCTTGAAAGAAAGGCTCAGGTCTCGGAAGGAGGGTATTTATGTTAGAAATCGAAAAACCGAAGATTGAATGTGTCGAGCGGAGTGAGGATAATAGGTACGGCAAGTTTGTGGTGGAGCCCCTGGAAAGGGGTTACGGCATCACGTTGGGCAATTCCCTCCGGAGGATCCTGCTTTCATCTCTGCCCGGCGCAGCAGTTACTTCCATTAAAATTGATGGCGTACTTCATGAGTTTTCCACAATACCGGGCGTAGTAGAAGATACAACAGATATTATTCTTAATTTGAAGTCGTTATCCATTAAGCTTCATACCGATGAGCCGGTAACAGTGCGAATTGAAGCAGAGGGAGAGGGAGAAGTTACTGCTGGCGACATCATAGCTAACGCTGATGTAGAGATTTTGAACCCTGACCTGCATATAGCTACCTTGGATAAAGACGGCAGGCTGTTTATGGATATTGTGATCGAAAAAGGCCGGGGCTATGTACCAGCTGAAAAAAATAAAAAAGAGGAGCAGGTTATCGGAGTGATTCCGGTTGACTCTCTATTTACTCCGGTCTTACGCGTAAACTATACTGTAGAAGATACACGTGTAGGTCAGATTACAGACTATGATAAACTAACTTTGGAAGTTTGGACAGATGGGAGCATTGCCCCCGATGAGGCTGTTAGCTCCTCTGCCAAGATTCTAAACGACCATCTGAAACTTTTCATGGGCTTAACGGAAAAAATAAGCGACGAAGTTACGATGGTGGAAAAAGAAGAAGAGAAGAAGGATAAGCTTCTGGAGATGACCATTGAGGAACTGGACCTATCAGTTCGTTCCTACAATTGTCTAAAACGGGCCGGTATCAATACTGTGGAAGAATTGATCCAGCGGACCGAAGAAGACATGATGAAGGTTAGAAACTTGGGACGCAAGTCTTTGGAAGAAGTACAACAAAAGCTTGCGGAATTGAATCTCTCATTACGCAAGTCAGATGAGTAGAAAAGGAGGGTCGGACCATGGCATACCGTAAACTGGGCATGAAATCCAGCCACCGTCAGGCCATGTTTAGAAATATCGTCACTTCCTTACTCAAAGAAGAGCGCATTGAAACCACTGAACCGAGGGCTAAAGAATTGAAAAGAATAGCTGAAAAAATGATTACCTTGGGGAAGAGGGGAGACCTGCACGCCAGGCGACAGGCTTTAGCGTATCTCATGGAAGAAGATGTTGTGACGAAACTATTTGAAACTATTGCGCCGCGCTATAAGGAGCGCCAGGGAGGATATACCAGGCTGATTAAAACGGGCTACCGCCGCGGCGATGGTGCCCCCATGGTGCTGGTAGAATTAGTGTAGTAGCGGCAGAGAAAAGGTGCTTTTATTAGTTTCAGGGATTAAGTCAGGGTCAGGTAGCGGGAACGCAACCATTTCCTGACTTAATTTTTACCTTGAAACGGTTGTGTACTCCTTGGGAATATTTCCTTAAATGCAAAGATGTAATTTTGATAGAAGTTGTTAGTTGTTAGTTTCCAGGCGCTCTTCCAGGACTTTTCTTTATAAAAAAGTGAGGGAAGATATTTAAATTGGATCTTTTTTATTTTATTATAAAACTGGTCTAGCTCTTGCTGTAAAGGAATACAAGCAAACCAACAACTAATAACTAGCAACTAATAACTAGCATAAGAGCGTGTGGTGTAACCATGATTAAAATTGAGAAACTTTATCATAAATACAAAGCCGGCACTCCCCAGGAAGTAATAGCGCTAAACAATATTAACTTGGAAATCAAAAAAGGGGAATTTGTGGTCATCATAGGCCATAATGGTTCCGGCAAATCAACTCTGGCTAAACATTTAAATGGTTTACTGCTTCCTACCGAGGGGAAGGTTACGGTGAACGGTATGGATACCAGGAGCCGGGAGAAAATCTGGGAGATCCGCAAAGAAGTGGGGATGGTCTTCCAAAACCCTGATAACCAGCTGGTAGCCACCATGGTGGAAGAAGACGTTGCCTTTGGCCCCGAAAATTTGGGCATTCCTCCGGCAGAAATAAGGCAGCGGGTAGATCAGGCCCTGGAACTGGTAGGTATGTCAGAATTTAAGAAACGGGAGCCCCATTATCTCTCCGGCGGACAAAAACAGAGGGTGGCGATTGCAGGAATTATTGCCATGCGGCCAAGCTGCCTGGTGCTGGACGAACCTACGGCTATGCTGGATCCAAAAGGCAGAAAAGAAGTGATGGATACCATTACCAGCCTCAACCGGAATGAAGGTTTAACAATCGTCCATATTACCCACTATATGGAAGAGGCGGTCAATGCCCATCGCCTGGTTGTGATGGAACGAGGGGAGATCGTGAAAGAGGGGACCCCCAGGGAGATCTTTCAGCAAGTTGAAATGCTGAAAGGTTTGCGTATGGATGTGCCCCAGATGACTGAGTTGGCATATCGACTGCGCCAAGAAGGCCTCAAAATACCGGCAGATATTCTCACTGTTGCGGAAATGGTGGATTGCTTATGCTGATCAAGATAGAGTCATTGTCACATGTCTATAAACCGAATACTCCTTATGAAACCAGGGCACTGGACGACATTAGCCTGGAAATTACTTCCGGACAGTTCGTAGGGCTGATCGGTCATACCGGCTCGGGCAAGTCCACGCTAATTCAACATCTTAACGGTTTGCTGCTTCCTACCAGCGGGAGGGTACTTATAGGGAACGACGAAATAACTCCCAAAACCACGCGACTAAAAAATATCCGGCATAAAGTGGGCATTGTCTTTCAGTATCCGGAACACCAGCTTTTTGAGGAAACGGTCTATGCAGACATCGCCTTTGGGCCCAAAAATTTAGGCTGGAGCGAAGAAAAAATAGCCGAACGGGTGAAGGCTGCCATGGCTGCTGTCAACCTGGATTTCGATAGTCTGAAGGACCGTTCCCCTTTCGCCTTGAGCGGCGGGCAAATGAGGCGTGTGGCCATTGCTGGCGTTTTGGCCATGGAGCCGCAGGTATTGATTTTAGACGAGCCAACGGCAGGACTGGACCCAGGGGGCAGGGATGAAATACTGACAGAGATAGCGTCCCTTCATCAACAGCTAAAAATAACTATTATTCTTGTTTCCCACAGCATGGAGGATATCGCCCGCTATGCCCAGCGGGTTATTGTCATGCACCAGGGGAAGGTGGTAATGGACGGTACACCCCGGGAAATATTTTTAAAAGCCCGGGATTTAGAAAAGTTGGGACTTGGCGTCCCCATGGTGACAACCCTGATGCACAGACTGGCAGCCAAGGGGTTGAATGTGCGTACCGATGTGTTGACGGTAGAAGAGGCTAAAGAAGAAATACTGAACTGGTGGCGAGGTAACAAAAATGCTTAAAGATATCACTATCGGACAATATATACCTGGGGAATCAATAGTCCACCGCCTTGACCCGCGAACTAAAATACTGGCTGTACTTTTTTATATGACGGGCCTCTTTTTACTTGACCGTCTTGAAACATACGTAGGAGTAGCTATCCTGACTTTAGTGTTAATTTTGCTTTCTCAGATCCCGGTAAGTTACCTGTTGAAAGGCCTTAAACCAATACTCATTATTTTAGTATTTACCTTTGTCCTGCATTTGTTTCTCACTCCGGGGACTGAAGTGTTGAGGATAGGCCCGTTAAAAATAACCATCGAGGGTATCCGGCAGGGTGTATTCATGTCCCTGCGCCTGATCTTTCTAATTCTTGTTACTTCTCTGCTAACGCTGACCACTTCACCCATCAGCCTGACCGACGGCCTGGAAAGCCTCATGGGCCCGGGTAAGAGAATTGGGCTTCCGGCCCACGAATTGGCGATGATGATGAGCATTGCCTTGCGGTTTATTCCTACCCTGTTGGAAGAGACTGACAAGATCATGAAAGCCCAGATGGCCAGGGGCGCTGATTTTGAAAGCGGCAACCTCTGGCAGCGGGCCAAAAACATGGTGCCTCTGTTGGTGCCGCTGTTTGTAGGTGCGTTCCGCCGCGCCGATGAGCTGGCGATGGCCATGGAAGCCCGCTGCTACCGTGGAAGCCAGGGTAGGACTAAAATGAAGCAGTTGGTGATGGCATTAAGGGACTATGTAGCTTTGCTCTTGATGTTTGGGTTTATGGTCTTGGCTATTGTATATAGAGTAATAACGTAGCATCTAAGTTATTGCAGTTGTTAGTTGTTAGTTGCTGGTTATTAGTTTTCAGCCTTCAGCTGTCAGCCTTCAGCTATGAGTTATCAGCTCTCAGTGGCTAGTTACTGGTGACTGACTGTTGACCAATAGGTAGCCGTAGGCCTGTGCAAAGACTTAGAGTAACGACCAAGGACTAAAGACGAGGTTAAAAGCTGATGCTGGTAACTAAACTGGTGACTTGACGGAGGGTAAAATGCTAAGGAGAATCAAGCTCACACTCGCCTATGACGGAACCAATTTTAGCGGCTGGCAGGTGCAGACCAAGCCGCCGGGGGTGCGGACTATCCAGGGGACGGTGGAGGAGAAGCTGAAGCTGATTACAAAAGAAGAAATCAAGGTCACGGCTTCGGGTCGCACTGATGCAGGAGTTCACGCCCTGGGACAGGTTATCCACTTTGATACATCTTCCCGCATCCCGGTGGACAAGTTCCCCTACGCCTTAAAAAGCGTATTACCTCCCGATATCGTACCCCTCGAGGCGGAAGAAGTGGACAACTCTTTTCACGCCAGGTACAGCGCTCGCCGTAAAACTTACAGGTACACTATTGACACCGGCAAAATGCCACATGTCTTTTGGCGCAATTTTGCTTATCATTACCCTTATCCTTTAAATTTAACAGCCATGCAAGAGGCTGCTCAATACCTCCTGGGCCGTCACGATTTTCGGTCTTTTTGCGCCAGCGGCAGCTCGGTGAAGAATTTCACCCGTACTATTATTGACTGCAATTTCCGAGAGGAGGAGTCGCTTCTTCACATTGAAATAACTGGTGACGGTTTCCTTTATAACATGGTGAGGATAATCTGCGGCACCCTGCTGGAGATAGGGCAGGGAAAGATCAAGCCCGAAGATATGCAGAAAATTATTGAGGCCAGGGACAGAAATAAGGCGGGGCCTACTGTTCCTGCCCATGGGCTGTGTTTATTAAAGGTGGGGTATTAGAGTTTAAGCATACATATTAATAGTCAGTGAGCTTTTTTGAGGCAGAATATTTCTGACTTCAGCTTGTAGACAAATGAAAATTGCAACCCATTGTGCATAGCTGCGACATATGACAAGCCATAGAGCGCTCTGAGAAGAGTTTGACTGTAAGCGGACGAGCAGCATGGACGCTGCGAGAGCGGTGGAGCGATAGGACGTCGTGTCACCGCGTGCCGCTGGAAGTCAAACGTAAAGGAGACTTGGCTTGTGCCAAGCGTGAGCGCCGGCAGAAGTCTAGTCGCCCTTATGCGGTCGCTCATAAGGCTTGCTTAGAGCCTGAGCAGGGCAGCGCTCTTGGCGAGAGTCTTTGGAGCAGCTGACACAAGGGTTAACATTTTGAGGGTAGTTTTTAGCCAGACTTGATGTACTGGCTTAACTGTTTTTAAAAAGGGAACATACGACTTATCCTGTTGAATTAGCACTAGTTTAAAAAAATATGGTTTTTCCGGCGTTCCTAAGACGATGATGGCAGAATTATGCAGAAGACGCGGTATAATAGAAACTGATGGCCAGAGGTTTCTGGAATACTTTTATTTTCGCCGCAACGGGCAAATTAGGCTATTTATAACCAAGAAACAGCTGAGCGTAGGAAGGGAACTACAAAAATGCAAACAGCACCGAATTTTGAGGAAAATAAAACATATATTTTTTACCTGGTCATGGCACTGATTTTTGCCGATACAGTGCTGTATGGCACCATCGTTCCATTGATACCCGTATATACGGAAGAACTGGGCCTGACTACGCTGACCATAGGAATAATTTTTGCGGCATATTCTTTGGGGCTGCTTCTATTTAGCATGCCCATGGGAATTTTGGCAGAACGGCTGGGCTACAAAAAAGTGTTTGCAGGCGGTTTGAGTTTTTTAATTTTAAGTTGTCTTTTGTACGGAACGGTTAACAACGGCCTGTTTCTGGCTTTTTGCCGCTTTATTCAGGGAGTTGCGGCCGCAACCACCTGGACTGCCGGGCTAGCCATGATTGCTTTACTTTATCCCAGGCAGCAAGGTCAAAAATTGGGGCTGGTGCTGGCGGCCATGGGTGTGGGAACTATATTGGGACCTCCGGTTGGGGGCCTGCTTTACAAGTATCTGGGCTACCGTCTCATGTTTTTCGCCCTTGCGCTTGTATTTGCAGCCATGTTGACAGTGGTCTGGAAGTTGGACTTTTCTTTTCCCGGTATGGTAAAAGCGGAAGCAGGACAGCGGTCCAGGAAAAAACTCGCCCTCCCATCCAACTTGCTATGGTTATGCGTAGTAGTGGTATTTGCCTCCAGCAGTTTCGGCATGCTGGAGATTATTATGCCAAACTACATGCACCGGCATTTTGGCCTGGACAGCCTGCAGATCGGGCTGCTCTTCGGCCTGATGGGGATTGTTCATGGGGTAAGTGACGCTGCGGTTGGTCTTTGGTCAGACAGGCTGGGTTACTCGCTTTTCGTCTATTGGGGCTTGTTGACGGCAGCCGCTTTTTTTCCGCTTCTGGCTCTAGCTCCCAATCTCCTGCTGCTGTCCATAGCTTTTACATTGTTGGGGGTAGCCATCGGGGCCGCCATCACCCCCAGCCAGCCGCTGATGTACGAGGTCGTGGTTGCGGAGCCATCCAGGCTTGAAAACGGCGGCCCTGGTTTGGCCTACGGGATATACAATACTTGCTTTTCGCTGGGGATGTTTTTCGGTCCCATGCTGGGCGGTCTGCTGGACCGGTATTTGGGCCTACTCCCCGGACTGCTGGTTTTTTCAGGCTTGTTTGTAGCTGCTGCTTTCCTCATTAAATTCAAGGTTAATAAAATATCCGGTAAAACAGCTTGATAAGCAAATTTTTATGTCAAATAAACCCTTGGCTGAATTAGTATCTAAAACTCAGAAATTCATGCACTGTTTTCTTAAAATTGTATATTTGTTCATCGGTGGAGCCATTCATTGGCAAGTGGTCGCTGTAGGGCCTTTGCCTACCGCAGTTGATGGTGTGCACAAAGAGATCCAGACTTGATGTTGCTCTTAACCTTGCATCCAGGTCTTGGAGAATTTTCATTGAATAACCTCCGCTATTCAGTATTGGACATGAAATTTAGTTTACATAATACTAGAACCTCAGCCGGTTTTGTCAGGATTAAGATTCCAGGCGTGCCAGCAGTTGTTCCAGCCAATCATGCAGCCTTTCAAACAGCAGACCCAGCACGAACCAGGCCGGAGCATAATCCAGCCTGATAAGGCCCAGTACTTCATAGGGGGTCTTCCCACTGTAATCCCATGGACAGGTGCCTACGGTAAGTGCAATTGTTCCTCCGGTGAAAAATTCAATTGCCCAGATAATACCTACCCAGATAAGCCCTCTGAAAGCCCAGTGCCAACGGCGAATGGCGTCGTGTAAGGGCTCAAGAAACACGGCAAGGCCGTAAATAGGCAACATCCATAGGTAAGTAGTTCCGGCCAGGCGCCAGTCTTCCCGTAGCATTGATCCCAGCCCGGTCCAGAAGATCTCTACTCCCCAGCCAATTAATCCGTAAATGAAAAACCGTAATAGCTTCATAGCCTTAATTTGCTGCAGGTGGGCCTTGATTATACATCCTTAGCGCAAATTGCTGCACGCATTTGTGAAATTGCCAAGAAGTACAGCATGAAAATTATGGCAGCGGGTTAAAATAACAACGCTGTTAACAAAACCGGTGTCAAAGCATTTTTCTTGACATTGACGTACCAATAGATTACAATTATCTGTGTGGTTTTTTAGGATATTTCCAGGTTGTCACGAGCCCCGGCAATCCTGTGAAGACTATAGAGCCAATTGTATTTAGCAAGGAGGGAAACAAATGAGCACCTACATGGCCAAGCCTGGCGAAGTAGCCAGGAAATGGTATGTAATTGACGCTACAGATAAGACTCTGGGCAGACTGGCTACCGAGGTTGCCAGACTGTTAAGGGGTAAGCATAAACCGATTTTTACTCCTCATGTGGACACAGGTGATCATGTAATTGTTATTAACGCAGAAAAAGTAAGACTTACAGGAAATAAGCTGCGGGATAAATTATATGTCCGTCATTCCCGTTATCCCGGCGGTTTAAAGACCATGGATTACCAAACCTTGCTGCAAAAGCACCCTGAAAGAGCAATTGAAATTGCTGTCAAAGGCATGATTCCCCATAACAGGTTAGGGCGCCAGGTGATTAAAAAACTTAAGGTTTACCGCGGCGCTGAACATCCACATCAAGCTCAAAAACCAGAAGTTTGGGAATTTGAAGCATAGGTCGGAAGGAGGATATGGATTTGGCACAGGTACAATATTACGGCACCGGACGGCGCAAAAACTCTGTAGCCAGGGTCAGGCTTGTTCCGGGAGATGGCAACGTTATGATAAATGATCGTCCATTAGACGAGTACTTTGGCAAAAAGACTCTGGTGATGATCGTAAGGCAGCCTTTGGTTGCCACTGAGACCCAGGGCCGGTTTGATGTTATAGTCAAAGTTGAAGGCGGAGGCACATCAGGCCAGGCTGGAGCAGTACGCATGGGTATTGCCAGAGCGCTCTTGCAAGCTGATGAAACCCTTCGCCCGGTACTTAAAAGAGCGGGCTTTTTGACCAGGGATCCCAGAATGAAGGAAAGAAGAAAATACGGCCTGAAGAAAGCCCGTAAGGCTCCACAGTTCTCCAAGAGATAGATTTACCCAGGGAAGGCATTATTGCCTTCTTTTTTTGTTATTCAGAAAGTATGCTATTCAGAAAGTATAAGTCTGAGGGCGCATAAGTGCAACTAAGGCTTCCGCCTGCGCCAATGGTCTTTTCGCAAGCCAAGTTTTCTTTATGTGGAAAAAAGCTACCCGGCTGTACTAAAGAAGTATGCGACCGGTTTTTGTTTTTTAGGTGATAGGGATAAGCCAGTTAGTTAGCTGGATTGTTTTGTTATATTTTGGTGACAATTTAACAATGTTTAGAAGGAAATAGGTACAATTTGTCGAAAGATCACTCATCAGTGATGACTAGCAATTTGAAGAAGGGAGTTGGGTCGATTTGAAATTAAGACCAAAAAACGCTGGAGGAGTCAGCCTAAAGGTTTGGCTGGTTTCGATGCTGATGCTTTTTGCAGTTTTGCCGTTGGTGGCTGTAACAATTGTAGGAAACAGCGTTTTAACTGAAAATCTTAAAAACCTTATTTTTGATAGTAAAAAGGCGGCTGCCACAGCTGCTGCCAGGGAAATCGAAAGCTACATTTCGCACACCCGCTTGGCATTGTCTAATTTTTCCGGTCAAGAACTGGTTCATAACTTTGCGGAGCCGGAAGCACAACAGGTGGCAATTAAAAACCTGCAGGAGCATTACCCTCAACTGCAATATGTTTATGTGATGGATCGGGACGGAAAGGTACGGAATGTAAGCCCCAGGGAAGGATGGAACGATTGGGATTTTGGCGACAGGGACTGGTTTAAACAGGTCATGTCATCTGGGGAGCCCTATCTTTCCGGTTCCTTCATCTCCAACGCTACTAACCAGCCCATGGTCTTTACGGTCTATCCGCTTAAAAACCCGAGCGGAGAACTGGTGGGAGCAGTTGGAGCCAATATTGATCTTGAGAGGATCAGCAAGACGATTAACGCCTTGAAAGTAGGAAAAACAGGCTATGCCTTTGCTATCGACGGCAATGGTGTCATAACTGTGCATCCCAATCATGAATTAGTGTTGAAACAGGAGAAGTTTGAGAATGAACTGGCACAAGAAGCGCTGGCCGGAAAGACCGGCTCAGGTGAATACATCATTGATGGTAAAAAGAAAGTAGCTGCTTATGCGCCGGTAGAATCCCTGGGATGGGGTGTGTTTTTCACCCAGGACCGGGCAGAGGCTATGGCTGCTAAAGCTGAGATTACAGAGAGAATCATTTTGATACTTATTATCAGTATTATTTTGGCAATAGCATTGGGTTATGTACTATCTGACCGCATTGCCCGCTCTTTAAAAGAGCTGGTTAGTCATGCCGAGGTTTTGGCTCAAGGGGATTTCACCCGGGAGATTGAGCCTAAAGGGATGAGAGAGGAGCGGCAGCTAGGGTTGGCATTCAAGCGTATGCAGGAAAGCCTGCGTTCCCTGATTAAACAGGCTAACTCCAGTTCCCAGAACCTTGCGGCGTCCAGTGAGCAGTTGGCCAAAGCCGCGGAGGAAGTGGGAAGGTCTGCGCAGCAGGTCACCCAGACTGTACAGCAAATGGCAGCAGGCTCTCAGGAACAGGCGGGTCAAACTAATGAGATCATGGGTTATGTGGCTGATATGGCCCAAAGCATTACAGGTGTTAATACAGACATTCAGGAGGTTAACAAACGGGCCAATGTTGCCAAGGAAGAGGCAATGAAAGGCAGACAACATGTCCAGCAATCAGTTGCCCAGATGGAGCTCATCACTAATAAGGTAGACGAGACGGCCAAAGCGATTAAGGGGCTGGATGAGCGTTCAGGTAAAATTAGTGAGATTGTAAATCTTATTACGGGAATTGCGGAACAAACCAATTTGCTGGCTTTGAATGCTGCAATTGAAGCGGCTAGAGCCGGCGAGCAGGGCAGAGGTTTTGCGGTAGTGGCAGAAGAGGTCAGAAAACTGGCCGAAGAGTCGGCAAATGCCGCCAGGCAAATTGCCCAGCTTATTAAGGAAGTGCAGAATGAAACGAAACAATGCGTTGCTATTATGAATGAAAGCATCGACGAGGTGAGTTCCGGAACGGAAATTATCAACCAGGCCGAACAGTCTTTTGAGGAGATTGCCAAGGTGATTGAAGAACTTAACAGCAAGATTACCGGTGCTGCCTCTGGCGCCCTGCAAATTGTGGAAATGGCCGCCAAAGCCAAAGAAGGGATCGAAAATATTGCAGCTATAGGTCAGCAAGCGGCAAGCAGTACCCAGGAGGTGGCCGCTTCTGCCGAGGAGCAGTCAGCCTCAGTGGAGGAAATTGTCAGCTCTGTAGAAGAATTGGCCAGAATGGCACAAGAGCTGCAAGACGAGATTAAGGCCTTTAAAGTTTAGGTAGGCTTTTGCAATGAAAAGGTAAGAGGCAAGCAATAACCAGACATAGTGTTTTTCTTCCCCGCATATTGTTAGTAAAGAGTGAGTGGCTCTTGGGGAGGGAAATGTATGGCAAGATTCCGGTCTAAAGTTTTGCGGGTAAGGCTTCAGTATCTGGTTTACCTGGCCATTTTGACCGTGGTAGTGATTAACGGCTACAGGTTTGTGGGCTTAAGGCTGAACCAAGAGGCTATCGAGACTATGTCCTGGGCCTTGGCCAACAAAGTTGTGGTTATTGACCCCGGCCATGGCGGCTATGATCCTGGCAAGATTGGCGTCGCCGGTACCAAAGAAAAGGATTTAAACCTAGCCATCGCCAAAAAACTAGCCAGAGTAATGGGCAATGCCGGTGCCCTGGTGGTGTTAACCAGAGAAACCGATAAGGATTTAGTCACCCCGGGTGAAGGCACTATGAAAAAAAGAGACCTTGATAACCGCCTGAGAGTTGTGCAAGATGTCAAAGCTGACATCTATCTGGGCATTCAGGCCAACGCTTTTGGCACTCGCTGGACAGGAGCCCAAACTTTTTATAATATAAAAAATGAGGAAGGCAGGAAACTGGCAGTCAGCATCCAAAACGAGATTAAAAGGCAGCTAAGAAATACCGACCGTAAAGCATTGAAAATCAGCGATGAAAATTCTTATATGTTGAGAAATCTGCTGCACCTCCCTGCTGCTATTGTGGAAGTAGGCTTTATTTCCAATGCTGCCGAAGAAAAGCTTTTAAATGATCCTGACTACCAGCAAAAAATGGCCTTGGCTATTTACGGTGGCGTGGTAAAGTACCTGAATGGAGAGTAATTGTCAGCCGCAATAAATTTCTAAAAATCTTTTAACAAATAGGGGTGCAAGGATGGTGACAATGCGTTTTGCAATTTGGCAGACCCCCTTTGGGCATATGGGCGCCCTGGCCGGTGCAGCCGGGTTGATCTCCCTGACACTGCCTATGGAAAGCCCGGAAGATGTATTCCGGGAACTCTTGGGTAAAGGGGAACCTGCTCATGAGGACTCAGGATACTTTGCCGGTTTGATCCGCGCTTTAACAAATTACTTTAATGGACAAGAGCTGAACTGCAGCTGCCAGCTGGACTTAAGCAGACTTACCCCTTTCCGCAGAAAGGTTTTGCAGGCGGTAGCCACGATCCCTTATGGGCAGGTGCGTTCGTACAAATGGGTGGGGGAAAGTATCGGCTGTCTCAGGGGTTTCAGGGCTATTGGACAAGCCGTAGGTGCCAATCCCTTTCCTGTATTAATCCCATGCCACCGGGTGATCGCCAGCGACGGCAGCCTGGGGGGCTATACCGGGGGACTGGACCATAAGCGTAGGTTTCTGCGGCTTGAAGGGATAAAGATAAGTTAATAGCAAAACGTTGAACTTTTGTCACTGCAAAAATCGCCGTTTCGGTTTTAAGACCCAAGCGGCGATTTGATTTTAGGACAATAGGGAGCAAATACCCTGGATAAATTTTAGATCCGGGTAGAAACTACCAGTAGTATACGGAGGTGGATAGAATGGGAGAAATAGTGCATGCCGGTTTTTTGCCCCATCCACCGGTGATGGTGCCTGAGGTGGGCAAGGAAGAAACTTACCGGGTGAGCGAGAGCTTAGCGGCAGCCCGAAAGTTTGCCAGAGAACTAAAAGCCTTTGAACCGGAGGTAATAGTTTTAATTACCCCTCACGGAGCCGTTTTCCGTGATGCAGTGGCTATTAATATGGTACCTGAACTGAAGGGGGACCTGAAGCAGTTTGGAGCCGCCCAGGTTAAATTCAGGTTAAAAAACGATTTGCAGTTGGCGGAAGCCATAACCAGGCTTTCTTTAGGCAAGGGAATTGCTGTGGCCCAAGTGGATGAGGAGCTGGGCAGGGAGTACCAAGTCGGCACTGCTCTGGACCACGGGGCTATGGTGCCCCTGTATTTCCTGCAGGAAGCAGGGGTAAATGTGCCTTTAGTACATATCACCATGGGGCTTTTACCTTTGGAGGAGCTTTACCTCTTCGGAACTCTCATCCAGGATGCGGTGCTAATGAGCTCCAGAAAAGCAGCTGTGATTGCCAGCGGGGACTTATCCCATCGTCTGACTCCAGACGCACCTGCCGGGTATCACCCCAGGGGGAAAGAATTTGATGCGGAAATGCGAAGGCTGCTGGAAGCTGTAGATGCGCCGGGGATAATCAACCTACCTTCTGACTTGGTGGAACAGGCGGGAGAATGCGGTTTTCGCCCGCTGGTGATGCTTTTAGGTGCATTGGATGGTTACCAAGTAAAAGGAGAGGTGCTCTCCTACGAAGGGCCCTTTGGGGTAGGCTACCTGGTAGCGGCTTTAAAACCGCAAGGTCAATACCGGGAACTCCGGCTGGTAAACCGGCTTTTTAATGCTCGGACGGAAAAAATTAAAAATGCAAGAAAAGGGGAATCCTTTGCTGTAAGGCTTGCCAGGGAAACCCTGGAGGCTTATGTGACCACCGGGAAAATCATAGCAACTCCTAAGGAAGTACCCAGGGAATGGCCGGAGCAGGCGGGAACTTTTGTTTCCTTAAAGAAACACGGGCAACTCAGGGGCTGTATCGGCACGACAGCTCCAACCAGGGACAGTACTGCGGAAGAAATTATTTACAACGCCATCGCTGCCGGCACCCAGGACCCTCGTTTTGATCCGGTTACGACCGATGAATTGGACCAGTTAACCTATTCGGTGGATATTTTGGGGGAGCCGGAGAAAATACCCGACCCTAGCTTTCTGGACCCCAAAAAGTACGGCGTCATCGTGCGGCAGGGCAGGCGTTCAGGTTTGCTTTTGCCTGACCTGGAGGGTATAGACACTGTGGAGGAGCAGGTGGCGATTGCCAAGCGCAAGGCGGGAATTACAGGAAATGAATATACTTTAGAGAGATTTAAGGTAACGAGATATACATAACTGCTGGAAAGGGGGTTGGACGTGCGAGAAGCTAAATGGTACGAAAAGTTGGAGGGGAATGCAGTGCTCTGTCGGCTTTGCCCCCACGGCTGCCGGCTTGAGCCGGGCAAAACGGGAATCTGCCGGGTACGCACTAACGTGGGGGGTAGGCTGGAAACCAGGAACTATGGTTTGTGCACCTCTTTGGCCCTGGATCCTATTGAAAAAAAGCCCCTTTATCATTTTTACCCCGGCAAAAATATAGTTTCCCTGGGGACTGTGGGTTGTAACCTGCAGTGCGCCTTTTGCCAAAACTGGCATCTAGCCCATGGGGAGCCAGGTTTGGCCGAAATAACTCCCCGGGAGCTGGTGCAGGCCGCCTGCCAGGTGAAAGAAAAAGACTCCATTGGCATTGCTTACACTTATTCTGAGCCCACAGTATGGTATGAGTTTGTTTTGGAAGCTGCAGAACAAGCAAAAAGCGCAGATCTGCAAAATGTGCTGGTTACCAACGGCTTTATTAACGAAGAGCCTTTAAAAGAGTTGGCACCGGTAATCGATGCTTTAAATATTGATGTCAAAGGTTTCAGTACAGATTTCTACAGGAAAATAATCAAAGGCGATTACCGGCCGGTGTTAAGAACAGCGGAGCTGGCAAAAGAAGCAGGCTGCCATGTGGAAATTACTACGCTCCTCATTACGGGGCTAAATGATGGCGAAGAGGAAATCAAATCCCTGGTAGAGTGGCTGGCAGGTTCTTTGGGAGCTGACGTTCCGCTCCATTTTTCCAGGTATTTTCCCAATTACCAAATGGAAGCGCCGCCAACACCCCTGAAGACGCTACAAAAAGCCAGGGAAATCGCCAGGGAAAAGCTTCATTTTGTCTATATTGGCAACGCTCCCGAGCTGGATGGCAGTGACACTTATTGCCCCAAATGCGGGCGGGATGTTATTTCCCGCAGCGGTTACCGTGTGGCGCTGACGGGGCTTAAAGGGAAGGAATGCAAATACTGCGGGGAAGAGCTGGCCATTGTGGGGGTTTAATTAAGGTCGCTCCTCCAGCATCTCTGTGATTGCAGTCACAATTTCCCGCGAAAAGTTTTCCAATTCCTCTTTGCCTGCCCGCCCGTCGGCCTCGATGGGGAAGGAGATTGGTTTGCCTACCCGGACGATTACTTTGCCGCTAAACCCGGAAGTGCCAATTAGGGCCACAGGCAATACGGGTGCTCCGCTCTTTGCAGCCAGCATGGCTGCTCCTGCTTTAAAAGGAAGAAGCAACTGGCTGGTCTTATTGCGCCCTCCCTCGGGGAAGATGCCAAAGCAGCCTCCGTTATGCAGGATCTCCAGGGAGGCACGGATGGCTCCCCTGTCACCTGCTCCCCGTTTCACGGGAAATGCGCCTAAATGGTCGATGATCCACCCTAAAAGAGGGATGCGGAACAATTCTTCCTTGGCTAAGAAATGGACCTGCCGGTCAAAAGCGCAGCCTAATGCCACCGGATCTAAATAGCTAACATGGTTAGCAGCCAGAATGACCGGACCTTTGCTGGGCAGGTTTTCGGCTCCCTCCACCTGCCAGCGCCGGAATGTTTTTAAATAAATACGGCAGAGACCCCTGGCAAATTCATAAAAGGTCATTGTACTTCTCTCCTGTCGTTATGTAATACTACCTAACATCATAACCCAGAATGGATAAATTAAAAACATAGAAAATTAACAGCCGGTTTAATTAGATGTAACAAACAAATAAAATTTTATAGTATAAGCGGGGAAAAACTTGACGACACGGGCAAAGTGGGTTACAGTGTAATTGATAAACTATACAAAAATAGTATAGAATAGGAGCAACTCAAGTGCAACTAAACCAGGCAACTGATTACGCTTTTCGAGCAGTATTATACTTAGCAAACCTCCCCCAGGATGAAGTTGTTACCGCCCAGACTATTGCAAGTGCGGAAGAAATTCCGATGCGGTTTTTGCTCAAAATTATGAGGTCCCTTACCCATGCCGGGGTGGTAAAATCCTTTCGCGGCGTCGAGGGCGGCTATGCCTTGGCCAAACCGCCGGCGGAAATCACTCTCCTGGATGTGGTTGAAGCTATTGAAGGGCCTGTTTACATTAACCGCTGCCTCTTGGATAAGGAATACTGCAGCAAACATTGGGCCAATAGGTGTGCAATTCATCACGTACTGGGGGAGATCCAGTCGAGCCTGCTTGAGCAGCTGGGTAGCCATACATTTGCCGATCTGCTGAAGCAGAAACAGTAAATGTATCACTTCAGCAAAAAGGGGGTGCCTGAAAGTGTAAACTATACTATCTTACTACACTTTACGGAGGGGGAGACCGAACCAAAGATTACTGTTTTTTTATGGTTGTAAAGTATACTGTTGCGGTATACATAAGCAATTAGGGAGGGAAACCGATGGATCAACTTTTGCTGGCAAGGTGGCAGTTTGGCATTACTACTGTCTATCACTTTTTATTTGTGCCTTTAACCCTGGGGCTTTCCATTCTGGTGGCCATCATGGAGACTATTTACGTCCGCACAGGGAATGAGACCTATCAAAAGATGGCCAAGTTCTGGGGCAAACTCTTTTTGATCAATTTTGCTATGGGAGTGGTCACCGGCATCGTGCAGGAATTTCAATTCGGGATGAACTGGTCGGGCTATTCCCGCTTCGTAGGTGATATTTTTGGCGCCCCCCTGGCGGTGGAAGCACTGGCTGCTTTTTTTATCGAGTCAACTTTTATTGGTTTATGGATTTTTGGCTGGGATAAGCTATCCAAAACTGTACATGCGGCTACCATTTGGCTGGTGGCTTTTGCTACCAATCTCTCCGCTTTCTGGATCCTGGTGGCCAATTCCTTTATGCAGGCGCCGGTAGGCTATGTGCTTAGGAATGGCCGGGCTGAAATGACCGAATTCTTTGCTCTCTTGAGCAATCGCCATGTCTGGTACCAGTTTCCGCATACGGTCCTTTCCGGGTTTACTACTGCGGCCTTTTTCGTGATGGGCATCAGCGCCTATCATCTAATGAGGAAAAACTACTCCGACTTTTTCCGCCGTTCCTTCCGGCTGGGCCTTATTTTCGGAGTGGCCAGCATTCTTTTGGTATCAGCCGTTGGCCATTTTCAGGGACAGTACCTAACCCAGGCCCAGCCTATGAAAATGGCAGCAGCTGAAGCCCTGTGGGAGAGCGCGGACCCGGCACCGCTTGCGGTGCTGGCAATCATTGATGAACAAAACCAAACTAACTCTGCTGAAATCCAGCTTCCCGGTTTGCTGAGTTTTTTGACGTATAACAAATTCAGCGGAGAGGTCAAAGGGATTAAGGAAATTCAAGCTGAGTACGAGACAGAGTATGGCCCCGGCAACTATATCCCGCCGGTGGTGCCTGTTTTCTGGAGTTTCCGCATCATGGTGCTGGCCGGCGTGCTGATGGCCATCCTGGCGCTTTATGGACTTTACCTGCAACAAACCGGGCAGTTGGAAAATAAGCAGGGTTTCCTAAAAGCCATGCTTTGGGCTATACCTTTACCCTACATCGCCAATACCGGCGGGTGGCTCATGGCCGAGATCGGCCGTCAACCCTGGATTGTCCAAGGGCTGCAGCGGGTAGAAGAAGCTATTTCACCGGCAGTTTCGACCGGAGCAGTTTTGACCAGCTTGCTCGGGTTTACGCTGCTCTACGGGGTTTTGGCAGTAGCTGATGTTTACCTGCTCAGCAAGTATGCCAAACAGGGGCCTGAAGAAAAGATTTTGGACGATAGAGTAGGGACTTCTAAGGAGGTGTCGTTATGGACCTAAATACAATCTGGTTTAGTCTGGTTGCAGTCCTGTTCACCGGTTTTTTCTTTCTGGAAGGCTTTGATTACGGCGTGGGCATCCTCTTGCCTTTTTTAGGGAAAAATGATACGGAACGCCGCATGATAATCAACACCATCGGGCCTGTGTGGGATGGCAACGAGGTTTGGATGCTCACCGCCGGCGGAGCCATGTTTGCCGCTTTCCCCAATTGGTATGCCACTCTCTTCAGCGGTTTTTACCTGGCACTCTTCCTGATGCTGGCGGCTCTGATTGTGCGTGGCGTGGCTTTTGAGTTTCGCAGCAAAGACCCGAGCCCCGCTTGGCGAAACATGTGGGACTGGGCTATTTTTGCCGGCAGCCTCTTGCCTGCTCTCCTCTGGGGTGTGGCCATGACCAACCTGCTTCAGGGTGTGCCCATCGATGCACAGATGGAGTACGTAGGGTCCTTCTGGAACCTCCTTTCCCCTTACACCCTGGTGGGCGGAATAGCGGGGCTGTTGGTCTTTATCCTGCACGGAGCTATTTTCCTGAGCCTGAAGATTGACGGGGAGATAATGGAGCGGGCCCGCCAGAAAGCTTTGGCAGCAGGCGTTTTGGCCATACCCGCGGTTTTACTTCTGGCGGTTTTAAGCTACACCCAGACAGACCTTTTTGCCAAAGCGGGTGCCGGAGCCGTGCTGATTGGGTCCCTGATGGCTCTTGTGGCCGCTTATTTGCTGCTCAGTCGCGGCAAGCCCGGCTGGGCCCTGGTGGCAAATGGTTTAACTATAGTATGCTACATTGCGGCCATTTTCTGGGGACTTTTCCCAAGGGTCATGGTCTCCAGCCTTAATCCCGACTGGAGTCTAACTATTTACAACGCATCCTCAAGCCCTTATACCCTAAAAGTGATGACTATAGTTGCCCTTACTTTGGTGCCCATCGTGCTGGCTTACCAAGCCTGGACTTACTGGATCTTTCGCCGGCGCGTCGGGCCAAAAAATTTGGAGTATTAAATCCAAAATGCTGCATCAAATGGGGTGAGGTGAAGACTTCACCCCATTACACAGCCACTCAATTTTTACCGGCCCCCTTTAGTTGGTGCGGTAATGGAAGCTATATTCCGGGGGAGGTATAATGATGCTGGACAAAAAGCTGATGACTGAAGCTAAAAAATCCCGGCGTTTTCTAGCCCTGACCATAACCTTGGGAATGTTCACCGGTCTATTAACCGTGCTGCAAGCGGGCTATTTTGCTCGGGTAGTAAGTGGCGTTTTTCTTCGAGGGGAGGGGTTGAGGCAGGTTTGGCACTGGCTCATGTTTCTTTTAGCTGTCATTGTGCTGCGAGCCGGAAGTGCCTGGCTGGCGGAAGTAGTCGCTTACCGTGCTGCCGCCCGGATTAAAGAAGACTTGCGCCAGAGGCTATTGGCCCATCTTTTTGCTTTGGGACCGCTATATGCCCGGGGGGAGCGTACCGGTGAACTGGTCAATCTGGTGGTTGAGGGAGTCGAGTCGTTAGAGGCTTATTTTGCCCGCTATCTCCCCCAACTGGCTTTATCTGTCCTGGTACCTGTACTTATTCTGGGGTTCGTTTTTCCGCTGGATTTGCTTTCTGGTTTCATCATGTTATTTACTGCCCCCTTAATTCCCCTTTTTATGATTTTAATTGGAAAATGGGCAGACCATCTTACCCAAAGACAATGGGATGACTTAAGCCGCATGAGCGCCCATTTCCTGGACGTTTTGCAAGGTCTCACCACCCTTAAAATCTTTGGCCGGAGCAAAGACCAACTGGAAATAATAGCCAGGTTCAGTGACCGCTTCCGGGTAAGTACATTAGGGGTGCTGCGGGTAGCATTCCTTTCGGCACTGGTTTTGGAACTTTTCTCCACCATCAGTACCGCGCTGGTGGCAGTGGCTTTAGGACTGCGCCTGGTGTATGCCCGGATCACCTTCGAACAGGCCTTTTTTCTTTTGCTCCTGGCGCCTGAGTTTTACCTGCCGCTGCGCATGTTAGGTGCCCAGTTTCATGCAGGGCTCACCGGGGTTAGCGCCGCGAAACGGATTTATGAGGTGCTGGGACTGCTTCCGCCGGGGAACAGCCAGGGTAGTACCCCCTTGTCCACACAAGTGCAGCTTCACCTCACCTTTCAGGACGTCCATTATGCCTACGATGGTAACCGGCCGGCTTTGCAGGGGGTTTCTTTTAAAGTCCGGCCCGGGGAACGGGTGGCCCTGGTAGGTGCCAGCGGGTCGGGAAAAAGCACAGTAGCCGGTTTACTGCTCCGCTTTATGGAACCGGACTCGGGCCGGATTACCGTAAATGGGATGCCGCTTAGAGAGCTGCCCGCCCAGGAGTGGCTGCGCCTGGTAGCATACGTACCTCAGCACCCCTACCTCTTTACCGGGACTGTGCGTGCTAACATCTCCCTGGGACAACCGGAAGCCTCCATGGAGGAGGTAATAGCAGCAGCCAAACTGGCGAGAGCTCATGACTTTATCTGCAGCCTGCCGCAGGGGTATGATACTCCCCTAGGCGAAAGGGGAATGGGGCTGAGCGGCGGTCAGGCCCGGCGCATCGCTATTGCTCGAGCTTTCCTTAGAAATGCGCCACTGCTGCTTCTGGATGAAGCTACTGCCGGCCTGGACCCGGAAAATGAGCAGGAAATTGAGGCGGCTCTGGACTCCCTGATGCAGGGCCGTACAGCGCTGATCATTGCCCACCGGCTTTCTACAGTCCGGCGGGCTGACCGGGTGCTGGTGCTGGATAAGGGAAGGGTTGCGGAAGCAGGGAAACATGAGGAGCTGATGCAGAGGGAAGGAATTTATTACCACCTTGTAACCGCGTTTGGAGGTGCAGCATGAGTATTTTTCTTAGACTTATCAAGCTGTTGGCTCCTAGCTGGAAATCCATGCTGTTGGCCACTATCTTGGCCTCTTTAACTGTTGGCAGCAATGTGGGCCTCTTGGCCGCTTCCGCCTATCTCATCTCATGCGCGGCGCTGCACCCTCCGGTACTGGATTTAATGCCATTAATCGTAGGCGTGCGTTTTTTTGGCATTTCCCGGGCTGTTTTCCGTTATTTGGAGCGCTACGTTTCCCACGATGTTACTTTCAGGATTCTCAAGGAAGTGCGGGTTTGGTTTTACGTGCGGCTGGAGCCTTTGGCACCACAAGTGTTTAAGAATTACAGGAGCGGTGAGCTTTTAAGCGGCATAGTGGCCGATGTGGAAACGCTGAAGGATTTCTACCTGCGGGTTTTGGCACCCCCTCTTATGGCTCTGCTGGTACTTCCGGTAACGTTTCTCTTTCTGGCCCGCCATGATCTTAAACTAGGGTTGGCACTGCTCCCGTTCTTCTTGTTGGCCGGGATTGGAGCGCCGCTGGGAGTAAGGGTTTTGAGCCGGGGAATAGGCAGCAGGATGGTGGGGATAAAATCTGCCCTCAATGCTCATCTGGTGGATTGCATTCAGGGAATGACTGAGCTTGCTGCTTTCGGTCAGGAGAAAAGGCATCTCGCGGTGGCTCGGGAGCTGGGCTGTGAATTGGTACTCCAGCAGGGAAAGGCTGCGGGATTGTCGGGGCTTTCCACTGCTTTGACAGGCTTGAGTTCGAACCTGGCTTTATGGTCCATATTGGTGCTGTCTATTCGGGCGGTGGAAAGCGGCCAACTCAAAGGAACTTATTTGGCTATGCTAGCTTTAGCTGCTTTTGGCAGCTTTGAGGCGATAGCTCCTTTGCCACTTGCCTGGCGGCATTTGGAGGAAAGCTTGGCGGCAGCCCGACGGCTTTTCCAGATTAGCGATGGGGGACCGGCGGTACCAGACTCTCCTGAAGGAAACATTAGGCCCCAAGGTTATGATTTAAAGGTGAAAAACTTAAGCTTTCGCTATGATGACCATGGACCTTGGGTTCTGCAGGATATAAATCTGGAGCTGCCAGCGGGAAAACGGGTGGCAGTAGTGGGCCCCAGCGGTGCAGGTAAAAGCACTCTGGTCAACTTACTTTTACGCTTCTGGGACTGTGAGGAAGGAACAATCCTTTTAGGGGGGCGCCAGCTTAAGGATTATCCCCAGGAAGAAGTGCGGCGGCTTTTTAGCGTGGTTAGCCAGCATACCTACCTTTTCAACGTCACCGTCCGGGAAAACCTGCTTCTGGCGAGGCCTACGGCCAGCCAGGAAGAGATGTTCCAGGCTGCCCGGGAGGCCCGTATCCATGAGTTTATTCAAAGTCTGCCTCAAGGCTATGATACCTACGTTGGGGAAGGGGGATTCAAGCTTTCCGGTGGCCAGCGCCAGCGGGTGGCTATTGCCCGAGCGCTTCTAAGGAACGCCCCAATTTTGGTGCTGGATGAGGTTACAACCGGACTGGATGCGGTTACCGAGCGGGAAGTATGGGATGCGCTCAGGAATGTGATGCAGGGACGGACCACCCTGGTGATTACTCACCACCTGGCGGGTTTGGAAGATATGGATGAGATTATAGTTCTACAGGGGGGCCGGGCTGTAGAGCGGGGCACGGAGCAGGAACTGTTAAAGCAAGGCGGACTTTACCGCCAGATGTGGGAACTGCAGCACCAGGTATTGAGATAAAGAAAACTTGGCTTACACCAAGCTTTAAAGCTGGTGGAAGCCCTAGTTGCACTTATGCAGGTAAAAATAAAATATTTCTGGTCTGTCAAGGTTTAGCTTTGCTAAAATGAATATAGCAAATTCTTTTTTGGAATCATTATGTTGAATCCTAGAGTAGGAAGTGATTAGTGTATGACTGATTTAGCCACAGCGGCCCGGGTGGTGCTGGGCGACTGCATGGGAGTCAAAGCAGGGGAAAAGGTGCTGGTGGTAGTGGATACCCCGCTCAGGAATATCGGGCAGGTGTTGCTCCAGGCGGCGGTGGAAAAAGAAGCGGAGGCCGTCTACATGGAGATGCTTCCCCGGGAAAGCAATGGCCAGGAGCCTCCCCGGCAGGTGGCGGCAGCCATGTTGGAAGCTGATGTAGTGCTTATGGCAACCTCCAAATCCTTATCTCATACCAGGGCCAGGAAAGAAGCCAACAACCGGGGAGCACGGGTGGCCTCGCTGCCTGGTTTGACGGAAGAGGTAATGGCCCGTACCTTAAGTTCGGGCTACGGCCACATTGCCGACCTCTGCAGGCTTTACGCAGCCAAAATAACGGGAGCACGGGAAGTCAGGATTACCACCGCAAAAGGAACGGATTTAATATTCTCCCTGGAAGGCCGCATGGGTGTAGCTGATACAGGTTTACTTCATGCTCCGGGGGCTTTCGGCAATTTGCCGGCCGGGGAGGCTTATATCGCCCCGCTGGAGGGCACGGCGCAAGGAATCCTGGTGGTTGACGGCTCTATGGCAGGGGTGGGCCTCATCCAGGAGCCTATTAAAATTAAGGTGGAAAACGGACTGGCAACGGAGATAACAGGCGGCGAAGAGGCTAAGAAACTCAACGCCCTGATGGAAAAACACGGGCAAAAAGCCCGCAACATTGCCGAGCTGGGCATCGGCCTGAACGACCAGGCGAAGATTACCGGGGTGGTCCTGGAGGATGAAAAGGCCTTGGGAACCATCCATATTGCCCTGGGCGATAACAGCACCTTTGGCGGCACGGTGGAAGTTGACAGCCACCTGGACGGCATTGTATTAAACCCCACAGTAACTGTGGACGGGGAAGTTATAATCGAAAACGGAAAGTTGCAACTGCACAAATAGTTACTCTTATAACAGTAGCCCGGCCTTATGCCGGGCTCAGACTTTAGGACCTATTATGAGCCTGCATGTATTATGAAGCGGGACTTGTTTCGCTCTAGGCTGGCAGCTTTGCTAGAGGTTAACGCGTGCGAGTTTGTCCATAGTGAAATAATACATGCGAGCTTTATCTACAGCGGGACGTTTTATTCTAACTGGATGTAGGTCGTTTTGTTGCCGCAGTGCCCCAAAAATTTTTGGAAATCATTCGTAGATATGGTGAGAGTGGCTGTATTGACGTTGGGATGGAAGTTGACCTGCTCCGCCTCCATGATGTCGCTGTCGATTAATACTTCTACCTTTTTCTCTACATCGTTGACCAGGCCGAAGGGAGAAACGGCCCCCGCCTCGAGACCCAAATACTCGAAAAGTTTTTCTGCAGGAGCAAAACGCAGATTTTTTGCCTCCAACTGCCGGTATAACTGCTTAAAATCCAGCTTTTTTGAATTGACCAAAACTACCAAGTAGTAGTGCTCTTTATTTTTATCGCATAAAAATATATTTTTGCAGTGGGTGCCGGGAATACCTTTTTCATATTGCTTAGCTTCTTCCACCGTATAAACAGGGGGGTGCTCATGCCTGATATAAGGAATATTTAATTTTTCCAGATAAGCGTAAACTTTTTGTTCTCGCTGGCTAACCATATCTTCCACTCCTTGTTCCGGGTAAAGGTTTTTAACTGTATTATATTATACCAGAAAAGACTGCTAGTACGGTTTTGAGAGCGTTCCTTCTTGGGTTTATACGGACTAAATCCGACCGGCAGAAATTGTACTGATTAATTTGTTGGCGGTAGGAATAAGGCAACTTTTGCCGAAGTTTTTAATTAGAAGTAGCGGTATGAAATTCAAAAGTTTGGAGGTGAAACGGTTTTCCTTTTGCTATCCGTTCCGAAAAAAGAGACAAGGAGTGTTTGTTTTAAATGAAGTACACTGGCAAATATCTTGCAAAGATTGAGTCTATCAGAAATTCGGAAGAGTATAATGCATTTGTTCAGAGAGCCACTGAAGAGCATGGATATCAAGTTACCGGCATGTTCAGGGCGGAAAACGGCAGGGCAGTATGCATCAACTGCGGAGGACACCTGGAAGGCACTGGTTCGGGAAGGTATCGCTGCGATTCCTGCGATTCGGTTGCAATCAGAGCTTGGGTAGCAGAAGAATGATAAGGGGTTGAACAGCAATAAATAACCATTGGGGATTAAACAGCTAGTGGACAGGGTTCATTAGCTGTTTTTTTATGCGTTTTTTGTTAACTAAAGGTTACAGTGGCAGCTACTGTGGCTTTAAATTACGGGCTTACCAAAAAAGATCTGTTCAACAAGAAAGGAACGCCTGACGCATTCCTTTTTCAAATGTCGATTTGATGTTTGCCACAGCTCTTCCATGTTTTCACTTCCCGCGGCGACTTAACAGGTTGCCCGGAAGCGGACAGATCCAGCTCAGCTAATTCCTCTTGCTTTGTTTGGCATGTGCCGTCAAAAATGGTTTCCGGCATGTAATTCCCCCTTTGCTCTACTGGGGTAGTATGCCCAAAAAGTGGAGGAATTATTTACCCAGCTTATGATGAGAAAGGCGCCAACGATAACCAGGAAGATGCTGGCCAGCAGTTTGGCTGAAAAATGCTCCGCTTTTCTTAAAAAAATCCAGCTTAAAGTAAGATGAAAAGGGGCGAAGTATTTTTCAAAGCCGCAGTCACGGAAACGGAACCGCCGGCAGAGAGTGCGAGGAAAACCATCAACATCCCGGTGGTGTTGCCAAAACCGCCGAGGGTAAAAATAAGACTCCTGCATGGAGTCGTAAAAATTGCCATGGTTCATGCTTGCCTGCGGCTTCTTTTACAAAAAGGAACGCTGCATGATGATTTGGCCCGGCGGGTTGACCACGAATTCTTGGTCCCATTCTCCTCGGACCAATTTGCGCAGTAAGCGCAGCGACCCCTCCCGTTCTGCGAAGTTTACTCCCAAGTATGCGGCAACTTCCCGGGCATAATCCCGGTACCGGTCCAGCCCCTCCAGCTCCGTATAGATAAAAACTACGCGCTGGTAGTTGCTGTACATCTGATCAATAAAGGATTGGGCCAGCTCTTCGCCGTAGTCTTTGGCATACCGGCGGAACTCGGCAAGGGGCTCGGCTTCCTGGTCAATCCAACCTTTACTCAAATAAATGGTGGCGGGGAATTGTTCAAATTCCCGGTCATAAGCTGCTCTTGAGCCGAGGAGGAGGCTGATGCAGTCATGGGTTTTTGGCACCACCAGGGTATGTTTGGGCGATCTAAGATGGGCTGTGCCATTGGAACATAATCCATAACCGAAAAGCAGGGTGTCAAATTCCTGGGCTGCATCAATCCGCTGCTGCAGTTCCCTGGTTAATTTAGTAGGGACCCGGTGCAGCGCGTATTCCAGAAATTCGCATTCCAGTTCCGGAGGCTTCACCGCCAGCACCTCATCCTCCATAGTTTTGCAGGCAAAAATCTTACACTTCATAAATCTTTCCCTCTATGTCATCTTAGGTTATGCGTTTTTCTTTTACAACAAATTATGTCATAATTCAGATAATTGGCCGGAGTATATTATAAGTACATATATTAAGTACATATATTATAACTTGCAGTTCATTTCCTGCACAGGGAAAAAAACGGCATGTCAGGTAAAATACCTGTTTCTATTGGGCAAGTTTCCTGCCTAGACCATAAGCATAAAGCAATTGCCGGGCCTGGGTTATTACAAGTATATTTTTTTCCTAGAACTGCACAATATTTTAGGTGGTGAAGATTTAGACAAGTGGAAGGAGACAACCTGTGAAAATTAAACCAATAAACAAGAAATTGAAGCTCTATGGGTTTAATAACCTGACCAAAACGCTGAGCTTTAATTTGTATGACATCTGCTATACCTTAAGTCCTGAACACCAAAAGGAATATATTGAATACATAGACGAGGAGTATAACGCGGACCGGTTAGTAAGCATTTTGACAGATGTGGCTAAAATCATCGGTGCCAACGTGCTCAACGTGGCCAACCAGGACTATGACCCGCAAGGGGCAAGCGTTACCATGCTGGTGGCAGAAAATGAGGTGCTGCATGAACAGCCGGTGAATGTAGTTGATAATGAGTCACCGGGACCTTCGTCGGAAGCGGTTGTGGGACATTTGGACAAAAGCCATATTACAGTCCATACTTATCCGGAAAGCCATCCCTACAAAGGCATTAGCACGTTCCGTGCTGACATAGACGTTTCCACTTGCGGCCAGATATCACCCCTTAAAGCCTTAAATTATTTAATCACCAGCTTTGAACCGGACATCGCCATTATCGATTACCGGGTCAGGGGGTTTACCCGGGATGTAAACGGCAAAAAATATTATATCGACCATAAGATTAACTCCATCCAAAACTATATGACCGGTAAAACCCGGGAACTATACCAGATGATCGATGTAAATATTTATCAGGAGAATATCTTTCATACCAAGATGATTCTTAAGGAATTCGATTTGGACCATTATTTATTCGGGACTGCCAAGAAAGAACTGCCACCGGCAGAACGGAAAAAAATCAAGCAGCGCATCAAAAAGGAAATGCTGGAAATATATTATGGTAAGAATATGCCGACAGTCAGGGGCTAATTGAAAAATGTTTCGAGGAGTTGATTATATGCTTCCAATTCCCAAAAAATTTTTTGTGACTAGCGGCTGTGCGGAAGGTGATTCTGAGTTAACTGCTTTTGACGGGGCGTTGTTAAAGGCCGGCATCGGAAACATAAATTTGCTGAAAGTCAGCAGCATCCTTCCCCCCGGTGCCCAATTTGCGCCCGGTCTTGAGTTCCCAGCGGGGGCCATGGTACCTACCGCTTATGGTACTATTGTCTGCACCGAACCGGGTACCACGATTGCGGCTGCCATAGCAGTGGGCCTATCTGAAAGTTCTTTCGGAATAATTATGGAGTTAGTAGGCAAACTTACCAGGCAAGAGGCGGAAGAGAAAATCCAAGGCATGGTTCAAGAGTCTTTTGCCATGAGAAAAATGGAATTGAAAGAAATTAAAATCTCGGCAGCAGAACATACCGTACAAAAAATAGGGTGCGCTGTGGCAGCGGCACCCATGTGGTATTAGCAGTTAAAAAACTGCTTCCACAACCTCTTACCTTTATTTGTATTTTTTGCTTGTTTTTGTATTAGATATAGGCTAAAATAAAGATAAATTTAAATAAAACTGCATCTTGCACTAGGGGAGCTGAAGAGGTCAGCTGAGATGAAGAACCGATGAATTCTTTGACCCTTGAACCTGATCTGGATAATGCCAGCGTAGGGAAGTGACGCGTATCATGTACAAATTATTTTGTACGTTGAATTGTTAGCACAAATCTCACCTGGGATTTGTGCTTTTTATTTTGGCGTTATTTCCCGGAAAATGACAACTGAATTAAGCTGGTAACCATTAACTGGGGGGGATCCTTATGTCTAACTAAGTGTTAATGTGTTCAAAGCTATTCTCTTTTTTGAATTTATCCTAAGAAAGGTGTGAAGACAATGACCCAACTGGAAGCGGCTAAAAAAGGTATTATCACGGAGGAAATGGAGAAAGCGGCCCGGTTCGAAAAGATATCTGCGGAAGAACTGCGGGAAAAAATCGCCTCAGGGGAAGCAGTATTACCCTGTAATGTAAACCACAAAGGAATTACCCCTATGGCTGTAGGGAAAGGTTTATCTACCAAGGTAAATGCTAATCTTGGTACATCCGATGCTTATCCGGAAGTAGAAAAGGAACTGGAAAAATTGCATGCAGCCATTAAGGCAGGAGCAAATTCGGTGATGGATTTAAGCACAGGAGGAGATATTGACCAGGTTAGAAAAAAGATTATTGAGGCCAGTCCTGTGATGGTTGGTTCTGTTCCAATGTATCAAGTTCTGGTGGAGAACCAGAGAAAGGGCAAAGGCATGATTGAAATGACGGCAGATGATATTTTTGCCGGCATTGAAAAACACTGTGCGGACGGTGTGGATTTTATTACCGTTCACTGCGGTGTAAATTTGGAAGTCATCGAGGAATTAAAAGAAAAGGGTAGAGTTATGGACATTGTTTCCCGGGGAGGATCTTTTATCACGGCTTGGATGTTGCATAACCAAAAACAGAACCCCTTATATGAAGAATTCGACCGGCTTTTGGAAATCGCTAAAAAGTATGATGTTACTCTAAGCCTTGGAGATGGGTTAAGGCCCGGGTGTCTGGCAGATGCTACCGATGCTCCGCAAATTCAAGAATTAATGATCCTGGGAGGACTGGTAAAAAGGGCAAGGGAAGCAGGAGTTCAAGTGATGGTAGAAGGTCCTGGCCATGTGCCTCTAGACCAAATTGAAGCCAACATGAAGCTGGAAAAGACATTATGCTATAATGCGCCTTTTTATGTGTTAGGGCCTATAGTGACCGATGTAGCACCGGGGTATGATCATATTACCTCTGCCATAGGCGGCGCTATAGCAGCTTCGTCAGGCGCTGACTTTCTCTGTTATGTGACACCGGCGGAACATCTTGGCCTGCCTACGGTGGAAGATGTGAAAGAGGGGGTAATTGCAGCCAGGATCGCAGCCCATGCCGCCGATATTGTCAAAGGTGTAAAAGGCGCCTGGGAGTGGGATCTGGAAATGGCCAAAGCCAGGAAAGGATTGGACTGGCAAAAGCAAATTGACTTATCTATGGACCCTGAAAAAGCGGCTAAAATGCGCAAAGAGAAAAATGAAGATGATCAGGAATGCTGCACCATGTGTGGCAAGTTCTGCGCCTACAAGCTGATCAGCGAATATCTGGGAACTACATTTACAGGTTGTTAAGTTTACAAAGATGAAAAAGGCTGTATTCCCTTTAGAAGAAGATAAACCCCGCGAGGAATGCGGGGTGTTCGGTATCTATGCTCCCGGTGAGGATGTTGCCCGTCATACTTACTACGGGCTCTGTGCACTCCAGCACCGGGGGCAGGAAAGCGCGGGCATAGCAGTAGCGAATGGGCATGAAATCAAAATCCACAAAAATATGGGATTGGTAACGGAAGTTTTTGCTGAAGACATCTTTAAGCAGTTGAAAGGTAACTTGGCAATTGGGCATGTGCGTTATTCCACCACCGGGGAAAGTTCAATAGCAAATGCCCAGCCCTTAATATCCCCTTATAATTCAGGGAGCATTGCCTTAGCTCACAATGGACACCTGGTTGATGCAGTTGTCGTTAGATCCGGTCTGTTGAAAAAGGGACTGACTTTGCAGACAACCAGTGACAGTGAGGTTCTTTTAAAGTTTATTGCCAGTTTTAGCTCCATTTCGTTGCCTGACGCGTTGAAAAAATGCATGGCAAAGCTGAGGGGAGCTTATTCACTGGTGGTGATGACCGAAAAACAATTAATAGGCATGCGGGACCGGAGAGGGATGAGGCCACTCTGCCTGGGGAGGTTTGGTAAGGGTTACGTTCTGGCTTCCGAGACCTGTGCCCTGGATAGTATAGGTGCTGAATTTATAAGAGATATCAAACCCGGCGAAATAGTTTGTATCGACGAAAACGGTCTTAACTCCTTGCAGGTAACTCCTGCCTGCCACCGCAGCTTGTGCATTTTTGAATATATTTATCTGGCCCGCCCGGACAGCATAATTGACGGCGAGCAAGTGAAAACGGTGCGGCTGGCCCTAGGCCGGCAGTTAGCCCGGGAATGCCCTACTCACGCAGATGTGGTAGTGCCTGTACCTGATTCGGGAAAGCTGGCCGCACTGGGTTATGCCACAGCATTAGGAACTCCCCTGCAAGAGGGTCTCAAAAAAAACCTTTGGGTAGGTCGTAACTTCATTCAACCTACCCAAATCCTAAGGGAAAAAACCATTAAACTCAAATTCCGACCGGTCAAGGAGGTTGTTCAAAGTAAAAGTGTGGCACTGGTGGATGATTCCCTGGTACGCGGTACTACCGGTCGCCAAATCGTTAAAATGTTACGGGATGCGGGGGTTAAAGAAGTGCACTTGCTGGTGAGTTCTCCACCTATACGCTATCCGTGCTATTTCGGAATAGATATTTCAGACCGGAAGCAGCTGCTGGCTGCCAGATATAGCCTGGAAGAAATAAAAAGCTATATCGGAGTTGACAGTCTCCATTATTTAAGCCTGGAAAACGTGTTGCAGGTAATGCAGGCCCCGGCTGAAGAATTTTGCTTGGCTTGTTTTAACGGAGAATATCCAATTGAGATAGCTGCTCTCGGAAAGTGCTATAAGATTATCTGATCCGATCAATAGGAACTGCAAAATGGGTTGAAGGTTGCAATTATTACTTGCAACCTTTTCTTTTACATGATACTAAAGCAATTTTTATAGCTTACTATCTACTGCGCCCCGTTTGTTAACGGTCTTTTATTATACTACTTTGTGAGAAAAGCAAAGGTTAGGCCGAAAATTATTGTTGTATTTTTATACAATGAAATGTATAATTATAAACATCATGGGAAACAGATATTAATTTAAACAAGTATCCAGTCCCTTGTCTGCGGGAGGTTGTAACAATGATTAAAGCAAGCATAATCGGAGCCACAGGCTATACAGGAGTTGAGCTGGTACGCCTGTTGGCCGGCCATAGAGAAGTGGAGTTGGTGGCTTTAACTTCACAAAGTTACGAGGCTGAGGATTATACAGCAGTTTATCCTAATATGACCGGTTACATAAATAAAAAATGCACCGCCCAAGACGTGCCGGAAATAATCGGGGCCAGTGACGTGGTTTTTATCGCGCTGCCGCACGGCCATGCCGTTCCGGTGGCTGCAGAAGCAGTGAAGCAAGGAAAGAAAGTAATCGACCTGGGAGCCGATTTTCGTTTCGACGACCTCAAAGTGTATGAAGAATGGTATAAAGTGGAGCATACGGGAGGCAGCCTGCTGTCTCGCGCAGTATATGGCTTACCGGAGATTAACCGGGAGAGAATCAAAAATGCGGCTATTGTAGGCAACCCTGGCTGCTATCCCACCAGCATAATTTTAGGCCTGGCGCCGGCTTTAAAGCACGGCTTAGTTGTTCCAGACACCATTATCATCGACTCCAAATCGGGAGTGTCGGGGGCGGGAAGAAAGTTAGCCCTGGGCAGCCATTATGCCGAAGTGAATGAAAATATTAACGCCTACGGCGTAGCTTCTCACCGGCACACACCGGAGATTGAGCAGGAACTGAGCAAGCTGGCAGGCACTAAGCTTACGGTATCCTTCACTCCCCACTTGATGCCCATGACCAGGGGAATTTTAAGCACCATCTATGCTACAGTTAAGGATAACATTGCTCTGGATGAGGTAAGGGAAGTTTACAGTAAGTATTACACTGAAGAGCCATTTGTGCACCTTTTGCCGCCGGGACAGTGGCCCCATACCAAATGGGTCTATGGCTCCAACAACTGTCAGCTGAACTTGACTATTGACCGACGGACCAACCGTTTAATTATTTGCTCAGTTATCGACAATTTGGTAAAAGGGGCTGCGGGCCAAGCAGTGCAGAATATGAACATCCTGTTTGGTTTGCCGGAAACCACAGCTTTACGGATACCGGGGATGTATCCATAGAAATGCATGTAAGATAAATGTTGGCTATCAGCTTTCAGCCGTCAGCTGTTAGCTTGTATCTGCTAACCTAAAATGGACCATAAACTTTTTTTATAATTGTTAGTTTTACGTGTTTTAAAGGATAAGGGGGTCTAATAATGTATTTAGTATTAAAAGTTAATGAAATTTATGGTGACACAGTGGTTAAGGTTACTAAATCCATTGAAGAGGCTGTTAACTATGTCCGGGAAAAAGTAAACACAGGATTTTACGATAAAGAGGATTTCAAAGTTGCTTGCCAAGTGAATATTGACTATTAAGATGGAAACTCAAGCATAGTTCGTGCTAAATTCTGACAAACCGCTGAAGCCTGAATTTATAATGCAATGCAGAACTAAATACTATTAATGGTACCCCAAATATACCGGCTTATAACAACGATTGGAGGCGAGAAAATGAATGAATATACAGAGATTCCCGGAGGGCTCACCGCGGTTCCGGGCTTCTTAGCGGCCGGAATCCACGCAGGGCTGAAGAAAGCTAAAAAGGACATGGCTTTAATTTGTTCCACTGTTCCGGCGGTGGCGGCGGGAGTTTTTACGACCAATAAAGTGAAAGCGGCTCCACTCTTATTAAACATGGAGCATCTGCAAAACGATATTACCAAGGCTATAGTAATTAACAGCGGCAATGCCAATGCCTGTACCGGGGCACAAGGGATGAAGGATGCGCAAGCAATGGCAGAGCTCACTGCCGAGGCCTTAGGTTTGAACTCCCAAGAGGTTTTAGTCGCCTCCACCGGGGTCATCGGAGTGCAAATGCCTATGGACAAAGTGGCGGCTGGCATTAAATTGGCTGCACAGGAACTTTCACCCGCTGGAGGGCCGCTGGCTGCTGAAGCTATCATGACCACCGATACTTTTCTAAAACAAATCAGTTTTCAATTTACGGTGGGTGGTAAAACAGTAACTTTGGGCGGTGCCGCCAAGGGGTCGGGAATGATTCATCCCAATATGGCTACCATGCTGGGCTTCATCACCACTGACCTGGCCATCGGTAAAGAAGTATTGCAACATGCTTTATCGGAGGTAGTAAAAAGAACATTTAACATGATTACGGTGGACGGGGATACCTCCACCAACGATATGGTGCTGGTTCTGGCCAACGGCCTGGCTGGCAATCAGGCAATTAAGGATAGAGAAGATGACGGCTACGATGACTTTTACCGGGCTCTCACCTATGCCTGCACTTACCTGGCTAAAGAAATCGCCAGGGACGGCGAAGGGGCAACCAAGCTGTTAACGGTGGAAGTATTAAATGCTCCTACTGAGCTGGACGCCCAGCTGGCGGCCAAAAGCGTTTGCGGCTCCAACCTTGTTAAGACGGCCCTCTTCGGGGAAGATGCAAACTGGGGCCGGATTCTGGCTGCAGTAGGCTATTCCGGAGCTGATTTTGACCCGGCCAAGGTGGATATTTTTATTAAGAGCGCAGCCGGAGAGGAACAGGTTGCTGCCAAGGGAACGGGCTTAAACTTTAGCGAGGAGAAAGCCAAGAAAATCCTCGAGGAAAAAGAAGTGACTTTTATCGTAGATTTAAACTCAGGCAAGGAAAAAGCAACAGCCTGGAGCTGTGATTTTTCTTATGATTATGTCAAAATAAACGCCAGCTACAGGACTTAGGAGTGGAGAAGATGGTTTTAACAGCGTTGGAAAAAGCGGGTATACTGGTAGAGGCTTTGCCATATATCAAAAAGTTTTACGGCAAGACAGTGGTAATCAAATATGGCGGCCACGCCATGCTGAATGAGGAATTGAAAAAAGCGGTCATGCAGGACGTAATCTTGATGAAGTTCGTAGGCATGAACCCGGTGATCGTCCACGGCGGCGGCCCTGAAATCAACACTATGCTGAAGCGCTTAGGCAAAAAATCAGAGTTTGTCAGCGGCATGCGGGTGACCGATGCCGAAACCATGGAAGTGGTGGAAATGGTGCTGGTTGGCAAGGTAAATAAAGATATCGTGGCCGGCATTAACCGTTTCGGGGGAAAAGCGGTAGGCTTGTGCGGCAAGGACGGTCAGCTGATTGAAGCATATAAGAAGCTGGAAAAGCATCTGGATGAAAACGGGGAAGAAGTGGCCATCGATTTAGGTTTTGTAGGGGAAGTGGAGCGCATTAACCCCCAGATCATCAAAACCCTAGTTGCCCAGGACTATATTCCCGTAATCGCTCCCATCGGTGTGGGCCCCGAGGGGGAAAGCTATAACATCAACGCCGATTATGTGGCGGGAGAAATAGCGGCGGCTTTACAGGCTGATAAATTTGTGCTCTTAACCGATGTGGAAGGCATTTTCGAAAACTATGAAGATAAGGACTCGTTAATTTCATCTCTAAATATTAACGATGTGCCCGCCCTAATCAAACGGGGAGTAATCAGCGGAGGGATGATTCCCAAGGTGCAGTGCTGTGTAAAGGCCCTGAATGAAGGGGTGGAAAAAGCCCACATCATCGATGGCCGTCTGCCCCATTCCATTCTGTTGGAAATTTTTACTGACCAGGGAATTGGCACTATGGTGGTCAAGTAATTGGCTGTCAGCTGTCAGCCGTCAGCTAATAGCTGGTAACCTATGAAAAAACATATATGGTATTTGGTATTTATAGAGAGAGAAATATACATTACGAACTATTAAAAGTAACTATAGAGCTTTATCGGGATTAATTATTTTAGCTGAAAGCTGAAGGCTCACGGCTGACCGCCTTATAAGTCTAAGCTGATGGCTTAAGAAGTTCAGGGTGATGGCTATTTAAAACGAGGAGTGATTGCAATGTCCAATCAAAGCATTGTTGAATTGGGACAAAAGTACGTGATGAATACCTATGGTCGACTGCCTATGGCCTTGGTTAAAGGAGAGGGAGCCAGGGTCTGGGATGCGGACGGTAAGGAATATCTTGATTTTGTGGGAGGGTTAGCGGTAAACTCTCTGGGCCACTGCCATCCCAAGGTGACGGCAGCTATCCGGGAGCAGGCAGGGAAGCTGGTGCATTGCTCCAACCTATATTGGATTGAACCCCAGGTGAAGCTGGCCCAGCTCTTGGTGGAACACTCCTGCATGGATAAAGTGTTTTTTGCCAATAGCGGTGCCGAGGCCAATGAAGGTGCAATTAAGCTGGCCAGGAAATATGCCAAGCTCCACTATGGGGAGAAAAAATATGAAATTATCACCATGCACCAGTCCTTTCATGGCCGCACTTTAGCCACGTTAACCGCCACCGCCCAGGAAAAATTCCACAAAGGATATGCTCCCCTGCCGGAAGGTTTTAAGTATGTGCCATTTAACGATTTTAAAGCTTTAGCGGAGGCTGTAAGCGACAAGACCTGCGCGATAATGCTTGAGCCAATTCAGGGGGAGGGTGGCGTCAACGAGGCTGATCCCGGTTATTTGGACAACGTGAAAGAGCTGTGTCAGGAAAAAGGGCTGCTCCTGATTTTTGATGAAGTACAGTGCGGCATCGGCAGGACCGGCAAACTTTTCGCCTATGAACACTTCGGGGTGGAGCCCGATATCATGACCCTGGCTAAAGCGCTGGGCGGAGGAGTGGCCATCGGAGCCCTTCTGGCTAAAGAGGAGGTAGCAGCTGCCTTTCAGCCTGGGGACCACGCCTCTACTTTCGGAGGAAACCCCTTAGCAACCGCTGCCGGCGTGGCAGCCCTCGATACAATACTGAAGGACGGGGTGCTGGCTAAGGCGGAAGAAGCAGGAGCTTACTTGAAAGAAAAGCTGTTAGCTTTAAAAGAACAGTACGGATTCATCAAAGAAGTAAGGGGCAAGGGGCTAATCCTTGGAATGGAATTGACTATCCCGGGAGCGGGGATAGTGAGCAAATGCCTGGAGGCGGGACTGCTTATAAACTGCACTAATAACACTGTTTTAAGGTTCCTGCCGCCCCTAATTATCACCAAAGCTGAGATAGATGAGGCTGTAGGTATATTAACCCAAGCTTTGGATCAGGTGTAGCCGGCTATTTCCAAAATAGTTGCTGTCAAAGGCGCCGAAGTGCAGTATACTGGTGTTTGGGCCTAGTCGCCTTAAATTTAACCGCAAAAGCATTTATTAAAAATGATAGTACCTGAAAGGAGAAATAGAGCATGAAAAAAGTTGTATTGGCATATTCCGGAGGTCTTGATACTTCCATCATCATCCCTTGGTTAAAAGAAAATTACGGCTACGAAGTTATTGCCATGGCTGCTGACGTAGGTCAAGGGGAAGAACTGGCCCCGCTGGAGGAGAAAGCGATCAAATCCGGCGCCAGCAAAATTTATATCGAGGATTTGAAGGAAGAATTTGTAACCGATTTTATCTGGCCAACATTAAAAGCAGGGGCCATCTACGAAGGTAAATACCTGCTGGGCACCTCCTTTGCCCGGCCTGTAATTGCCAAGAGGCTTGTGGAAATCGCTGAAAAGGAAGGCGCCGAAGCTGTTGCCCACGGGGCCACAGGCAAGGGCAACGACCAGGTGCGTTTTGAACTGACCGTTAAGGCTCTAAACCCTGAATTGAAAATAATTGCTCCCTGGAGGCTGTGGGATATTCGTTCCAGAGAAGACGCCATTGACTATGCTAACCAGCGGAATATCCCCGTGCCCGTTACCAAAGAAAAAATCTACAGCATGGACAGGAACCTGTGGCACTTAAGCCACGAAGGGGGCGACCTGGAAGATCCCTGGAACGAGCCGAAGGATGACTTATTCATGATAATTACTCCGCCGGAACAAGCTCCTGATAAGCCAACCTATGTGGAAATCGATTTTGAAAAGGGTATCCCGGTAGCTATCGACGGCAAAGCATATGGGCCCGTTGAATTAATTGAAAAGCTAAACGACTTGGCTGCGGCCAACGGCATTGGAATTGACGATATGGTGGAGAACCGTCTGGTAGGCATCAAGTCAAGGGGAGTATATGAAACCCCGGGAGGCACTATCCTCTACAAGGCTCACAAAGAATTGGAGTACCTGACTTTAGACAGGCAGACCATGCATTATAAAGAATTGATTGCGGCAAAATATGCGGAATTGGTTTATGACGGCGTTTGGTACTCGCCATTGCGTAAAGCGCTGGATGCCTTTGTAGATGTTACCCAGGAGACAGTCACGGGTACAGTGAGGATGAAGCTCTACAAAGGAAACTGCACCGTTGCGGGATCCAAGTCCCCATATTCCCTCTACAGCGAAGAATTTGCAACCTTTGGTGAGAGCGAAGTCTACGACCATAAGGATGCAGAAGGGTTCATCAACCTCTTTGGGCTGCCTCTGAAAGTCCGGGCCATGATGGAGAAGAAAGCGGGGCTGCGCAAGTAAGACAATCATGGTCAGCTTACAGCGATCATGAAAATGTTAACTATTGTGTCCGCTGCTATGGGATGACTTCGCCAAGAGCGCTGTTCCTGATCAGAGTTTGACTTCCAGCGGCACGCGTTGACGCGGCATCCGTGCCGCTCCAGCGCTCTCGCAGCGTCCATGCTGCTCGACCGCTTTCAGTCAAACTCTCCACAGGGCGCTCTATGGCTTGTCATAATGTCGCAGCTCCACACAATAGTTACATTTTTTCATGCATGATAGTATTGGGGCAGCAGGGTGTCTATCAGCTTATTGAGCTTGGAAGACTGAAAGCCTAAGCTGGCCTTTTATTTTAGAGGATAAAACAATTTTGGGAGTGAATTATTTAATGAAGCTCTGGGGTGGCCGGTTTCAAAAGGAAACCGATCGTCTGGTGGAGGACTTCCATTCCTCCATTTCCTTCGACCAGCGGCTGTACAAGCAGGATATTCGCGGAAGCATAGCCCATGCCAGGATGCTGGGTAAAATAGGGGTACTGACGCAGGAAGAAGCAGACACAATTATTGCAGGTTTACAGGATATTTTAAAGGATATTGAGGCGGGCCAGGTAGAGTTTGAAATCGGGGCCGAAGATATTCATATGAATATAGAAAAGCTGTTGACGGCCAGGGTGGGGGAAGTGGGCAAAAAGCTGCATACCGCCAGAAGCCGCAACGATCAGGTGGCCCTGGACACCAGGCTCTTTGTCAAAGAGGAGATCCAGGAAATCTGTCAGTTAATTTTAAAGCTGCAGGAGGTTATTCTGAATTTAAGTGAGGCCCATTTAGAAACAGTGATGCCCGGCTACACCCACCTGCAGAAGGCCCAGCCCATAACCTTTGCCCATCACCTGATGGCTTATTTTCAGATGTTGCAAAGGGACTATGAGCGCTTCCAGGACTGCTTAAAAAGAGCAGATGTCATGCCGCTGGGTTCCGGAGCCCTGGCAGGTACTACCTTCCCCTTGGACCGGCAGATGGTAGCCGAGGAATTGGGCTTTGCCAAGATCACATTAAACAGCCTGGACGGCGTCAGTGACCGGGACTATATTATTGAATTGGCGTCTGCCGCATCTATCCTGATGATGCACTTCAGCCGTCTGTGTGAGGAAATCATCCTCTGGTCTTCTGATGAATTTCGCTTCATAGATCTGGACGATGCCTACAGCACCGGTTCCAGCATCATGCCCCAGAAGAAAAACCCCGATGTGGCTGAACTTATCAGGGGTAAAACCGGCAGAGTGTACGGACACCTGATGGGGCTCTTGACCATGATGAAATCCCTGCCCCTGGCCTATAATAAGGATATGCAGGAGGATAAAGAAGCCCTCTTCGATACGGTGGATACGGTCAAGAAGTGCCTGATGACTATAACACCGATGCTTCAGACCATGAAGGTGAACAAAGAGCGCATGGCAGCCGGAGCCAAAGGGGGGTTCACCAACGCAACCGATGTGGCCGACTATCTTGCCAAAAAGGGAGTCCCCTTCCGGGAAGCCCACGCCATCGTAGGCCGGCTGGTGCTGAAATGCGTGCAGGAAGGCAGGGTGCTGGAGGATTTAACGTTGGAGGAGTACAAGTACTTTTCCCCGGTATTCGCGGAAGATATCTACACAGCCATTTCCATCCAGGAGTGCGTCTCAAAACGCAACGTCCCCGGCGGCCCGGCCAAGGAGGCCGTGTTGGCCAGCATTGATGCAGGGAAGAAGTGGCTGGAAAAGAATAAGCAGTAATTGAACGAGCAGCATGCGCTGCTCTTTTTTGCTGCTATGCACGTTTCTAAAGAATACTTTTTTTACTGGTGTTCTAGACAGCTTACTGGTGTTCTATAGAGCCACTTCCAAGCAAACATAACGCTAGAAATTTTTGCGCCCTAAAGGACTGGAATTTCTACGCGTTGTGCAGACACAATGCTAGTAATTCTGGCGCGCTTATGGCTTGGCGAAAGCCAAGTTTTCTTCGCCTTTTCGGTGTTGTAAAAATATGGTACAATTAAGCAAGAGGTGATTTTATGAGCATGTTAGCTCGAATCAGAGGAAGCTGAAGATGTTGAGGTGAAAACTTGGGTTATTTAGCAGACATTAGGCATGAACTGACTAAACACATTATCCCAGAAAAAGCGGAGTTTCTCCCTGTTTTTTTTAAAGCATTCCCGGGGGGTTACGGAGAAGGGGACCAATTTATCGGCGTTATGGTACCGGAGCAGAGAAAGGTGGCCAAAAAGTACTTTACAAAGGTTAGTTTGCAAGAAGTAGAAGAACTTTTACAAGAGCCGATTCACGAGTACCGGCTTGCTGCCCTGTTTATACTTGTATACAAATTTGAGAGATCAAAAAGCGAAGCCGAAAAGAAAGAGGTTGTTGACCTATATCTAAATAATCTCAGTTTCGTAAACAATTGGGACCTGGTTGATTCATCGGCAGACAAAATTTTAGGGCCCTATCTATTTGATAAAGAAAAAACCATGTTATATCATTTTGCCAAGTCCGGCGATCTCTGGAAACAGAGGGTTGCCATCATAACCACTTATCATTTCATAAAACAAAATCATTTTACTGATACGCTGGAACTGGCCAAAATCTTATTACGCCATGAGCATGACTTGATCCATAAGGCGGTAGGCTGGATGCTGAGGGAAATTGGAAAAAGGGATTTTGCAGTTGAGTATAATTTTTTGGCAGAACACTATAAAGAAATGCCTAGAACTATGCTGCGTTACGCTATCGAGAAGTTTGAGCCCGAGCTGCGAGAAAAATTTTTGAAGGGACTGGTTTAGCATCTGTTTTAAGAACCAAAGAAACCAATGGCTTGCAGAAAATGTTACAGTGTATAATTCTGTTCAGCAAGTGGCAGAATTTTGGTTTAAGAAGTACGGTAACTGGGTGGGTTGTTTTCGCCGCCCATTCTTTTTTCGGAAATTACATATCTTACCTACCGGTTTGGGCAAAATGTGGCTAGGCACTTTAACTCTGAGATGATTAATAGGAAAAGTAGGTCTAATTAGATGCATGCAACTTGACAGAGTAATTAATTGCCAGGATTCTAATATAAGCTCACTATTAACGCAGAACTATGCCTAAATAAATTGTGGTAAGTATTTGTGGTATTAAGTATAACAATGCTTTCAATTTTGCTCCCCGATAAACCAAGAGTAAGGAGCCAAGATGAAGTAGTGGCATGGATACTCCCAATATCTCCCAAATAAGCAGTGGCGAACCGATGAGGTAAACCGAAAACCCCAAAATGAGTAAAGCGCTGACAACCAGTAAGTACCATCGGCCTGTACTAATTCCGACTAGTGAAATAATCAATGAGGAAAGAATACCCGGCCATCCAAAAACAATTTCTATAAACGACATAAAGCCCTTTGACCCCCTTTATGAGATATCAATTGTTCAGTTTTGCTGTATTTTCCCTATACTAAAAGTATGACGTATTAGCCTAGTCTAAGGTTCCACCCAAATTTTATATGTTGCTTCTAATTTTATCGTCAAGGTGTTTAATGGAACTTCCGTAGCTTATGCAACGTCTGGAGTTTAAGTAGTCTTTTGCTTCATAATCAAGCTCGCGGTTAAAAATTCAGTTAAAGAATTAAAGAGGGAAGGGGAGCTTTAGTTGGGGAATTTTGTTAATCTGGCTTCGTCAAAGAAATAAAACTTTAGAGGGGAAATAGTGAATAGTGATTTGGAAATAAGGCTTCGGAAAGCAAGGGAAGATAAAGAACTGGCGGAAAAATTGCAGAGGAAACTACAAGCGACCGAGGAGCAGTTGCTCAAGTCTAAAACCAGAATAAAGGAACTGGATAAATTATTAAACAAAGAAAAAAGAGATGTGGAGAAGCTGGAACATCTTAGCCTAACTAATCTGTTTGTTTCCATTTTAGGGACAAAGGAAGAGAGAATGGATAAAGAACAGCAGGAGTATTTGGCAGCAAAGCTCAAGTTTGACGCTGCTGTTAGCGCAGTTAAAGAATTGGAAAAAGAGAAGCAAGCTTTACAGGAACAGCTTGTACTGCTGGAGTTTTTCTGGTATTTAAGCCGTGCTGATTATGCGACAAAAAACCATGCTCTTATGATGTATCAAATTTTTTTGCCGGACGCCATTTCATAGTAGCAGGATTCCAGCATTTTGCTCTGTAACATTTGTCACAGTTCCTTATTAATTTTGATACAACCTACAGGATCAACATCATATTGATCACCTTAGAAAGCGATTATGGTCTGGACAAGAATTTGGGACTTATCGTATAGAGATTTTGGCCACTAAGGTTTAGCTAACTTTATTGAGGGGAGTTGCACTATGGAAAGCTTTAAATTTGGAAACCGGGTTGAGGTAATCAAAGGGGATATTACCAAAATAAAAGTAGATGCCATTGTAAATGCCGCTAACAACAGCCTTTTAGGCGGCGGTGGAGTTGACGGGGCTATCCATGCAGCGGGTGGAAAAGCAATTTTGGAAGAATGCATGAAAATCAGGGAAAAGCAAGGCGGATGCAAAACAGGGGAAGCAGTGATTACTACGGCAGGGAACCTTCCTGCCAAATATGTCATTCACACGGTGGGACCGGTTTGGAGTGGAGGACAAAGCGGGGAAGAGGATTTGCTGCGGAACAGTTACAGGAACTCCTTAAGGCTTGCGGTGGAACATGGAGTGGAAAGCATAGCTTTTCCCAACATCAGTACCGGCGTCTATATGTTCCCCAAAGAGCTGGCGGCAAAAATAGCCATAGACGAAGTGCTAAAGTTTTTGGAAAAAGACAGCAGCATACAAAAAGTTCTTTTTGTCTGTTATAACGAAGATAATTACCGGCTGTATAGGGAAATTTGCACGTCGAAAAGGGAAGGTATATAAGCCATGGTTGCAATTGAGTTTGACCCTGGTGGCATAATTGAAGAAGGGGAAATACAGATTGTTATTATTTGTGCCAATTATAAGGGAAAATGGATAGTAGTAAGGCATAAAGACCGCACAACTTGGGAGATCCCGGGAGGTCACAGGGAACCCTTTGAAGACTTGGAAATGGCGGCCTCAAGGGAACTTTATGAAGAAACAGGGGCGCTAAAATTTAATTTATTTCCGGTAGTTGCCTATTCCGTTGACAACGGTGAGAAACGCACATTTGGCAAGCTTTTTTATGCCAGGGTGCAAGAGTTGGGAGAACTGCCTCAATCGGAAATTGCCGAAATAAAGTTCGTGGAGAAATTACCTCGTAATTTAACATACCCGTTGATCCAACCTCTATTGTATCAAAAGGTAGTGGATTATCTCCATAATTTATGAAGAGGACAATTTTATAAATCAGCTTGTAGACAAAGCCTGCATGTATTATATTATTTCGCTCTGGACAAGTTCGCAACGAAAAAATAAAACTAAATTTTAGTCCAATGGGGAGATGCTTTTACTTCTATCAACCCTATGTTATCATCAAACGTAGGGTTCTTTATTCGTCTGCGTAAAGATGCTGGAATATCAGCCGGAAAGAGGAGTAATGATTTATTTGTGCTGTAAGGAGTAAGGCAAATGGATTTTCGGCAATTACAGCAACTGCAAAAGCTTTTGCCTAAGGTTCCCGGAATTAATGGCAAGGAAGAGTATTTTAATTCAGCGGTCTTGGTGCTGCTCATGCCGGTAAACGGTGATTATCATTTTGTGTTTGAAAAGAGAGGCCCAAATATCAGACAGGGCGGCGAAATATGCTTTCCGGGCGGGAAATTCGATCCCGAAACGGATGCGAATTTTGCGGCAACTGCTGTCAGGGAGACTGTGGAAGAACTAGGCATTACCCCAGAAGATTTAAGGATATTTGGCAGGTTAGATACTGTTATTTCCCCTATGGGCGCCACAGTGGATGCCTTCTTGGCAACCATAGAGCATCAAGAGCTGAGCAAGCTGAATTTTAACCGGGACGAGGTGGAAAATGTTTTTACCATACCGGTATCCTATTTTACCAGGAACGAACCCCAAGTTTATAAAGTTTGCATTAAAGCACACCCTTCCTATATAAATAAAGAGGGGGAAGAGGTGGTGTTATTTCCGGCCAAGGAGTTAGGCCTGCCGGACAGGTACAGTAAGCCATGGGGGCAGGGGCAAATTAACATCTATGTTTATCAGGTAAAAGAGGGTGTGATCTGGGGAATAACTGCCAGGTTGATTTACGATCTGGTGAAAAAGCTCAGATGTTTGGAAAACTGCAAAATGTAATGCACTTAAAAAAACTGATGGTTCCTTATGCCGAATAATTGACCAGGTGGCTAACCTTAAACTGCAGTACAAACTAAAATCTTTCTGATTCACGAAGGAATTGCTTAACTTAAGCAATGTAAAGAAAAATTAAGAAAGAGGCTAAAAGATGAACAATTTATTACCTACCCTTGCTGAATGGAAGAGCTTATATGAAGCAGCTATCGAATTCAAGAAAATAGAAAGCTGGCACTGGATGGGCGAAACGGAGATCTTTGGGGTGCAAAATCCTGAAGATGGTGAAATCGGCTATTGTATGACTTTGGGCAGTAACGGCGAAGTATTCGCTTTAGCTGTATATTTAGGAACTGATGGGCTGGAAGGAATGTTGAAAATTCAATCCGGAGAGGTAGGTCCTGAGGGACTGGACGCCCTGCATGCCCAAAAATGTTTAATGGCTTCCTTTGAAAACAGGGATTGTCTGCAAAAGGCCGATTTGCAAATAATCAAAGAACTAGGGTTAAAATTCCGGGGACGTCATGAATGGCCTCTGTTTAGAAGTTACGAGCCTGGCTTTTTCCCTTGGTATTTATCAAAGAGCGAAGTGCGTTTTTTAACCCTGGCCTTGGAACAGGCCTGCCAGGTTTCCTTGCGTGTCAAAGACAATCCTGATTTGTTGCTCTCATCCAAAGAAAATCAATATTTTGTCAGGGTTCCGGAGAAGATTGGCAGGGACATAGTCTGGCATGATCAGTGGCTGGTCCCCGAACCTCTGGAGAAGAAGGAGAGGAAGCAGCCGGTGTTGGATGAGCTTTACCTGCGCAGGTTAAAAGACAAAACTGTTAAGCAGGACAGGGTTTTAGAAGCTGATTTATTCTATGCGCCCTTTCCTGTACAGGAGAAAAAGAATGAGCGCCCTTATTATCCATATGTTTCGCTGTGGCTGGATCAACACTCGGGCGAGATCCTTAATTATTGCCTTTCTCCCCATTCAGACTACAGGGCTGATTTCTGCAACAGCTTTTTAAAGCTGATAGAAAACATCCGGGTTATTCCCAGAGCTGTAACGGTTGCTAAAATAGAAGTAGCGGAGCTTTTGGAACCGTTGGCAAGAAAGTTGGGAACGGAAATAAAATTGGTGAAGAGGTTTAAAGTTTTGGAAGGAGCAAAAGAGAGTTTATTTGAATATTTAGGTTAGGCTTACTCACTTATGTCAACCGGGTTAAAACAGGAAATAGTTATGTAAAATCGTAAATTTTGTTTATAATAGAAGCAGTGTGAAAAGAGAAGTCGTAACCCAAGATCGAAGGAGGAGTAAGATAGATGGAGTCGCTCAACACAGAATTACTCTCTTCTCACTTTATTCATGACATTATCAACGAAGACTTAAAGACAGGCAAATGCGGCAGCAAGGTACACACCCGTTTTCCTCCCGAGCCCAACGGCTACCTGCATATCGGGCACGCTAAATCCATCTGCCTTAATTTTGGTATTGCCGCCCAATACGGAGGTTTGTGCAACTTGCGTTTTGACGATACCAACCCCAGCAAGGAAGATGTTGAATACGTGGATTCAATTCAAGAGGACGTCAAATGGCTGGGATTTGACTGGGATGACAGGCTTTTTTATGCTTCCGACTATTTTGAGCAGTTATATGCTTATGCTGTCCAGTTAATCAAAGACGGCAAAGCTTACGTCTGCGATTTAAGCGCCCAGGAGATCAGGGAATACCGCGGCACTTTAACCGAGCCTGGCAAAGAGAGCCCTTACCGCAACCGGACGGTGGAAGAAAACCTGGACTTATTCGAAAGGATGCGGGCAGGAGAGTTTCCGGACGGCTCCCGGGTGCTGCGGGCTAAGATCGATATGGCTTCGCCTAACCTAAATTTGCGGGATCCGGTCCTTTACCGCATTCAGCGGGCAACCCACCACAGGACCGGGGATAAGTGGTGCATTTATCCCATGTATGACTTCGCCCACCCACTTTCCGATGCCCTGGAAGGAATTACTCATTCGATCTGCACTTGTGAATTTGAGGACCATCGCCCGCTGTACGATTGGGTCATTGAAGCATGCAAAGTGGAATGCAGGCCACGGCAAATTGAATTTGCCCGCCTTAATTTAAGCTACACTGTCATGAGCAAGCGCAAGCTGCGGGAATTGGTGGAAGGAGGCTATGTGGAGGGTTGGGATGACCCGCGCATGCCAACCATCTCCGGATTGAGGAGGAGAGGGTACACTCCGGAGGCAATCAGGGACTTCTGCGAGCGCATTGGTGTGGCCAAAGCCGTCAGCACGGTGGATATCTCCCTTTTGGAACACTGCATCCGGGAGGACTTAAACAAGCGGGCTCCAAGGGCCATGGCAGTTCTGCGCCCGCTTAAAGTAATTATCGACAACTATCCCGAAGGTCAGGTGGAATGGCTGGAAGCCGACATTAACCCCGAACAGCCGGAGTTAGGCAAAAGGAAGATACCCTTTTCCCGGATAGTATATATTGAACAAGATGATTTTATGGAAAACCCGCCGAAAAATTTCTACCGCCTGGCTCCCGGTCGTGAGATCCGGCTCCAGCATGCCTACTACGTGAAATGCGTGGATGTGGTGAAGGATGAAAAAACCGGGGAAATTGTAGAACTGCATTGCACCTATGATCCGGAGACAAGAGGCGGATGGTCTGCCGACGGACGCAAAGTAAAGGGCACTTCTCACTGGGTATCGGCTTCCCATGCCGTTAGAGCGGAAGTGCGCTTGTATGAACATCTCTTTACCAGAGAGAACCCGGATGATGTAAAAGAGGGTGAGGACTTTAAAGCCAATTTAAACCCTAACTCTTTGCAAGTGTTAACTTCCTGTCTGGTTGAGCCCAGCCTGGCGGAGGCAGTCCCGGGAGATAGGTTCCAATTCTTAAGACAGGGCTATTTCTGCGCTGATCCCGACTCAAGGGATGGCAAAATGGTGTTTAACCGCATCGTGCCGCTGCGGGATTCCTGGGCAAAGGCGCAGAAAGCAGGGAAGTAGATGAAATTTAAACCCATTGTATTAGCCTTTGTAGCAGGGGTTAACTTTCTGGGATTCTTCCTGATGGGACTGGATAAGTCCAAGGCGAAGATGGGCTGGTGGCGTGTCAAGGAGACAACTTTGCTAGGTCTGGCCCTGGTCTTTGGCTCCTTTGGGGTTTATGCCGGTCTGAAAATCTTCAAACATAAGACAAAGCACAAATCCTTTACAGTTACTTTGCCGGTGTTAATGATGATCCAGGCTGTCGTGCTGGTCTGGTTCTATTTTAAGTGTTCCGATTTGTCCCGTTACAGCGTTTTTTAGAATCTGCGGCCCTTGACGGAACAGAGATGTTTGGCAATATATTTTTGTCAAAGAAAAATAAAAATAAACTAATTGACAGATCTGGTAAATCCGCCTAACATGGTACAGGGGAGGAGGTGAAATGATGAATAAGCGCTTATTGCTGTTTGGTGTAGTACTTCTTTTGGCCTTGTTCGTTATCGTCGGCTGCGGTCAAAAAGATGCTGCGCAGCAGGAAGCTGGGCAGGCCCCTGCCGCCGAGAGCCAACCTGCGGATAGTCAGCCCGCTGAAAACCAGTCAGAGCAAGGAACAACAGGCGATGCTGAAATGGTATTTGTTTCCTCTGGCGAGGTAAACGGCTGCAATGACTGCCACAAGAAGGTTGCAGAGGACAAAGATTACTCGCTGACAGCAGAACTGAAGAAAATTGAGGGCCATCCACAGCTGGAAGCCAAAGGTGTGGCTGACTGCACAAGCTGTCACCAGGGTGATAACGGCTTAAACAAGGTGCTGCATAAAGCCCACTATGGTCAGGACAGCGTATTTGTATCCGAATATAAGGGGGCATGCGTGCAGTGCCATAAGCTGTCGGAAAGCGGCAAGCTTACTGTAGCAGGATTGGAGCCTCAAGGGACCAAGTTTGTAACTGTTGAAGTAGCTATGGTGGATAAAGCCCCAGGCGGCTGCAACGATTGTCATAAGAAAGTTGCCGAAGACAAGGATTATACCCTGGCTGCGGAAATCAAAAACATTAAAGGGCATCCCGAGGTCCTTGCCGACAACGTTCAGGCATGTTTGAGCTGCCACAAAGAGGGGAATTTGGCCTTTAACACCATCCTACATAAAGCTCACCTCCAGGGAGAGGTGTATAAGGAATATGGCAACAGCTGTATCAATTGCCATGACCAACAAAATGACATGAAAGTAAAGGGGTTATAAAAAAACTGGGTGTGGATCTGGTAGATTCACACCCAGTTTTACCATCAGTTTTTTTGTTTGCTAGTTACATTGCTATCAATAACTTGCATTCGCAATAAGAGCTCTGCCAGGATCAGTGCTACTACACCTCCGGTCACGGCTGTAAACAGCTGCGGCAGTTGCAGTGCCTTGGCTGCTGCCGGGGGAAGGTTGATGAGGGTCTGCACGGCAAAAGAGAGAATGAGATACTTGCTTGCCGCACCGGCCAGAACGCCCAGGAATTTTAGATAGCTCCCTTTTTTGACTGGTAAACAAGAGATAAAAACGAAAAAGGCGTTGCCCAGCATGATAAAGGGGATGGCTGGCGCTAGGGGCGCAGGAAGTATTCCCCGCGTAAAGGCAATGATTGGCGTTAGCAAGCCAATGCATATTCCGCTAATGGGGTTCACCAGAATTCCTGCCAAAAGGAGCAGCGCATTAACCGCTGGGCCGGTAAACGTTTGGGGAAGTCCTAGAAGCTGGATTGCCAAGGTGAGCGCCAAAAGGACAGCTGTCCGGGTTAACCATTTGACACTGAACATAAAAATCACCTCTGACCGTACTTTTGATTCAAGTTTATCACATTTTTTCTCGAAAGAGAGGGTGGAATAACAAATTACATCGTTTTTAAGCAGGAATCATTCAATGAATGTGGAAATATTCTTAATCAAAGGTGCATAAATATGCACTGTAGGGTAGGTAGGTTTGTGCAAAAGTAGAAATAGTAAAAGTAGAATGGAAGGATGGTAGATAACATGAAAGCTCTGATTATTTCTCTCTATGTTTTAATGCTTTTGACTATTGGTTATCTGACAATGAAAAAAACGAAAAGCGTGGATGATTTTTTCCTGGGGAACCGCTCCATTGGTCCCTGGGTTTCTGCGTTTGCCTACGGGACCACCTACTTCAGCGCGGTGGTCTTTATCGGTTATGCAGGAAAGGTAGGTTGGGGCTTTGGCCTTTCTTCCTTGTGGATAGTACTGGGCAACGCCTTTGTAGGCACCATGCTTGCCTGGTTGCTGCTCGCTAAACCTACCCGAGAAATCACTACCCGTCTCAATGTGCTTACTATGCCAGAGTTTTTGGCTGCCCGCTACGATAGCCCAAACCTTAAACTAGTGGCGGCCATGATTATTTTTCTTTTTCTGGTGCCTTATTCTGCATCGGTCTATATGGGCCTGAGCTACCTGTTTGAACAGATTTTCCATATTCCTTTTCTGTATGCCCTGATTTTTATTGCGGTTTTAACCGGGGTTTACCTGGTCATGGGCGGGTATTTGGCGGTGACCCTTACTGATTTCATTCAAGGACTGGTGATGATTGTAGGTGCTACCCTGCTGGTATTCTACGTGGTTACCGACTCCCATGTGGGGGGGATCACCCAGGGCTTGGCAAGGCTTGCCGCTTATGATCCCAAATTGGTGCAACCCATTGGCCCCGGGGGTTTTATTCCCCTTGCTTCTTTAGTAGTTTTAACAAGTCTGGGGGCTTGGGGATTGCCGCAAATGGTGCAAAAGTTTTACTCTATTAAAAATGAGCAAGCCATTAAACCGGCTATCATTGTTTCTACAGCTTTTGCGCTGATCATTGCCTTTGGAGCCTATTTTACCGGCTCCTTTGGCCGGCTGTTTTTCAACAATGAGATGCCTGTCATGGCAGGAAAACCCAATCCGGACATGATCATACCCTATATTGTCAGCACCGCTTTGCCGGAATGGGTAGGAGTGTTGATTTTGCTATTGGTACTGGCTGCTTCTATGTCTACTTTGGCTTCATTGGTGCTGGTCTCCAGCTCTGCTATTGCCATGGACTTGGTTAAAGGCTCCCTTTTTCCAAACTTGCCGAAAGAAAAGGTTGTCACTTTGATGCGCATACTCTGTGTGGCCTTTATAGCCTTATCTGTGTACATTGCCCTGAGGCCTACTTTCATTTTGACACTGATGGCCATCTCTTGGGGCACCATTGCCGGCGCATTCTTGGCCCCTTATCTCTACGGACTGTTTTGGCCCGGAACAACCAAAGCCGGCGCCTGGGCGGGTCTGGTCACAGGACTGGCCATTTCCATTGGCTTTTCGTTCCTCTACAGAATGAACTCGGCAGTGATTCCTACCATTGGTTCGGCGGCGATCCTGATCCCGCTTGTGGTAGTGCCGCTGGTCAGTGTCTTTACCCCCGGGTTTTCTGAGGAGCATTTGAGGAAAGTTTACGGAAAAGATGCGCCCTCTACCGGCTGGGGACGTTCTTCACCGGCCCTGCGTTCGGAAGAGGCATAACCCGTGGACAATGGATGATATACAATACTTAAGAGGCAGGAAATATTTCCTGCCTCTTAAACGAAAGGTTGAGGTCAGATGATCTGGGATAAAGAAATGGAAACTATAAAGCGTGAAGAACTGCAGAAGATCCAGTTAGAGCGGTTGCAGCAAACTGTGGCAAGGGTCTATGCCAAAGTTCCATTTTACCGTCAGGCTTTTGATAAGGCAGGGGTGCGTCCCGAGGATATAAAAGCCCTGGAGGATGTCAGGCGGCTTCCTTTCACCACCAAAGACAACCTGCGGGATAACTACCCCTTTGGCATGTTTGCAGTGCCCAAGCAGGAACTGGTCAGGATCCATGCTTCTTCCGGCACTACCGGAAAGCCAACGGTAGTAGGTTACACCAGAAATGACCTGGAAGTCTGGTCCGACTTGGTGGCCCGTATTGTAGCCCTGGCGGGAGGTACGGCGGAGGATGTGGCTCAGGTGGCTTTCGGTTACGGTCTCTTTACGGGGGCTTTCGGATTGCACTATGGTTTGGAAAAAATCGGCGCTACCGTGGTACCTGCTTCCACCGGCAATACGGAAAAACAGATTATGCTGATGCAGGATTTTGGCACTACTATTTTAGTAAGTACTCCCTCCTACGCCCTCTACATGGCGGAAGTGGCTGAGCAAATGGGGATTAACACTTCAAGGCTCCCTTTGCGTCTCGGCCTTTTTGGCTCCGAGGCCAGCACTGAAGAGATGCGGCGAGAGATAGAACGTCGTTGGAACATCATTGCCACTGACAATTACGGCTTAAGTGAAATTATCGGACCAGGGGTATCGGGCGAATGCCATTTAAAACAGGGGATGCACATCGCCGAAGACCATTTCCTGGTAGAAGTTATTGACCCCCAAACCGGGGAGCCTTTGCCCTATGGTGAGGTAGGTGAGCTGGTCTTTACCACCCTCACCAAGGAAGCTTTGCCGCTGATTCGCTACCGGACCAAGGACCTTTCTGTTCTCAATCCTGAACCATGCGCTTGCGGACGTACAACGGTGCGGATGGAAAAGATCAAAGGGCGGACTGATGATATGCTGATCATCAAGGGGGTAAATGTGTTCCCCTCCCAAATTGAAAGCGTCTTGATGGAAATGGAAGGGGTTGCTCCCCACTACCAGTTGGTTGTGACTAAGAAGGGTTACCTGGATGAATTGGAAATTAAAGTGGAAGTTAAGGACGAATGGTTTACCGGTCGGTTTAAAGAGCTGGAAGCTTTAGAACATAGTATTACCCAAAAGCTGCAAAGTGTGTTATCATTGAATGCAAAGGTGCGTTTAGTTGAACCTCGTTCTTTGACCCGTTTCGAAGGTAAAGCCAAAAGGGTTTTAGATTTGCGCAACAATTGCTAGGAAGGAGAGCTTAAGTGAAGAAGCTTTTGACAGGAAACGAGGCGATTGCCCGGGGGGCTTTTGAAGCCGGCGTTACAGTGGCGGCAGCTTACCCAGGTACGCCAAGCACAGAGATCTTGGAAAATATAGCAGGGTATCCGGAAATTTATGCCGAGTGGTCACCCAACGAGAAGGTAGCTTTGGAAGTGGGGATTGGCGCCTCCATTGCCGGAGCCAGGGTGCTGGTAGCCATGAAGCATGTGGGCGTCAATGTGGCGGCCGACCCGCTCCTGACTTTGGCCTATACAGGGGTAAACGGCGGCCTGGTTTTAGTTTCTGCCGATGACCCCGGTATGCATAGTTCCCAAAACGAGCAGGATAACCGTTATTATGCCAAATTTGCCCAAATACCCCTTTTAGAGCCCAGCGACAGCCAGGAAGCCAAGGAGATGTTAATCGAGGCTTACCGGTTGAGCGAACAATTCGATACCCCTGTCCTTTTCAGGACTACCACAAGGGTTGCCCATTCTCAGTCCCTGGTGGAGCTGGGGGAAAGAGAAGAAGTACCTCTCAAAGAATATGTGAAAAATGCGCAGAAATATGTGATGCTGCCAGCCCATGGACGGATGCGCCACCCAATCGTGGAAGAACGCAGGGAAAAGCTGGCGCTCTACAATGAGACAAGCGCGTTTAACCGTATTGAAAGGGGCAGTTCAAAAATCGGGATCATCACCAGCGGCATTGCTTACCAGTATGTGAAAGAAGCTGTGCCGGAGGCTTCCGTGCTGAAATTGGGGATGACTTATCCTTTGCCCAAAAAACTGATTAGTAGCTTTGTAGATTCCGTTGAAACTTGTTACGTGGTTGAGGAACTGGAGCCTTTCCTGGAGGAACAACTGAAAGCATGGGGCTTAAAGGTAATCGGCAAAGAGCTTTTTCCCAGGGTCGGAGAACTTAGTTCCGAACTGGTAGCAGCCAAACTCAGCCTAGGACAGTCCCAGCATGAAGTGGCGGCGAGCAGCGCAGCCCCTATTCCTGTCCGACCTCCTGTGCTCTGCCCGGGATGTCCTCACCGCGGTGTTTACTATGTAATCAATAAGCTGAGACTGAAAGTTGCCGGTGATATCGGTTGTTATACGCTTGGGGCTACTCCTCCTTTATCCAGTATGGATACCTGCATCTGTATGGGAGCCAGCATCAGCGGTGCCCTGGGCATGGAGAAGGCCAGGGGTAAGGAGTTTGCCAGGGGATTGGTGGCTGTAATCGGCGACTCTACCTTTATGCATTCCGGCATGACGGGGCTGGTGGATGTGGTATACAACGGAGGGACTACTACTACGCTGATCCTGGATAACAGCACCACCGCCATGACCGGCCATCAGGACCACCCGGCTACTGGTATGACCCTAGGCAAAAAACAGTTTAAGCAGATAGACTTGGAACAGCTGGTTAGGGCATTGGGAGTGGAGCGGGTGCAAGTGGTAGACCCTTACGATTTGAAAGCAGTGGAAGAAGCCCTTAAAACCGAAGTGGCCATTGAGGAACCTTCCGTCATTATCTTTAAGCGGCCCTGCGTGCTCCTGAAAGGCCATGCTCCTGAAGGCTGTGTTACTGTAGAACAAGAAAAATGCAAGGCCTGCGGCATGTGCCGCAAGCTGGGCTGTCCGGCCCTGGTCTTTAAGGGTGATAAGCCGGCGGTGAATGCTACCTTGTGTAACGGCTGCGGCCTGTGCATACAAGTCTGCCGTTTCGGGGCAATCCGGGAGGTGGAGTAAATGGAGAAGACTACGAACATTCTCCTGGTTGGCGTTGGAGGCCAGGGTACAATTTTGGCCAGTAAAATCCTGGGGCATGTGGCGCAAAACCTGGGGGCGGAAGTTAAAGTCTCGGAAATTCACGGCATGTCCCAACGGGGAGGCAGTGTGGTCACCCAAGTCCGTTTTGGGGAGAAGGTTTATTCCCCTGTCATTGCGCCGGGCACGGCTGATGTAATTTTGGCCTTCGAAAAACTGGAGGCGCTACGCTGGTTGCCCTTTTTAAAAGAAGGCGGGGTAATGATCGTCAATAACCAGGAAATTGACCCGATGCCGGTAATCATGGGCGCCGCCGAATACCCGCAGGATATTTTCCGTACTCTCGAGTCGGCAGCCCGGACTGTGAAGGTTCCTGCCCTGGCTATGGCGGAAGCCTGTGGTTCTGTCAAGAGCGTGAACGTAGTGCTTTTAGGTGTCTTGGCCAAGTCCTTGGGTTTGGATGAAGAGGTATGGCTGGATGCCCTGATTCACTGCGTGCCCAAAAAGACCATCGAGGTAAATAAGAAAGCTTTTCTGCAAGGTTATCAATTTGCAGGTTAGATAAAAGCCCAGGTGTCCCTGGGCTTCCTTTTATTCTTCTGTTTCTTCTTCTGCAGGAATAAGAGTCCCTGCAAATCCCCGGCGAAGGGCTTCTGCTGCCGCCTGCCCCCGGCTGCGTACATTTAGCTTTTCCAGAATGTTTCGCACATGATTTTTAACCGTATATGCGCTGATTTGCAGATTTAAAGCTATTTCCTTATTGCTCATGCCGGCTGCCAAACCGGCCAGCACTTGCTTTTCTCTTGGCGAAAGGGTGAAATCCACGGTACTTATTTGCTCCCCTGCCTGCAAAGCGTTTAACCGGGCCCGCTGTAGCAGTTGGGCGTTATGAATACCCATTCCCAACTGAATTCCCATATTGACAAAAAGTGCTTCGTTTAACCATAATTTAGGGAGCATTTTATCCCATGTCAGAATACAGAGGCCCCATGCCTCCTGGTGGTATAATGCGGGGAAGCCGACGAAAAAAATTCCCTGCAGGGCACAGGCCAAACTTTGCGGTACTGTTCCCTGTTTCTCCGGCCCGTAAAAGGGGCGGGAGTCAGGCAGGTCAGGAAGCCATTTAGGAAGCTTTTGCAGGTTGAGCAAAGTGCCGGTGGCCGCCGCCAGTTTAAGCTGTTTCCCATCTTTGATGTACAGGATTCCGGCTTGGGCTCCGGTAGCTTGTTTAACCCGCTGCAAAAACAGTTTACATAGGTTATCGGTTTCCAGGGATTCATTGACCGCGGTGGCTGCTACGTTCAGCAGAAAAAGCTGGGCATTTTTAAATTCCATTTCTTCCTGCACACTTTTAGCCTGGGTGATATCGGTGTATACTTCCACCCGGCCCAGCAACTGCTGCTTTTTGTTAAAAACAGGGCCGCTAAAACGCTGCAGGATGCGCCGGCGGGGAATGCTGACTTCAACTTCATCGTGGGCAGTTACCTCCGGATTTTCATAAAGCCAAAACAGCCTCTTTTCAAACTCCTCAGGGTTTTGTACCCGCCATTTGATGTCCCGGGTGATAGCAGTGCGCTTATCCTGTCCGATTAAAGCTGAAGGATCCAAACCGAAAAAATCGCCGAAGCGGCTGTTACAGAGCACCACTTGTAAACGGCTGTCTACCATCAGAATGGCCGCATCAACGGAATCAAGCACTGCTTGCAGCATTTGGGCCCCATCCTCCCACATTTTAATTACCCCCTGAAGCAGTTAATTGATTATTCAATTCGACGTTTGGAATATATTCCCTGCAGTGGTTATTTAGAACTAATAATTTTTGGCTACTCCTCGGGGAGGACTAGTCCGAAAATGGGCCTTAAGGGTTATGGCAAAGAATGGTAACCCTGTGGTAGCGTATAGATAAGCTGGCAGCACTAAAAAACAAGGGGGTTTCAAGGTGAACCGTTTGGAAGCTTTGGAAATTTTACAGGAGGCAAGAAAAAAGCAAGGGCTTACTTATGAGCAGCTGGGGGTCAAAGTGGGGCACAACGCCATGTGGATAGCCAGCGCTTTCCAGGGGCAGCAGCATGTGCCGCCGGAAGAGGCGATCAAGATTGTGCAGGAGCTGGGAGTCCCTAAAGATGTGGCTGAAGTACTGGCGCAGCATCCCTACAAAGGCAAGACCGACCCAGTGATCTATCGCCTGCAGGAGATTGTAGATGTATACGGGCCGGCAATCAAAGAGGTCATCCATGAAAAATTTGGCAACGGGATCATGAGTGCTATCGATTTCACTATTGATATTCAAAAACAAGAAGATCCTAAAGGGGACAGGGTACTAATCACCATGAGCGGCAAATTCCTGCCTTATAAGATTTTCTAATGCTGTAAAACAGAAATTAGGAGCCGTAGAAAACGCTTTGCGTTAACTACGGCTCGCGTATTATCATAATGGCAATTATATATTATTTAATCTTCCACACCTAACATCCTAGCAGCCAAAACGATATAGAACTTAATAGCTTCCATGACCTCATGAATATCTACGGATTCGTTGGGTTGGTGCGCCAGTTTTTCGTCCCCTGGTCCCATAATTAGTGCTGGAACTCCTGTGGCAGGTACAAAGATTGAGGCGTCAGTGTAGTAGTTGACGCCGTAAAGTTTTAAATCAGTATGACCGAGGAATTTTTTTACAGTACCGGCAGCCTTGATGATAGCTTCCTTTGCATCAGTTTCTACAGGTACCCGCTCATTGATAACTTTTATTTCAGTTTGAAATCCTGGGAAGCTGTCTAACCTGTCCAAGATGTCTTTTATTTGTGCCAGGATGCGGCTGTGATCCATGCCTGGGACGGTTCGTATATCGATGGTAGCGGTGCATTTATCTGGAACGACATTGGTTTTGATTCCACCCGAAATAGTTCCCACATTAATTGTAGGATTCCCCAGCAGAAAATGGGGAGAACAGGTAAAATCAAATTGTTCCAACTCGTGCAAAAAACGATTCATATGCCGAATAGCGTTTGCCCCTTGTTCGGGCATGGCGCCGTGTGCGGTTTGGCCGAAAGTGGTTATTTCCAACCACAGGCATCCTTTATGGGCGGTGAAAAGCTTTAATGAGCTTGGTTCTGCAATCACCATGGCCTGAAGATTTTGCAACAGTCCGCTTTCCACCAGCAGCTTGGCGCCGATGCTATCGCTTTCTTCACCGGCCGTACCGGCCACGATTAAATCCCCTTGCAGCTTGATACCGGATTTTTTCAAGAGACAGGCGGCCATTACCAAGGCCGCCAAGCCGCTTTTCATATCTACTGTTCCTCTACCGTACATGCGCCCGTCAATTACAGTACCGCTAAATGGATCATATTCCCACGGGTTTTCTCCCGGGGGTACGGTATCCAAATGCCCGTTAAAAAGTAAGGCCCCTTTTTTGCCGGTCCCCCGGATGATCCCCGTAACGTTTGCTCTACCTTCGGCAAAAGTATCCACTTGATTGCTGATACCGTAACTGGCCAACTTCCTGGCAACAGCCTGCGCTACTTGTAATTCCCCTCCAGGAGGATTAACAGAATTACTTTGCACCAGTTGTTGCAGAAACTCCACAACCTCTTCTATGTCTATGCTGCCAATAATGTTGCTCAGGTTCTGCAATATCCGTTCCTCCTTACAGTTCGTATGCAAAAGCTGCCAGATCACCTACACCTGTACGGTTTACAATTCCCCATTTGCTGGTCCAGCCACCGGCACCGTTTGCTTCCCGAACAGGCCTGTCTTCAAAGCCGGCGATACGGCCGTTAACGATTGTGTAGGTAGCCAGCTTGTCATCTCTGTCAATCACTGTGATGTTGGCCAGGGCACCTACTCCTAAATGTCCAACTTTCTCTGTCCACCAGCTTTGCCCCGTTCTTTCAGCAATGAGCTTTGCGGGATTAATAGTCATAGTAGCGATAGACTTGGATAAGGAGAGTATTCCCATTTCGACAAGTTCCAGCAGGGCTGGTATGTTATCCCTGGTATCTCCGAACCCTTTCATGGTTGCATCATTTTGCCCATCGGAGATTAAAATATCAACTAAGCCGGATTGTAGAGCCTCATAAGCAATTTCCTGGGCTTTTTTCGGCAAGAACAACCCTTCTCTGCTGCCCCTGCCTTTGCGGAGCATAGTGGTAACAAACTCTCCGCTCACATGAGGCTGTTTTAACAGCTCAACTATAGTTTCCATGCTCTTGGCCGGGTCATCATGGGTGCCGCAGCCTGCTGCTGTGGCATGGCCTAAATGTACCGGTCTTCCTTTAGAAAGGCTTACAACTCTTTCGGCATGGGCAGGATCTTGGGTATGGGACATGAATACCAGCCCGGCTTTGGAGGTAATCTCGTAAATCTTATCAAAGCTTTCATCGCTCATGATAAAGTGACCCATGTGGTCCTTGATGCCTACGGTCAAGGGAGCGGTGGTAAAGGTGATGGGGTTGCGGGTGATCTTTTCATAAGCAACCTCCTTCTCCAACTCACCCCGGAAAAGGGCAATTAGCTCCTCCACGCTGGCTCTAGTTCCCAGGATGTTTAAGGCTCCAATATAGCAGCCTATATTCATGGGAACTCCCCGGTCAACTTCAGCCCCTAAGAGGGAAGGAGCCATCAGAGTGTTGCCTGCTCCCGGGGAAAGACCTATAGTCACCCCATCTGCCACCGAACCGAAGATTGGTTCAGTGCTTACCTCAAAGAGGTCACCTAAATGGAGGTGCATATCGATGAGCCCCGGTACTACTAAGAGGCCTTCCACGTTAATAACTCGGTCTCCTTTTTCCGGAAAAATCTTATCTGCTACTTCAACTATCTCAGTGCCGGCAATGGCAATATCCTGCACAGCTTCGATCTGGTTTTTGGGGTCAACCACAAAACCATTTTGCAGAATTAACCGTCCTTTGGATGCTAAAGGGTGCAACGGGTCGTGTAACCTATTTTGCTTTACTGTGGCTAGAACATCAGGTAAAGAGCCTACTGATGTACGGTAAGAACTCATGGTAAAAGCCTCCTTATTTTTAGAAAGAGTTATTAAATGTTGCCTGATAATCTTAATTTAGTTTGACTCAAGTTACCAGGGCCTACCAAGGCCTGGCAAAACGTTAACTATCATCATGACAATCACAATGCCAAGCGACATAGCGAAGGTATTGCCGATTAAGGGGTGCCAGCCCTCGGGTAGCTTGCGGTTAACCATATCACCCAGCGGAGGTCCGATAAGAGCGCCTAGGATTGCCCCAATCAAGATGCTTTGCAATGTTCCTCCGTAAGCTAAAATTACAGCAGGAGTTATGCTTACAATTGGGACGAAGGTGGGATACCAACCTTTTTCCTCCCAGTGTTTATGGTAAAGGTAAACACCCAAGGCCGAGGTTAAGAGTTGTCCTGCCAACAGGGCAGGCAGCATTTTTCCGCCGTAGACGGTGCTTTCCGGGGTCAAAAACCAGGAAACTATGGTTCCAAGTAATAGTCCGATAGAAGCTAACTCGTTGGCATAAAATTGGGGCTCGGTAAAATCGGCCAATACCCGGCGTACAAACCAGCTGGCGGATGACAAATTTTCCTTAGGAGCGGGGCTTTCAGGAGCTTTAGGCTCTACCCGCTTAATCCAGGGAAGATAACGACAAATTTCCAGAGTAATGATTCCTCCAAGCCACATGGAAGTTACGTTGCCTACAACCAAAGGCAGTTTCCAAGGCACTAACAGGAAAATATCCACCCAATAGGCAATGGGGAAACCCAGTAAAGCGCCTAAGACCGCTCCGGTAAAAACTGTTGCTAAGCTAGGCCCATAAACAAATAATACTGCTACCGGAATGCTTACAAAGGGTACAAAGGTAGGCACCCAGCCCAAGTCGGTTGTGCCTAGAACTTCTAAAAACCGGAAGACAAAGACTGAAAAGATGAGGCCCAAAGTCTGGGAGGCCAATACCCAGGGCCAAATACCACTGCCATAGGCGATGGAAAAACCTGCCCATCTTGATTTTTGGGTATCCAAGAACCAGGCTAGGGCTGCAAACCCAATCATAGCTACACCGCCCAAAGCGCTTTTGTAGAATTGTGCTTCGTTGGTATCCCCCAGGAACCAATAAAGCTTGTACAACAATTGAGTGGGAGCTTTTTCAGCCAGTTCCCCGTAGGTCATCCATCCACTGCCTGTGGGCAGTGTGGTCAAAAGGTAGTAAAGCCCCAGGGCACATAAAGCAATTAACCCTAGCCCAGCCAGGGATGGGCCTGTTTTTTTAGCTGCCTCTGAAATTCTTTCATCGTCATCAGCATATACCTCTTTTGCCAATTGACTCATTGTTTCCCTCCTCAACCAATTTTGTAATTAGGTGCATTAACGAAAAACTGGTGTACTTGCTTGTATTAGTTAATCCCTCCTTCATAATTTGTTGTGTGACAATTTCGATAATAAAAGACCTCCCCCCTTTGGGACATATTCCGAAAACAAGGGAGAGGAAATTGTGAATAATCACAAATTGTGATAGTAAATATAAGTTTATAGTTATTAAATTGTTATAGAGACTTTGGAGCCACTATTTTGGCAATCTTCATGGCTACCAGAAGATTTAAGCGATCTTCAAAATCCTGCAAGGAAATGTCTAAAATCTGTTCTATCTTAGTTAAACGATAGTACAGGGTATTGTGGTGTATAAAAAGGACCTGGCTGGTTTTAGTCAGACTTTGGTTATTAGCGAAATAAGCCTCAAGAGTTTCAACCAGATGGCTGCGGTTAAGCTGGTCGAATTCTACCAAGGGTAGGAACTTTTCCTGATAAAAAGCTAGGACCTCATGGTCCTGCTCTCTGCCTAACAATAGGCGATAGACCCCTAAATCATCATAGGCCGTAACTGTATTCTCAACTTTTGCTGCATCGGCAAGCTTCAGTGCTTGCTGTGCCTGGCTGTAACCTTGCCTGATTTCCAAAATGTCCTCAATGTAGCGGGATATGCCTACAGAAAACTGAATTTCTGGCATTTGTTTTTTTGCCTGGCGAATTATTTCATGGGCAGTGTTTTTTAACCTCGATAATTGAGCTTTGCTTGTTTCCTTATTTTGTGGAGCACTCAATACCAAAACATAGTCGCCAACGAAAGCAATAATTGGTTGCGGTTCGGAAAATTGAAAACGCTGGGCAATGATTTTAGCCAGGTTTTGCTTAGCTTTTAGCGCTTTATCCTCATTTTCTGCCAGTTGTTTAGAGATAGCAGGATGACTTTGGAAAAGACAGACTATATGTCCCAGATTCAGATCCCAGCCATAAAAAGCTCCTCTTTTAAGTACTGTTGCCCGTTCATGATAATGGCCAAAAATTAAGTCGGTTATGAAGTCGTTACGAAAGCGTTGTTCCACCTCTTTTTTTGCTTCTTCCCGCTGCATTAGTAAGGCAATTACCGTGGCACCATGAACGACAGCCACTTTGGCTATTTCGTTAACCGGCTGCTCTTTTTCAGTTAATATTAGCCAGCCGTAAGGCCGAGAACCGGCTTGCACTATAGCTTTATAGGAATTTTTATCCTGAATGTCTGTCATTTCTTCTGCTAAAATCGTATCCTGGTAGAAAGCTACCTCCCCTTGGGTAAACTGGGATAAAGCAGTAAGCACATCCTGAACTTGCCCGCCGTTAAGCACTATCTCAGTCAATCGGCGGTGAATGTGCTCAGACTTAGATAGTAGATCTGCCTGCTCATGCAGGATCGCAGTTAAGATAGGGTTCATAATTTCTACCCAGGAACAATGGAGAGGGATATAGAATAACGGAAAATTTAAATCATTAGCGGCAGATAGAGCTTTAGGAGGAAGTTCATCAATAAAACGTTTTAGTTTAATGCCCAGGGCGGCAACTCCGCGGGCGTGAAGGTCGTGAATTAAGGTAACGATGGCTTCCGGATCGTCTTTTAAAACGTAGGCTGTAGTTATTAGTAGTTCGTTTCCTTTTAACCAATCTTTAATATCGGGAGCATCCATTACGCTGACGCTTTGAATCACGTTGTCCAGACCCCCATGGCCTGCCAGCACTTCAGCTTCAGTTAAGGGTTGAAGCTTTAGAGCTTCCCGCACGGTAATTCCCATCATTGTTGACCTCCTTCATTATTTTGCAATAACTTAAGCCCGCTTACCGGACATGATAATGATTTTAGTTAGACTTATTCTAATATGTAACACTTTACGTTTCAACGGACGATGCTACATACAATTTAACGGCTTCGAGCACTTGAGCCTTTTCTACCAATTGTGGGGTGGGCGACATAAAAGTTTTCTTTAGTTGGGAACCTTCCGCTGTCTCGAAAGGTCTTATTTTAAAAGATACTCGGGAGAATATTTAACTCTGTTAAAGGGTTTGGCAGGTATTTTGCAGAATATGGTAGACAGATAATTGAAACACGGAGGTTAAAATGTCTGCTCCTAACGATCAACTGGTTTTGGCCGAGGCTTTATTTAAAGCCTACTACCGGAAAACCTGCCGGGCCATCACCTATTTAATAAAGGATCCTTATTCAGTGGAAGACGTGGTACAACAAGCTTTCTTAAAGGCGTTTAACCGCTTGAACCAGCTTAACGATTTCGGGAAATTCGGCCCTTGGCTTGTCAGCATTGCCATCAACGAAGCCAAAGATGTCTTGCGCCGGGAAAAGAAAGTCCTGGTGCTGGACAATGCTGAACAGTTGGGCAGTTTAAAGCGCGCTGAATATGGCGGGAAAGGTATTTTGGAAGAAATCGAACTAAAAAGTGATGTCAATTCCTACTTGCAACAGCTGCCGCTGAAGTACCGGGAGGTTTTACTCCTGAAATACTATTACGACCTGGAGATCAAAGAGATTGCCCAGTTCTTGAAAATCAGCCAAGGTACCGTGAAATCCCGCATTCACCGGGCGAAAGAGGCATACCGGCAGCTGGTGGAAGCCTGGGAGAACTCCGTGGCTTCCACAGATGATGTCGTGGGTGAGCGAGGTGAAACCGGATGCGGCAAATAACCGATGCGGAACTGGATGAATTAATTAGACAGGCTTTAATTGAAGAAGCTGAAAGCATTGAGATAACCCCTGAACAGATCGAGGCCGGCTGGCAAAAGCTGCAAGCCCGCTTGGAAGCGGAAGGTTTTTGCCAAAAGGAACTTAGGCGCAAGGTCCTTATGCCCTGGGGTCAGGTGGCAAAGATTGCCGGCTTGGTGCTGCTGGTTATAACCGTTGCTTTTAATTCCCTACCTCACCAGGCAAAGGCGGTGGGCAACAGGTTTTTTATTTCCATCTGGCAGAAAGTAACCGGCAATTCAGTCAATGTATTTATCTCCGGCGGTCTGCCGGAAGAAGCTCCTGCCAAAGATGCTCCCCCTCCCCCAAAGGTCTTCGAGGTAGCGGAGCCGGAACCGGAAAAGGAAATGAGCCTGGAGGAAATTAAACAAACCGCCACTTTCAGGCCTTTCGTGCCCGCTTATCTGCCTGATGGATATGTGCTCAAGCGGGCCACATACCAGGTAATCTACAAAGAGTCATCCCGGGTTTACCTGGAGTATGACGGGGGGGCTGATGTGCCGCTGCGCATCGAGCAGCGCAATATTTTGGGTCAAATGGGTGCAGGGGTAGGTTTTGATAAAGATGATGCGGAGGCTAAGCAAATTCAGATTAACGGCAACCCTGCCTTGCTTATAGTATTTAAGAGAGGCCATGCCGGTTTAATGTGGATGCAAAACAGCATCCAAATAGATATCTCGGGTCAAATCAGCGCCGGGGAGATTGTAAAGATCGCCGAGTCAATGCGACAATAGCGGACAGGAAGGCTGTGACTACAAATTGTCAACAGCCCTCCTGTTTTTTTAGTTTGCAGGCTCCCGTTGTTCTGCTTACTGCCTGACAGCTCTGGCTAAAGCGCGTCGATAAATTTTAATGGGTTATCAAGTACGTAGCGTTCTATGCGCTGGTTAATGATGTTTGTGCTTTCTTCTGCAATTTGTAAAACCGTCTATTAATATTCTTTCCCTCATATATTTTCTTAGGGGGGATTTTAGTGGCTGTGTTGCTGGCATTTTTTGGAATGGTTTGTTGGGGTCTTGCCCCAATATTTGGAAAGTTGGGTCTAAGCCAGGTTCATCCCTTGGTAGCGCTTTCGCTTAGAACTATGATGGCTTCAACACTAATTTTGGGATGGTTATTATATTCTAAAAGCTATAATCTATTTTGGGAAATCCCAATAAAGTTTTGGTTTTTTATTGCTACTGAGGCGATTTTGGCAACGTTAGTAGGCGATTTAGCCTATTTTGGAGCTTTAAAATATGGAAATATTAATGATGTCACATTAATTATGTCCTCTTCTCCTTTAATCACTATCATTTTTAGTTGCTTACTGCTTGATCAAAAAATTTATGCTCAACAGCTCATAGGAGCTCTATTAATAATCTGTGGGTTAGTTTTGATCACTGTCAAAGTCTAGCTATATTGCTGGTTCAAGTTCCGATCCACAATTCTTTTGACGGCGGCGCGTTTTAGAACTTTAATGCTGTTGATTTCCGGATCTTCAGTTCCTTGTAGATCTGCATGCTCTTGCTTAAGGATATGGACGTAATCTATAACTCCCTGGGTTATTTTTTCACCGGGGCAAATAAGTGGAATGCCGGGCGGATAAGCCATAATAGACTCGGCACTGATTTCACCTGCTGCATCCTGTAGACTAACAACCTTAGCCTGACTATAAAAAGCTTCACGGGGAGATACTATTATCGGAGGTATTTCCGGCACCGGTGGATATAATTTTATCACTTTTTTTGTCAGGCGATGGGCTGCTAGTTCCCTAAGGCATGCACTTAGGTAGGTTACAGTCTCCCAGGTATCAGCTAACGTGATCAAAAAGATGACATTGTATAAGTCGGAGAGTTCTACTTGTAACTTATATCGTGACCGTAAAATGTTTTCCACTTCATACCCTGACATCCCCAAGCCGCTAACATTAATTGTCACCTTAGTAGGATCAAAGTCAAAACAACCGGATCCCCCAACCAACTCTTCTCCAAGAAGTCTTAACCCCTGGATCTCTTTAATTTCATTTCTCAACCAGTTAGTTAATTTCAAGGTATGGGAAAGCAGCTCCTTACCTTTTAAAGCTATTTGCTTCCTGGCTAAATCCAGGGAAGATAATAAGATATAAGAAGGGCTTGTGGTTTGGGTCAAGTTTAAAACCGCCTTAACTCTCTGCTGTGAAATCAAGCCCTTTTGTAAAAGCAACATGGAACTTTGAGTTAAAGAACCAATTAATTTATGAGTGCTGCTTGCCGCTAAATCAGCACCTGCTTCCATAGCAGAAATAGGCAATTCAGGATGGAATTTAAAGTGAGCCCCATGAGCTTCATCCACTAATACAGGAACGCCGAAAGAATGGGCAGTAGCAACTATTTCCGCCAAATTTGACGCAATTCCGTAATAATTTGGGTTAATAACAAATACTGCTTTGGCATCGGGATGCTGCTCTAGAGCCCATGCTACCTTTTGCGGGTTAACCCCTAGGGAAATTCCAAAATCAGTATCTATTTCAGGTTTAATATAAATGGGCTGGGCTCCACTTAGAATGAGACCTCCAATGGCTGATTTATGGGCATTTCTTGGAATTATGATCTTATCGCCAGGTTCGCACACCGCCATGATCATGGCCTGTATGCCGCAAGTAGTCCCGTTCACAAGAAAGAAAGCGTAATCAGCGCCATATGCTTCGGCAGCTAGAGCCTCCGCCTCTGCAATTACGCCCCGAGGGTTGCAAATATTGTCTGTATCGGGGAAACAAGTTAAATCCATACTTAAGACGTTGTCTCCAACATATTCTCTGAATTCTGGAATTCCTTTACCAAGTTTATGTGCCGGTACATGAAACGGTATTGTTCCCTCGGAAACATATTTTTTCACCGCTTCGAAAATGGGTGTCCGCTCTTGATGACAACTCAAGTGACCGACCTCCTCGAGCTATAAAATAGCGAAGATGCAAAGACATCTGCTATAATATACGGATTCTGTAGTAGCTTGTGACAAAAACTTAGCACCTGGTTTTGGCGCGTAATACAAAGGGGGCGAAGGTCAAGTTGCAATTATTTTGGAAAAAAGAGGCAAGTATATAAAGGCTAAGGAGGATAAAAATAACTAGGAACACTAGAAAATATGGACGAGGGAACCTATGCAAAATTTGTTTAAGTATTTTTTAGTAACTATTTTTATTGTTGTCTCCGTATTTGGAATCAGCCAATTTAATATTTTTGAGGTAGACTTGAACCAAATTTCAAAAGCTAGTCCACAGAAAATTGCCGCTGAGCAAGATGCCAGTGGCATGGTCTATCCCCTAGTAGAAGCTAGAAAACAATTATTAGAACCTCTGCCCTGGGAAGAGGATGCTAAATTTAAAGGGACTATACTAAAACATCACACCCCGATAATGATGGCAAAATATCATGCGACTTTGCATGATCCTTTACCTGGAGAAATGTATAATGTGGGGCTGGCAGCTGATCGGTTGGCGGGGACGGTGGTAATGCCCGGTGAAATATTTTCCCAAAACCGGAAACTGGGACCTTATACCAGTGCAAAGGGTTACCAAGAGGGGCCAATGTATAAAGGAACCGCAGTCGTAAAGTCAACTGGCGGAGGCGTATGCAAAATTGCTTCATTACTGTATAACGTAGCCACATTAAGCAATTTACGCATAATTGAACGGCATAATCATTCTATGACAGTTCCTTATGTACCCCCTGGCCAGGATGCTACCGTCTATTATGGTGTAAAAGACCTTCGCTTTTTGAACAATACCTCCGGGCCCATTGTTATTTGGGCTGATACCGTTGGTAATACACTATATATGGCTATTTATGGACAAAACAAGCCTCCCAAGGTAACTTGGCACCACGAAACTTTAAAACATATAAAATATTGGAGTATTTACCGGACTAATTTTAATTTACCTAAAGGTACTGAAAAAGTGGTTGTACCCGGACAAGACGGGTATCTTGTTCGTTCATGGTTGACTATAGAGTATGAAGATGGCAAAATCGAGAAGAAAAATTTAGGTAAAAACTGGTATGACGCTTTACCACAAGTAATTGAACGGGGGCCAAAATAAAAGCCGTGAAATGAGCGCCGATAGGCGCTTTTTTTATGCAAATAGTTTTATCCGCACAGCATGTTGGCAAAAATATCACTGTCATAGCTTTTTAATAAAATGGAGGTACTCATGGTCAGTGTTGCAATCCCAAGGGCAATGTCCTATTACTACCTTTATCCGTTTTTTAAAACATTGCTTACGGAAATGGGCGCTGAGGTAACCGTTTCCAAGCCCACCACGAAGACTACCTTGGAAAAAATGTCAGCATGCCCTACCGATGAACCCTGCCTCGCGGTGAAGCTGTGCTTTGCCCATGTTCAGGAATTGCGGGAGCAAAAGCACGATTACATTTTCCTGCCAAAAATAATCAGCGTAGAGCGGGGAGCCTATTGCTGCCCTAAGTTCATCGGGATAGCGGATATGGTTAGAAATGCTTTTGAGCTGGATGAGAAAATACTCTCTCCCAGGGTTAATCTCTCGGCAGACCGGCAGCTTTTGCAAGATACGGAGGAAATAGCCAGGCAGTTAGGCTTGAAGAAAGTAAAGGCTGCCCAGATTATTCGCAAAGCCTGGGATGTCCAGGAGAATGTTTCCCGATTAATCATTAAAAACCAGATTACCACAGTAGAAGCTTACCAGCAGTTTGTGGAAGGCAAGGTTGCCGGTGAGGAGAGCCCCATAGGCACGGCAGGACAGCACAGCGTGATCGGGGTAATAGGTCACCCCTATGTGCTCTACGAATGGGTCAGCCACGGTTTAGTCCACCGCTTCCGGCAGTACGGGCAGGTAATCACTCCGGAGATGGTGGATAAAGAAAACATCAAAGCCCAAATGGGGCAAATTTACGAGGGACATAAGCTCTGGAGCTTTGAAGCGCAAATGCTGGGGGCCGCCCTGCACCTGCTGCGCAACCGCCTGGTGGATAGATTAGTATTAGTAGGATTATTTGAATGTGGACCTGAGTCGATTATTGAAGCCTATATAGAGGAAGAAGCGGAGCGGCTGGGCGTCCCCCTGCTGAAGCTTTTCATGGATGAGCAAACCGGTGAGGCGGGTCTAATCACCAGGATTGAAGCATTTATGGACACCTGCGGGGAGACCCATGCGGAGCAGGAAAAGGAGTCTTATGCACCGGTAACTGTTGCCACGAAGTGGCCGGTAAAGCCTGTGGTTGGTTTCCCGTCCATGGGGCACCTGGACCTTGTGGTGCATTCAGTATTGCGGGAATGTGGAATAGAGACGGTCAAACCTCCTGCTCTATCCCGCCAGGCAATGGAACTTGGCAAAGAACTTGTGCCTGAGTTTGTCTGCTTGCCCTTGACGGCAACCCTGGGGCAGATGATCCAAATGTTGGACTTAGGAGTAAATTGCTTTCTCATGGTGGGGGGCAAAGGACGCTGCCGATTGGGATGGTATGCCCAGGTACAAGAACTGCTTCTCAAAAGAAAAGGGCTTTCCTTCGATATGGTAATTGTTGACTCCCCGTTTCCCTTGAGGAAAAACGGCCTGAGCTTCCTAAATGCCCTCAAAAAAGTGACAGGCGGGGCAAGCTGGGACAAAATCGTGAAAAGCCTGTTATTTGGGTACCATAAGCTAGAGGTCCTTGATGAAGCGGAGATCCTCACCAGGAGGCTGCGTGCTTTTGAAAAGCAGCGTGGGCAGGCGGACAAGGCTTTTAAAACATTAAAATATCAGATCGAACAAGCCGACACCTATCAAAGGGTGGCTGCCCTGCAAAAAGAATTTTTAGAAAAAACAGCAGCCGTTGAAACAGAGGAAACAGCTCCCTTAAAGATTGCTTTGATCGGGGAGATTTATGTACTGTTGGAACCTTTTATCAATATGGAGATTGAAAAATTCTTAAGCAGCCGGGAAGGCGTACGGGTGCTGGTGGAAAAGGAAACGAGCGTAAGCCACTGGTTCCGGGGAAATGTTTTGCATACCCGGCGGCTTAAGGAGCGGGCAAAGGAAGTTGCGGCTGCAGCCGGGCCTTATCTCAGTGAGCATGTGGGGGGCCATGGCCAGGAAAGTGTGGGGCTTACTGTATTGGCAGCAAGAGGCGGCCTGGATGGGGTGATTCAGCTGATGCCATTTACCTGTATGCCGGAAATCGTAGCCCAAAGTATCTTGACCAGGGTGAGTAAAGAGCACGATCTTCCCGTGCTTTCCCTCATTATCAGCGATCAGACGGGGGAAGCCGGGATCGAAACAAGGCTTGAAGCATTTTTGGATTTGCTTTTGGAAAGGCGATATGAAAGGACGAGGTGAAGTTTAATGGACCATTATCTTGGCATCGATGTGGGCAGTGTGACCACCAAACTGGCGTTAACCGGTGCTAACGGTGAAATACTGTGGAGTACCTACCTCAGGACAGCAGGCGGGCCTATTGAGGCCATCCAAAAGGCTTTTGGACAACTGGCCAAGGATGGCTACGACGGGAAAAAAGTAACTGGGGTAGGAACAACAGGCAGCGGCCGGCATCTGGCCGCCATCATGGTCGGGGCCGACGCAGTAAAAAATGAAATCACGGCCCATGCGGCAGCTGCTAAATTTGTGGAGCCCCTTGTGAGGACCGTGATTGACATCGGGGGACAGGACTCCAAAATTATTTTCATCAAAAACGGGGTTTCTACAGGGTTCAATATGAACAGCATCTGTGCTGCCGGTACCGGCTCTTTTTTGGATCACCAGGCGACGCGGCTGGGCATTCCCATCGAAGAATTCGGCGAATACGCGCTCAAATCCACCAGCCCGGTAAAGATCTCCGGGCGCTGCGGCGTTTTTGCCGAATCAGATCTGATTCACAAGCAGCAAATGGGATACAAAAAAGAGGACTTGATTGCCGGGCTTTGTTTGGCGCTGGTGGGTAACTTTCTGAGCAATGTGGCCCGGGGGAAAAAGATCGAGCCTGTTGTCCTCTTCCAGGGGGGAGTGGCAGCCAATGTAGGGATAAGGGCAGCCTTTGAACAAAAATTGCAGATGCCCGTAGTTGTACCCAGAAACCATGCGGTCATGGGCGCATGGGGGGCGGCGCTTCTAGCCAAGCAGTGGAAAGAGCGAACCAATGGAGCAACCCAGTTCCGCGGGGTGGAAAGTATCAGCTCCTTCGAATGCCTGCCCCGAACATTTTCCTGCACAGACTGTTCCAACATGTGCGAAGTTAATGAACTCTACATCCAAAACAAATTGGTAAGCCGCTGGGGCAGCCGCTGCGGGAAATGGTCAAACCTTGAGCGCTCTTCAAAAGGCAGGGAAGAAGCCCGGTATTTTCCTCTAAGGATAAGCGAACAGGACAGGATCCTGGTTTAGAGGCGTGAATGAATTTGTTCCGATTCCATATATTTATTACATTACAGAGTGATGCTGCAGGTAGCGGCATCACTCTTTTTATGGAAACAACTGGGTACAAAAACGGACAAAAACGCAATTTTTATGTGACAATCTGACATTATTTGTCAGATTTTTTGATGTTATGATTTACTTATGTCATATTTTCCCGGGGGGGGGTGAATTTAATTGGAAGAACTGGAAATAGAGCAAATTCTCACAGAGGAAGAGCTGGAATTTCTTTTGGAAGAGTTTAAAAAATTAAACGAGAAAATAAATAAAAGGGGAGATTTATATGGAGAAAAAGCTGGCTGCACCGCCGGAAAAGAAGAATAATCACAAAGACTTAGGACAAGAATCACGCCATGAAATGACTAAGAAAATGGAACTGCAACGCCGTCAAGCCCGGACTTATGCAAAAAAACAACAGTTGGCAGAACGCATAGCCTCAGCCAGCGAACAGCTGTCAGCAGGAGTAGAGGAAGCCTCCCAGGCTGCGGGCGAACTAAGGCAGGCAATGGAACAAATTGCCTCGGGGGCAGATGAAGCTGCCAGCGCTACCCAGGAGTCATTGGCTGCTATCAAACAAATAGAAAAAGGCTCCTTGGTGGCCCTGCAGCGTGCAAATGAATCACTGGATAAAATTAATGCGTTGCAGGAACTGGTGAAACAAATAGCTGCAAGCATAAATAAAATGGTAGACGGCGTTTTAACGGCTGCCATAAAGAATGAGGAATCGGCTCAGACCGTAGCCAAACTGGAAAAGCAGGCTGAAAATATCGGGGGAATAGTCCGTACCGTGGTTAGGATTGCAGACCAAACAAATCTGCTGGCCTTAAATGCTGCCATCGAAGCCGCCAGAGCCGGGGACTATGGCAAGGGCTTCGCGGTAGTTGCCGATGAGGTTAGAACACTGGCTGAAACATCAGAAAAAGCGGCGGAAGACATTCGCAATTTAATCAATAACATCCAAAACCAGGTAAGAGATATTGCCTCAGACATCACCAGAGCGGCAGAAGTTGCTAAAGACGAAGCAAATAAGGGACGGACCATTCAAGAGCGGCTAATTAAAATAATCGATGACATGACTGCCGTAAAGGAAGGCTCCAAGGAGATTGCTGAACTGGCGGAACAGGCTTCCCTTGCAGTCAAGGAATTTCAAGAAGGAGCAAGCTCCATAGCTCAAGCTGCCGATGAGCAGGCCAGCGCTACCAACGAAGCTTTAGCCTCTTTGGAACAGCAGGTCAAAGCCCTTGATGATATTACTATGACAGTAAATGATCTGGTAACGAAGGCTGATGAGTTGAGAACAGCAACAGATGTCAGCAAATCCTCCGAAAGTCTGGCTGCGTCGGCGGAGGAACTGACTGCCGTCCTGGAAGAAGCAGATTCTGCTGCAAGTCAAATTATGACTGCCATAGGTCAAATGGCCAAAGCTGCACAAATCCAGGCCGAAGCAACGGAACACTCTTCGACCAGCTCGGAACAAGTTTTAAGACAGATGACAGTTATTACAGAAAAATCAGAGGCCAGTTTAAGCGATGTCAATGCCATGAGCGAGCTGCTTGAGACCAACAGGGCGGGAACGGAGAATTTAATTGAAGGCATTAATGCGGCTTTAACAACCAGTTTGGAGAATGCGAAAAAAGTTCAGGAGCTTGAGCTTCAGGCCAGGCAGATTGATAAAATTGTGGATTCAATAGTGACTGTCGGCATTCAAACCAACCTCCTGGCAGTAACAGGGGCCGTTGAAGCTGCAAGGTCGGGAGATTTCGGCAAGGGATTTGCAGTGGTTGCTTCAGACATCAGGAACTTAGCCCAGGAAAGCGCCAAAAATGCAGAGCAGATTAAAGAATTGGTCCGCAATATCCAGGATCAGATTGGTCTGGTCAAACGGGAAGTTGAAACAGTAGCGGGAAATGCGGCCAAAGAAGTGGAGGCTGCTAAGCAAGTAGTAGGGGAGATGCAGAAGATTAAAGATGACATGGCTGCGGTAGCAGCAGGCTCAGAAGAGATCAAGGAAAACTCCCTGCAGGCGGTAAGCGCTGTGGAACAAGCCCGCAAAGCAGTAGAACAAATTGCCTCTGCCGCCCAAGAAGCCTCTGCCGCTTCGGAGCAGGCGTTCACCGCTTCGAAACAACAAGCCCAGGGAATGCAGGAGCTTGCCAAAGGCATAGAAGAAATCGCGGCAATGGCTGATGAACTCCAGCAGCTTTAATAAACTGGAGAGGATGATCTAAATGTCAATTGATGTCGAAAGATTAGAGCAGTATGTGACATTTCATTTAGCCGGAGAACGGTATGGGATACCTATAAACAAGGTCCAGGAGATTATCAGGCTTCCTGAGATCACTAAAGTGCCGCAGGCGCCCGAATACGTAGAAGGACTGGCAAATTTGCGGGGCATGATTGTGACAGTAATCAACGGAAGGCTGAAATTTAACCTTCTGACTAAAGAACATGATGAAGATACCCGGGTAATTATTCTGGCCCTTGATAACAGGACCGCCGGTTATATAGTAGATTCAATCTCGGAGGTGATCTCCGTTGCCCAAAATGAGATTGAAAATGTCCCAGAGGATTTGCCTAACAATGGATGCCTTTCAGGTTTAATCCGCAGCGAAAAAGGGGTCATACTTCTGCTGGATGCCGAGAAGCTGGTAGGTAGCAGCTATGAGGCAAAATGGAAAACAAAAGAAGAAAATGTTAGTGACAAAAGAAATCTGGCCGGGGAAAAGCAGGAATTGTCTGAAGAACGGCAACTGGTGAGTTTTAACGTAGGCAGTGAAGAGTACGCCCTGGATATTGCCCACGTGCAGGAAATTGTAGGGTATCCGGAAAGCTTAAGCACAGTCCCCACATTTCCTTATTATGCCCAAGGGATAATGGTTTTACGGGAGAGCATGCTTCCTGTCGTGAGTTTGGCAAAACTTATCGGAGCCGGTGAGGCGGAAGATAAGACAAGAAGCAGGGTAGTAGTGCTGACCAGCGGCGGTAACTCGGCCGGCCTGGGTATGAGCGTTGACAGTGTTTCCGAGGTTTTGCGGGTGCGGGAAGACTCTATCGGGGAACTCCCCGAATACCTTGTGGGGAGCGGCAACATTAAACTCACCGGCGTGTGCAAACTGGACGGAGGCAAAAGGCTTGTCTACCTTCTTGACCCTGATTTTCTGTTAAGCCTTAATGATGTAAAACTGGTCTCGCAAAAAAACGATGGGGAGGCAAATTTTAAGCTACAAGAGGCAAGTGATCATGAAGGCCAATTCATAGTTTTTAAACTTGCCGGTCAAGTGTTTATGACTGAAATATCCTCGGTACGGGAAATCCTCAATGTTCCTGAAATCTTTGCCGTACCGCAAGCGCCCGGCTTTGTGGAAGGTGTGATCAATATCAGGGGAAGGATTATTCCTGTAGTTGATTTGAGGAGGCGCCTTGACCTAGGCTATTTGGAGCGGGAAGAGCAAAACAGAATAGTCGTGGTGGAGTTAGATGGCAGTTTAACAGGATTTATCGTAGATGCGGTAAAGGAAGTGAAAAAAATTCCTTTGGCTAATATCGAGCCACCCGACGTCTTGAGTGGAGTAGGCTTAGACTTTGCTCATGTGGTGGGCATAGCAAAACTTAACGCAGAGGGACTGATAGCAATGGTATTAGACCTAAAATGCCTGCTAAGCGGTTTCGAACGAAAAATCCTTTCCTCATTAACGAGGGAGGGAGAAAAAGGTGAAGTCGAAAATCCGGGTGTTGTTAGCTGATGATTCGGCGCTGATGAGGAAATATATCAAAGAAATATTGGAGCAAGACCCTCAGCTGGAGGTTGTTGCCCTGGCCAGGGATGGAGAAGAAGTAGTGGGGTATGCAAGGGAGACCCGGCCTGATGTGATCACCATGGATATTAACATGCCTAAAATGGACGGCCTCACTGCCCTGCAGTACATTATGAACACCACCCCCTGCCCTGTTGTAATACTCTCGTCACTGGCCAAAAAAGGAGAGTTGGTGACTTTTGAGGCTTTGGAGCTGGGAGCGGTGGATTATATCGCCAAACCCGACGGCACAGTCTCCTTGGAAATTAATAAAATTGCCGATGAAATCAGAAGAAAGGTAAAAGCGGCGGCTCAGGCCAATCTCAGGGCCGCCGTGCGTACCTTGCAAAAGACCGAAGCAAAGGCTGCACACAGTTTCTCCCGCGGAAAGAATAAATTGGTAGTGATAGGTGTTTCCACCGGGGGACCGAAGACACTGTCGGAAATACTTCCCATGTTGCCTAGAGATTTTCCCGCCCCAATTTTAGTTGTACAGCACATGCCAAGCAATTTTACCGCCTCTTTTGCCAGTCGCTTAAATTCCATCTGCCGGTTACAGGTTGCGGAAGCCAAGGACAGGCAGGAAATTAATCAGGGTTGCATCCTTGTTGCCCCGGGTGATTTGCACTTAAAGGTTGAAAGGAAGCTGAACGGTAAGCTCATGGCACGGATCACCAAAGAACCGAGCGGGACCCTTTTTCGCCCATCGGTTGATGTCACCATGGAATCAGCGCTGAAAGTGGCGGGAAGAGATTTAGTTGGGGTACTCCTTACGGGCATGGGAGATGACGGGGCAAACGCCATGGTGAAGATTAAAAATAGTGGAGGAAAAACCATAGTTGAGTCCAGTGAGACGGCAATTGTCTGGGGAATGCCTAAAGAAGCGCTAAACCGCGGGGGGGCAGAAGTTGTGGCTCCCTCCTACAAGATTGCCGAAGAAATTATAAAAGCAGTAACCATATAATGCAAAGGTGAAAGTACTACCTTGGCAATAAGGAGTTAAATAATGAATTTAGAAGAATTTGAGATCTTTCAGGAGATTATCTACAAAAAAACCGGTATTCTCTTTGAAACGAAAAAGCTTTATTATGTAGAGCGCAGGATTAAAGAGCGAATGAAATATCATAACATAGAGGATCTGAAGAGTTACGCCCGGATGCTAAAGTATGATTACGAAAGCCGTGAGCTGGAAACGTTGGTCAACTCCTTAACAGTAAACGAGACTTATTTTTTCCGCGAATACGAGCAGCTAAAACTATTTGCGGAGCATATCCTGCCGCTTTTGACCAGGCGTAAAAGGGAGCGGCAGATCAATGTTCTATCTGCAGGTTGTTCTACGGGGGATGAACCCTATACGCTGGCCATAATACTGAATGAAATGTTGGACAGCGATTGGAATTATGAGGTTGTGGCTGTGGATATCAATACCGATGTTTTAAACTATGCCAGGGCCGGTATTTACATAGAAAGAGCGATTAGGGAGGTCCCTCGTGTCTACCTGGAAAAATATTTTGAAAAAAACGGCAGCAGTTATGCTGTAAAACCAATGCTTAAAGAGAAAGTTACTTTTTTGCACAGAAACCTGCAGCACGGTTTGCCGGATTACGAGCAGTACTTTGATGCAATCTTTTGCAGGAATGTCTTAATTTATTTTGATGACAAGAGCAGGACTGCTGCTATAGAAAATCTTTACCGGGCCCTGATCCCAAGCGGGTATGTATTTCTCGGTCATTCCGAGTCCATGGGATTATTTTCCAATTTATTTCGGGCTGAACAGATTAATTCTACTACCGTTTACAGGCGTTAGGGGGCGAGTTTGTGCAGGAGGAATTGCTGAAAACTTTTTTGGCAGAATCAGAAGAGCTGATTGAAGATATAGACGAAAACTTGCTTGCTTTAGAAAAGTTGCCCGCTAGCAAAGAAATAGTGGATAAATTATTCAGGGCTTTTCATACCCTCAAAGGCTCCGCCGGTCTGGTGGGATTTCAGGATGTAATGGTAGTCGCCCATGGCTTGGAAGATGTGTTGGACGAAATAAGATCAGGTAAAAGGTCAGTTAATACTAAGCTGATTAATCTTTTACTTTCGGGTTCGGACCTTTTAAGAGCCGCTATTCAGATGGAAATGGAAGGGGAAAAGCTGCCCAAGGGACATCTGGCGGGTTATTTGGCTGAGCTGAATGAAAATTCAAGCGAAAACACAGCCGTGACAATGTCACGGGAAGAGAAGAACTGGCAGGACAAGGACTTATCCCATATCCCTTTGGAAAAACGCACCGTTCTTTTAAGCCTGCTGCTTGACAAAGCTCCGCTGTATTACACGGGTTTAACCTGCCCGCCAGATATATTTTACCGGGCCATCGACCCTTTAAGTTTATTCATTAGCGCCGTCAAGGAAGGCAGCGGGAATTTTTTATATTTTAGTTGTTCCGCAGAAGATTTGCCAACGGTCCAGGAGTTTGACCCGGAACAATGCTATCTCAGGCTGGAAGGCATTACCGAACTTGGTTCCCTGGACAATTTTTTAGCAAGCCTGGAATTTATCGCTGATGAAGCAGAGATAGAAGCTTTTCCGCTCTCCCCCGAAATGCTTTTTGCCGAAAATCTAATCTTTCCTCTGCACAGAACGGAACAAGAACTGATTAAAATAGAGGAATTGGTGAACATCCTAAAAACCGGTCCCACTGGAAGTAAGACCGATATTTTGGCGAAGCTGGATGAGTTCCTGCGAGCGGCCAGGGAAGTCCAAGCAACCTTCATCTGGTGGCAATGCGAAACGGGTTATCTCAATGACTCCATATTATTAGCCCATTTGCTGCATATTTTTGTAAAAAGAAACGATACTTACGAAGATGCTTTAAACGTTATTGTTGAGCATGTACTCGAGTTGTTAAATGAATACCTGTCTACCTACGGTGAGGGGGCTTACCCCACTCTTTCGCCCGCAGCCGCTGCCGAAGAGATTTTGGAATTAATAACTCTTGCACGGCCTGATAGCGCCGGTACATTGGCGGTCCATAAGTTTTCTATTGCTGCTCCTGACCACGCCCCTCGTTCGGAAATGCTCAGGGTGGAAAGTAAAAAAGTTGATAAGCTCATGGAACTGGCGGAAGAACTGATGATAATCAAAAACAGTTTGGAGTACTGGCTTAATGCCGTACAAAAGGCAATTACGGAGGAAGCTCAAGCGCAAGCTATAAAAGAACAGCATTTAGCCCTGACCAGAGTTACCAGGGAAATCCAGGATGAAATTGCCACAATGCGCATGGTGCCCATCGGGCAAGTTTTTCAAAAATTTACACGTTTTGTCAGGGATACGGCGCTTAAATTAGGTAAAGAAGTAAGCATTTCTTTTAAGGGAGAAGATACCTGTCTTGATAAAAATGTGGTGGAGAGTTTGTACGAGCCGCTGCTGCATTTAATCCGCAACTCCATTGATCACGGCATGGAAACCAGTGAGGATAGAAGGAGGGCAGGTAAAAAAGTACCGGGTTGTATCTCCCTAAATGCTTACCGGGAGGGAAGTTCTGTCATTGTAGAGGTTGAGGATGACGGGCGGGGAATTGACTGCGCAAAGGTCCTGGAGAAAGCAGTTGCCAAAGGGTTAATTACTGTCGAAGAAGCTGAGCGGCTTTCCGTTAAAGAAATAATTAGGCTGATTTTTAAACCGGGCTTTAGCACGGCAGACAGTATTACTGACATTTCCGGTCGGGGAGTGGGCATGGATGCGGTCTTAACAGTTGTAGAGGGTCTGGGGGGGACGGTAGACCTGGATAGTGAAGGACAAAAAGGCACGGTGGTAAAAATCTCGGTGCCTCTCACTGTGACTACCAGCCGGGTTTTAGTTATTCAGGCAGGTAAGGTCGAGGTAGGAATAGCGGTGGAAGATATAGAGAGAATAAGCAGCGCCTCAAAAGATCAGCTTAGGGACTATAATGGACATAAGCTTATAACCCAAGGTAACAATGTGGTGCCTCTGGTGCATTTAGGGGAATTGCTGGCTGTGAGCGGTCAAGAAAACAGCGCAACCGATGAATACAGAATTGTAACTTTGTACAACGGTGTAGGCGCAATCGTAGATAAAATAAACGGAGACGAAAATGTAGTAGTGAGGAAGATAGCAGGGGAGATTGGACAACTCCCCATGTATAAAGGCGCAGCTTTAAGGGGGAATGGTAAAGTGCTGATGGTCTTGGATGCCGGATATTTGAAAGGGTGCTTGGGACATGCCGTTTAACTTGACAGAGAATAAAGTTACGCTCTCCGGCTCTTTTGGCATAGAGGAAGTAAGCGAATGCTGGGATTTAATCAAGGGCCGCGGGATTGAAAATTTTGCTGAACTGGATTTGTCCGGTCTCGAGAAAATAGATCTTGCCGGCTGGCAAATAGTACTTATGCTTTTGAGAGAATGTCCGGGGATTGAGGTGAAAAAGCCCCTTGCACCGGCACAGGAGTTGGAACTGCTTGTGGCTGCATTAAGTATCAAGAGGGGAGCGTAAGCAGTGATAACAGCACTGTATATAATCGGCGGGCTGCTTTCGACGGTGGCGGCTTTCCTAATTGGTTTTCAGATTGGGAAGAAAAATGCTGCAGTAGTACCTGAAAGGGTGCCGGAAACATGGAAGGAAGAATTGCCGGAAGCGCTTACCCCTATCATGAGCGAGCCGTTAGTTGAAGGGCCTGAAGGGAAGCTAATAACAGAGTCGGAAAAAGAGGTCATAACCGATGTGCTCACCATAGCCCAAAAAAACATTGCCGATGTCATCAAGGAAACGGAAGAGGCGTTTCTTACCCTCGGTCATTCAATTTCTAACATGGGAGAGACAGGCAAGCGGCTAACAAAAGACGTATCTGAGGCAATAACGGAAGCCTCTGTGATGATTAAGGAGGCTAGCAAAAAATCCCTGTCCGTACTTGCTGCCTTTGCCGGCGAAGTCAATGCTAGCGCGCAAAACTGTGAAGAAATTTCTGATAAAATATTAAAAGATTTGTCCCAATTTGTGGAGCGAATCGGTGATATAGCAGCCCAGACAAACCTGCTGAGTCTAAATGCCTCCATCGAGGCTGCCAGAGCTGGGGAATACGGTCGCGGCTTTGCCGTAGTGGCCGGTGAAGTCAGAAAGCTTTCCGATACCACTGCCAAGACTGTGAAGAAGGTGGAAGAACTTGCAGGAGAAATGTCCGCTTCGTTAAAAGGTATAGCTCAGGAATTAAAAATAAGCAAAGAACAAGTGGACCGGGAACAAATTCAACTGCAAAACAGCTCCGCTGTATCCGAAGAAAAATTACAAAATCTCATCAGCGTGGTCCTTGGTCTAATCGACCAAGCTTTGGAAAAAATGAGCGAAGCACTTACTGCTGTACAATTTCAGGATATAACGAGGCAAAAACTGGAGCATGTTGCTGTTACATTGGAAGAGATTAAGGGAGGCTTAAGTGAATCTGGGAACATCGATACCAATCTGTTAAACAACCTTGCCCGGAAATACAGCACTTTTGCAGAAAGGAAAAACCATTTGGAAGTAACGGGAAAACAGCTGGGCCAAGAGGGAATCGTGGGCAGAGTATCTGGAGAGCTGGGAACAAATATCGAATTCTTCTAGGGGGATAGGTATGGCAAAAGTATTGATTGTAGATGATTCAAGCACAGTGCGGCTGTCTTTAAAAACTGCTTTAACAAATGCGGGCTGTACGGTGGAAGAGGCAAAAGACGGTGTAGAAGCGCTGCAAAAAGTAAATTCAAATAAGTTCAATGCTATCTTCACAGATTTAAATATGCCCAAAATGGACGGGATTAATTTTATCAGAGAAGTGAGGAGAATTCCTAATTACCGCTTTACCCCTATCATGATGCTCACTACCGAATCAACCCTGGAAAAAAAAGAGGAAGGTAAAAAAGCAGGCGCTACAGGTTGGATAGTTAAACCCTTCACCCCAGAGCAACTGACTCAAGTTTTAAAGCGCATAAATTTATAAAATAAAGCTATAACAATTAAATTCCTCACTAAAGATCATTATCCAAGCCTTCTTAACCTTCTTAGTCTACCGTAAACCTGGGGTGATTAGTTTTGCATATTCTGCTAGTAGAAGAAGATTTGAAGAGTAGGATAAAATTAGTACACCTTTTGGAAAGCTGGGGACATACGGTAGAAGAATGTGATAATGGCTTTGAGGCTGTCAAAAAGTTTAGCCGGGGTTATTTTCAATTAGTTTTGTCGGAAGTTAAATTATCGCAAATTGACGGTTTGAAACTGGTAAAGCTGTTAAAATCTTTAGAGGTAAAAAATCCCTTTGAGATAATTCTCTTTACAGAATCTTACGATATAAAAACTGCTATAGAAGCTTTCAGGGAGGGCGCCAATGACTACTTGCTCAAGCCTTTAAGCATAAGTGATTTGGATAATGCGCTCAAAAGAGTTTTACAGAGACATGAGATGTTAACCGACAAACAGGAATATAGGATCATAATCTGTGATGATTTTTTGAGTAGAGAAGGCATTAAAGCCATTTTCAGGCATTACGCCAATAATTTTATAGTAGTGGGAGAAACCTCGTCAGTCAATAATGTACTCCGTTTGATAGACAAAAATGCTCCTGATTTGCTTTTTGTTGATTATACCTTTGCCGAACGGGATAATATTTTGGCGTTGTGTAAAACAGTTAAAGCTACATACCCTGGTATTAAAATATTTGTTCTGGCCTCACAGGGAAATAAAAGAGCTGCAAAAGAGATTATCGGCGCAGGAGCTAACGGTTTTATTATCAAACAAAGTTTAAAGCAAGCTGATAATTTTTTGGAATTAGTAAATATGATTACTGAAGGTAAAATTTATGTTGATCCGGAGCTAAAAAAAAATAATTGGCATCCAATGCATGCTGACTGTGCTGCAGTGGAAACGCTCTTAACCGACAAAGAGTTTCTGGTGCTCCGGTGTTTGGCTGAAGGAAAAAATAACAGGCAAATTGCCGAACAGCTGTTTATTAGCTGCTCAACTGTCCGCAATTATATCAGCAGTATTCTGAACAAGCTGCACCTTACTGACCGGGCAAGCGCGATCGTGTATGCAGTAAAATATTTTTCCAACATATAGGGCTCATAGCACTCTTGGGAGTGCTATTGTTGTTTCCAATAGTTCAAAAAATTGTATGGGTTGAACCATTTGCCACCTGCTGTCATGATCGTCTACCCGACTGCCTAAAAATTATCATTTTGTGCAATATTTTTGCTTGAATTCACCCTTTATTTATGCTCTAATATATCTATGCGTAAAATTGGCACAGATAAGTCAGCACCAAAGGAGGTATGAGCGGATGAAACATCGGCAAGAACGTACACCTGTATTTGACGCTGTAAAAAAGTACTTTGCTGATGGCACGGTCCCTTTTCATGTACCCGGTCACAAACTGGGTAAGGGAATCCCTGAGTTCAGAGATTATGTGGGAGAAAACGTTTTAGGCATAGATTTAACCTGTTTTCCCGATACGGATAATATCTGTAACCCCAGGGGTGTTATAGCCGAAGCTGAAGCTCTGGCTGCCGAAGCCTATGGTGCTGACCATGCGTTTTTCCTGGTCAACGGGACCACTTCCGGTATTCAGGCCATGATCATGTCAGTATGTGAACCGGGGGATAAGATTATAATCCCCAGAAATGCTCATAAATCTGCCATCGGAGGGCTGATTATGAGCGGGGCCAGGCCAGTCTATATAGAGCCTGAGATGAATGAGGACTTTGGCATTTCCATGGGGGTAACCCCGGAGAAAATTGCCTGGACACTGCACCACCATCCCGATGCCAGAGCCGTCTTTATTATTAACCCGAACTATTACGGCACCGCTTCCGATTTGGCGGAGATAGTGGCAATTGCCCATTCCTTTGGGGTGCCGGTAATCGTAGATGAGGCTCACGGTGCCCATTTAAAATTCCACCGGGAGCTACCTGTTTCCGCAATGGAAGCCGGTGCTGACCTGGCAGCCAGCAGCACCCATAAGCTGGTGGGTTCTTTGACTCAGAGTTCCATCCTTTTATTAAAGGAAGGTTTGGTCAACCCCAAGCGGGTGAAAGCAGTCCTTAACCTCACCCAAACTACCAGCCCTTCATATATACTGCTCTCTTCCCTGGATGTGGCAAGGAAGCAGATTGCCACCAAAGGAGAAGAATTGATTTCCCGTACTATACAGTTGGCCAAGTGGGTAAGGGAGGAGTTAAGGGCAGTTCAAGGCTTAAGGCTTTTCGGCGAGAATTTAGTCGGTCACCCCGGCTGTTTTGCTTTCGATATAACTAAAGTTACCATTAATGTGCAGGGCCTGGGAATGTCAGGTTATGAAATGGAAAATATTTTGCGCTCTGAATTTAAACTCCAGGTTGAACTGTCTGATCTGTACAACGTGATCTTTTTAATAACCCTGGGCGATACTTGGGAAAGCGTACATTACCTGGTGGACTGCGTAAAACAAATTGCAGGACGCCGTACCTTGAGAAATGTGGTCAAGTTCTGCCCGCCGGTGCCTGAAATTCCCCAGGTGAGCGTTTCCCCCAGGGAGGCTTTCTACAGCTCAACAAAGGTTATTGATCTGCAGGATGCAGCCGGAGAAATCAGTGCTGAGGCTATTATGGCTTACCCGCCGGGGATTCCGCTCATTTGCCCAGGTGAAATCATCACCCAGGAGATTATTGATTACGTCAACATTTTAAAACAGGAGCATGCTGACCTGCAGGGGACGGAAGACCCGCAGATCAGCAGGATTAAAGTATTAAAACCGGCTGTAGCCAAGAGAATAGTGGAAGAAGATATTGTAGGAGAGGTTGGTTAAAGAAAAAAGCAGTACAGGCAGCTTAGACCTGTGCTGCTTTTTTCTTTCATAATAGATGGCCGGCAATTGCATACAATAATCAGTAAAATGAGTTGAGCAGCAGGAAAAAAAAACAGCGAGGCGAATTGTCAAATTAAGAATGCAAACGGAGGTGAACAGTGTGGAACTGATCTTAATCCTGATTTTTGCTGTATTGATAATTTATTATATTGTCAAGCAAATTCGGGAACCAGGTTATGCTATTTTTCCTTTGAACCGGATCAGAGAATACGGACAGGGAACGGCCTACGCTGTACAAGAAAAAAGCTGCGTTGCCGATGAGCAACAACAACATTAAAAAGCTGTGGTAAGCGTGCCTGCTAGGGGCACGATTTTTTTGGGTTTTGATGCTGAGGCGGTATGAGCAAAATGCTCGGCCGCGGGTGATTGTTTTTGCAATGGCGGGGGTATGAAAATTGTACCAGGGGCAATAATAATCACGGGTATTTTTATGTTTGTCCGTGTCTCTGTGGAAAATTTTTTAGCTGGCCGCACTTGACAAACCATAATTACCCTTTGTATCATATAATTGGTTGTTAGCACTAGCCGATAGTGAGTGCTAACAGAAAAATAACTGAAGGAGGGATGCAGATGTTAAAACCATTAGCTGACCGGGTCGTGGTAAAAGTAATCTCCGCTGAGGAAAAAACCCAAGGAGGTATCGTTCTGCCCGATACTGCCAAGGAAAAGCCCCAGGAGGCAGAAGTTGTTGCAGTAGGTCCTGGTAAAATTTTAGAGAACGGGTCCAGGCAGGCTCCTGAGGTTAAAGTTGGGGATAGGGTTATTTTTGCCAAGTACAGCGGTACCGAAGTCAAGTTAGATGGTGTTGAATACCTGATCCTCAGAGAAAGTGATATTTTAGCAATAAAGTAATTTGATTAAATATAAAAGGAGGGAATACATATGGCTGGTAAACAACTAGCTTTTGATGAACAAGCCAGACGGGCTTTGGAACGCGGCGTCAACGCAGTTGCCGACGCAGTAAAAGTTACCTTAGGTCCAAAAGGCCGTAATGTTGTTCTGGAAAGAAAGTTTGGTTCGCCGGTTATTACCAAAGACGGCGTTACTGTAGCCAAAGAAATTGAGCTGAAAGATCCTTATGAAAACATGGGCGCCCAGCTGTGCAAAGAAGTAGCATCCAAAACCAATGATATCGCCGGTGACGGTACTACTACCGCTACTGTTTTAGCACAGGCCATCGTCAAAGAAGGGTTAAAAAATGTTGCTGCCGGTGCTAACCCCATTTTCCTCAAGAGAGGTATGGACAAGGCTGTGGAGGCAGCAGTAAAAGAAATTCAAAAAATCAGCATTCCCGTTGAAACCAGGGAGAGCATCGCTCACGTTGCTTCCATTGCTGCGAACGACGAAGCTATTGGCGAATTGATTGCCGAGGCAATGGAAAAAGTAGGCCGGGACGGCGTAATCACCGTGGAAGATTCCAAAGGCATGACCACCACTGTGGAAGTTGTTGAGGGTATGGAATTTGACCGCGGCTATGTATCCCCTTACTTCGTTACCAACGCGGAAACCATGGAGGTTAACCTGGAAGAGCCTTATATCCTGATCCACGAGAAAAAGATTTCAGCTATCCAGGACCTGTTACCGCTCCTGGAAAAAGTGGTCAGGACAGGTAAACCTCTCCTTATTATCGCCGAAGATATTGAAGGCGAAGCGCTGGCAACTTTGGTTGTCAACAAGATCCGCGGCACATTGAATGTGGCTGCTGTTAAGGCCCCCGGTTTTGGTGACCGCAGAAAGGCTATGATGGAGGATATTGCCATCTTAACCGGCGGTACATTTATCTCCGAAGATATGGGCATTAAGCTGGAAAACGTTGACCTTGGCATGCTTGGTCAAGCCAAGAAAGTTAAGATCAACAAAGAGAAAACCACAATTGTCGAAGGTGTCGGCTCTAAGGAAGCCGTTCAAGCCAGGGTTAATCAGATCAAGCGTCAAATCGAGGAAACCGAATCCGATTATGACCGCGAAAAACTGCAAGAAAGACTGGCTAAACTGGCTGGCGGCGTAGCTGTGATTAAGATTGGTGCCGCTACTGAGACTGAAATGAAAGAGAAGAAGCACCGGGTAGAAGATGCCCTCTCCGCTACCAGGGCTGCCGTGGAAGAAGGTATCGTTCCTGGCGGTGGAACTACCCTGATCAATATTATCCCTGCTTTAGACTCTGTTGAAGCCAGCGGCGATGAGCTGGTGGGTGTTCAGACCATCCGCCGTGCTCTGGAAGAGCCTCTGCGCCAGATCGCTTCCAACGCAGGTTTGGAAGGTTCCGTGGTTGTGGGTAAAGTAAAAGAATCGCCAAAAGGCGTCGGCTTTAACGCTGTAACTGAAGAATACGTTGATATGATTAAAGCAGGTATCGTTGACCCGGCAAAAGTTACCAGAAGCGCCCTGCAGAATGCGGTCAGCATCGCATCCATGCTCCTCACTACCGAAGCAGTGGTTGCTGAGATTCCGGAAAAACCAAAGGCCGGAGGACCTCCAATGCCTCCTGAAATGGATTACTAAGATCCAGTTAAAAAAGCCTTCTCCGTTGAGGGGAAGGCTTTTTTAGCTTAGGCGGAGTCCTTAGTCAACGCAGAGTAATTTTCAGCTATTTTGTTGACGGGTATGTATACATGTTAGTATACTAAAATATAGAAAGGAGAGTGTTTATTGTGCCAAGCAATGTTAGGGTAACCGATAATACCTGGAAAACACTGCGGGAAATTGCTACCCAAGCAGGAGAATCTATGCAAGTGATCCTGGAAAAAGCGGTAGAAGATTACCGGCGTAAAATTCTTTTGGAAGAGGCGAACAAGGCTTACCTTGCTCTTAAAAATGATTCGGAAGCATGGCAAGGCGAAAAAAAGGAACGGCTGGAATGGGATGAAACTTTAAAAGATAATTTGGAGGAAAATGAATGAAACCGTCAAGAGGTGAAATTTGGCTGGTTGACTTAAACCCTGTTAGGGGACATGAGCAAGCGGGAAAAAGACCGGCCCTGGTGGTATCTGTTGACCTTTTCAATCATGGACCGGCTGAACTGGCACTTGTAATACCAATAACAACAAAAAAGAAAAGTATTCCTTTACATGTTGAAGTTAGCCCAATGGAATCCGGTTTACATGAAATAAGCTATATAAAATGCGAAGATATTAGATCTGTTTCGAGAGAGCGTTTGTCTATGCGGATAGGGTCAGTCTCTGATAAAACTTTGGCTATGGTAGAGGATCGCTTGAGAATACTGTTAGGGCTTTAACTATCCCGTTTTCATGTAAAATACTTTTAAGATCATCTATCAAAATTGAAGGCCTTAAAAAATTAATATTTTCAAGCTTATCAAAGTAGTAGTGGTAGAATAAGGCATCAATATCGGAACCTTCGAATACTGGTTTTTTTTCTTATCATAATCATAGAGTTAGGCCATCACTGGTACAAGGCATTTAGTTTGCTAATGTTGGCTAGGAGGATAACAGTATTAGACAATAAGAGGGAGGGTGATTCTGTATGAATCCTCAGGAATTAATTCAAGCCGCGTTAGATGCCAAGAAACATGCTTACGTTCCCTACTCTAAATTCCCTGTGGGGGCCGCTTTGTTAACCAAATCGGGCAAGATCTATACGGGCTGCAATGTGGAGATTGGCTCCATTGGGCTCACCATCTGTGCGGAACGCACCGCCGTTGTTAAAGCCGTTTCCGAAGGAGAAAAAGAGTTTAGCGCCATTTGCTGTGTTGCCGATACCGAGGAATATTGTTCCCCGTGCGGTGCGTGCCGGCAGTTTATTGCTGAGTTTGGCATGGATACTGTCGTCATCATGGCCAATAAGCACGGGGATTATAAGACAGCTCCAATCTCAGGACTCTTACCCCATGCTTTCGTGCTGGATAAAGAGCTGGACTAATTCCTTAATATGTTTTGGAACCGGAGGAAGTTACGACCCCGAAAATCAAAGGTCTTTTTCCCGGGGCGTTGGCGCTTAATTCGATTGCCTGCAGTATTTTTTTCTCCGCCAGCTTTGTCTTTTCGGGATCGTTGGAGTGAATAACTGCCAGCACATCGCCTGCCTGGGCGTAATCGCCCAATTTTTTGTGTAAGACCAGACCTACGGCAAGGTCGATGGAGCTTTCCTTCGTTTCCCGCCCGGCACCTAATACAAGGGAGGCGAAACCGATCTCCTCCGCATTTATTTTAGCTATGAAGCCGGCTTTGGGGGCTTTAACCTCCGTTATTAGTCTCGCTTTGGGGAGACAGTTGTCAGGACTTTCAACTGCAGTTATGTCCCCACCCTGGGCTGCAACGAATTCTTTAAATTTATTAAAAGCTGCTCCTTTTTCCACCAGCTCTTGTAACCTGGCTCTTGCTTCTTCTGCGGAAGAAGCCTTTTTAGCTAAGAGGAGCATGTTGGCGCCTAGGGTTAAACACAACTCGTATAAGTCCTTTGGGCCGTTACCCTGCAAAGTGGCTATGGCCTCTTTGACCTCCAGGGCGTTGCCTACGGCATAACCCAGTGGTTGTTCCATGTCCGAAATTACTGCTACCGTTTCCCGGCCAACGCCGGCACCGATATCGACCATTTCCCTGGCCAGTGCAAAAGAATCTTCTACAGTCTTCATAAAGGCGCCGGAACCCGTTTTTACATCCAGCAGGATCTTGTCTGCGCCGCTGGCAATTTTTTTCGACATGACGCTGGCGGCAATTAAAGAAACATTGTCAACTGTGGCGGTGGTATCCCGCAAAGCGTAGAGCTTTTTATCAGCAGGGGCCAGGTTGGCTGTCTGTCCGGCAATGGCCAGGCCGATGCGGTTCACGTTATTGATAAACTGCTCTTTGGAGAGTTCCACGGAAAAGCCGGGGATTGATTCCAACTTGTCAATGGTCCCACCGGTATGCCCTAAACCACGACCGCTCATTTTGGCTACCTTGACTCCCGCAGCCGCAACCATAGGGCCCAATATTAGCGAAACTTTATCGCCCACACCTCCGGTGCTGTGTTTGTCTACTTTGATTCCCTCAATCCCCGACAGGTCCAGCATTTCACCGGACCGGGCCATGGCCATGGTCAAGTCGGCAGTTTCCCTCTTAGTCATTTTTTGAAAGAAGATAGCCATTAAGAGGGCTGAGGCCTGGTAATCGGGTATTCTGCCTGTCAAATACCCCTCGATAAAAAATTCTATCTCTGCCTTAGTCATTTCCCCTCCATTGCGTTTTTTCAGGATAAGGTCATACATTCTCATAGCCTCACACCTCGTTTCTCAGTTACTCCACTGATTTATCTTATTTTTGAACATGGCATGCACTCTTGTGTGCTGAAAATTTTTCATTGGTCTTTTATTTCTTGCGCTTATTTTAGCAATTTTTGCTAGCCCCTGGCAAGTAGCTTTAAAAACATACCTGAAGCGATATTTGTACTTTAAAATGCAAATTTATAACTTGTGTGATAAATTACAGTGTATGTACTTCGGGCAGGCAGGAATTTTGGGTTGGATATAGAAATAATATGCCACACAGAAAATAGAATACACTAATAGGTTTTTGTGGAAACGTTTCCATAAATTTTAGGTGTTGGAACAGGAGGTGAGAATATTATAACTATCCGGGATGTGGCTAAACGGGCCGGGGTGGCGGTTTCCACCGTTTCCAGAGTTTTAAACCGGAGCGGCTATGTGAGTCCCGGTACCAGGAAAAAGGTCTTGGAAGCCGTTAAAGAAATGAACTATGAACCTAATCAGGTAGCCCGGAGTTTGGTAGGGAAGGATTCCAAAACTATTGGGCTGATTTTGCCGGATATAATGAACCCTTTTTTTCCCGCCCTGGCCAGGGGAGTGGAAGATGCGGCCCGCAGGTACGGATTTGCGGTTATCCTGGGAAATACAGATAATGAAGCCAAACACCAGGAAGCTTATTTACGAACAATGCAGCAGAAGCAGGTAGACGGCATTATTATTACCGGAACGAACGTATGTGATCGAATGGTGCAACAGCTCCTACAACAGGGTATGAAAATCCTATTGATTGATAGGCCTATGCAGGTAGAAGGGGTGGATTTGGTGGCTTGCGACAATATTGCAGGAGCATTAAAGGCTACTACATGCCTGCTTGAACTAGGCCACAGGAATATAAGTTTCATTTCCGGTCCCCTTGCTTTAGGACCGGCTAAAGATCGCCTGGAAGGTTACCGACGGGCCCTGCATACATACGGCATACCGTTTCGCAACGAATATGTGGCAGAGGGCGACTTTCGGTATGAACGGGGATACGAAGCAATGCAGGAACTGTTGACTCTGCCAGAGCCTCCTACTGCTGTATTTGCCAGCAATGACCTGATGGCCATAGGGGCGATAAAGGCTATTGAAAAAGCAGGCTTGCAGGTGCCCGATGATATATCAGTCGTTGGCTATGACGATATTATGCTGGCTTCTCTTTTTAAACCTGCTCTTACTACTGTGATTCAGCCGTGTTACCGGATGGGGGCGGCAGCGGCCGAATTATTAATTAAACGCATTACCGGGGAAGAACGGGGCGGTCCGCAACAGATAATCTTTACACCAGCTTTAGCAATCAGGGAAACAGTGGGAGGCTTAAAACAATGAGTAACGGAGAAAAAATCTTGGTAATTGGGAGTTTGAATATGGATATGTCTGTTAAGACGCCCTATCTGCCTAAAGCCGGGGAAACGGTGCTGGGCGACGAATTCACTATGGCCCCGGGTGGAAAAGGGGCCAATCAGGCGGTGGCAGCGGCCAGGCTTGGCTGTCCTGTCACAATGCTGGGGCGTGTTGGTAAGGACCTGTTTGGAGAACAACTGGTTGAAAATTTAAGAAACAATGGGATATCCACTGATTTGATCATCACCGATGGTTCCCATCCCACCGGGGTAGCGCTGATTAATATCGATGAGCAAGCAGAAAACAGCATAGTGGTAGCTTCCGGAGCAAATAAGCACTGTACTCCGGAAGACCTGCAAGTGCTGGGCAAAACTGTGGATGAGTTTAAAATTTTAATGCTACAGCTGGAGATTCCATTGCAAACGGTGGAGGCGGCGGCCAAACTGGCTAAGCAGCATGGGCTGACTGTGATTCTGGATCCGGCTCCCGCCAGGCAGCTTCCTTCTTCCCTGCTGCAACTGGTAGATATAATTACCCCTAATGAAACGGAAGCTTTTATCCTGACCGGGCTGGAAGTTCATGATGCGGAATCCGCGAAAGCCGCGGCAGCAGTTCTTTTAGCGCAGGGGGTTAAAAATGTGGTAATTAAGCTGGGCGCCAAGGGAGCGCTGTGGGCTGCTGAGAACCGCTCTAAACATTTGCCCGGAGAAAAGGTAAATGCCATTGATACAACTGCTGCCGGCGATGCCTTTGGCGGCGGCCTGGCAGCCGGTCTGGCGGCAGGACAAGATATGCTGTCAGCTCTGAAATTTGCTAATAAAGTGGGGGCGCTGGCTACTACAAAAAGAGGCGCTCAGCCTTCACTGCCTACTTTGCAGGAAGTAGAAGCATACTTTGCTTAATTTTTTTTCCACATCCATATATGAAGTTATGATGAGGTTTGCCCAGTAACTTCTGAAAAAGGGGGGGTTGCCAGGCTAAGGGTGTAAAAAGAGCAGCATGTAGTTTATAAAATTTAAAGGGGGTAAAAAAGTGAAGACAAGAAAAAGTCTGGTTAGCTTGTTGATGATGGTTATGATTTTGGCGCTGGTGACTGTGGGCTGCGGGCAAAAAGATACTCCTGCCGACGAGGGTAATAAGCAGCAGTCGGAGGAGAAAAAACCTTTGAAAGTAGCGCTTATCATTAACGGTACCTTGGGCGACAAGGGGTTCTTCGATTCAGCCAACCGCGGCATTGAAGAGGCTAAAAAAGAATTTGGCATTGAAGCTAAAGTAGTAGAAGCAGGCAATGAGCCTTCCGAATGGGAGCCGGCCTTAAGGGCTGCTGCTGCCGAAGGCCAGTATGATTTGATTATTACCGGTACTTACCAGATGCTGGACCATGTCAAAAATATTGCTCCTGAATTTCCAGACCAAAAATTCATTGTTTTTGACGTGGATATTAAAGGAATTCCCAATGTATACTCCATCCTATACTCCCAGAGCGAAGGCTCTTTTTTGGCCGGGGCGCTGGCCGGTCTGGTCACTACCAGCAACATGGAGCTGGCTAACCCTGAAAAGAAAATTGGTTTTCTGGGCGGGATGGATATCCCGATCATCAATGACTTTTTAGCCGGGTATGAGCAAGGAGCTAAATACATTGACCCTGAGATCCAGGTTTTAAAAGGGTATGTCGGCAATTTCTTCGATGCAGCCAAAGGTAAAGAGTTGACCATGAGCCAGTATGCCCAGGGGGTTGATATTGCTTTTAACGTAGCCGGGGGCGCGGGTTTAGGTTTATTGGAAGCTGCCAAGGTATCCAACAAATATGCCATCGGCGTTGATTCCAATCAGAACGGCATCTACCCGGGATTTATCCTGAGCAGCATGCTTAAGAATGTGGATGTTTCTTTAGTAAGGGCCATTCAATTGCACCTTGAAGGCAAATTGCCCTATGGAGATTCGGAAGTTATAGGCATTAAAGAAGGTGCTGTAGGCCTGGCCAAAGACTCTTTGTATGAGCAGTATGTGCCTCAGGAAATAAGGGATAAATTGGAAGAAATTGAAGGTAAGATCCGGAACGGGGAAATTAAAGTTAACTCTGTACTGACTGGTTCCAATTAATTTATTGAGGCGGGCGCTGGTCCAGCGCCCGCTGACTTTCAAAGCCAGAGCTGGGAGTGGGAATCGTGAACGAATTACTACAGATGCAGGCCATCTATAAAGTTTATCCCAACGGTGTCGCGGCTAACAAAGGGGTGGATTTTTCCGTGGCGGAGGGAGAAATCCATGCCCTGGTGGGAGAGAACGGGGCAGGCAAGTCCACGCTGATGAAAATCCTTTATGGCATGGAGCAGCCTACCTCGGGACAAATAATATATCAGGGGCAGCCGGTCAAAATCAACAGCCCCAGGGCTGCTATTTCCATGGGGATCGGAATGGTCCACCAGCATTTTATGTTAGTTCCGTCTTTAACGGTGGCGGAGAATATCGTGCTGGGCAGTGAACCGCGCAGGGGATTGTCCTTTGATCTGCAGCGTGCCAAAGATGCAACCGCTGCTTTAGCCCAAAAATATGGCTTGAACGTGGATCCCGGTGCTGTAATCGAAAATATATCCGTAGGCAAAAGACAGAGAGTGGAAATTCTAAAGACCCTCTACCGTGGCGCCCGCTTGCTGATCCTGGATGAACCCACCGCAGTTCTTACACCCCAGGAAACAGATGAATTGTTTTTAGCGTTGCGAAGTTTGGTTAACCAGGGACATACGATTATTTTTATTACTCATAAGCTGCGGGAAGTGATGGAAATTTCGGACAGGGTTACCGTGATGCGAGATGGCGCCAGGATCGGGACATTATCTACCAAAGAAACAACCAAAGAACAAATATCCAGGATGATGGTAGGCAGGGATGTGCTCCTGCGAGTGACCAAGGAACCGGCTCGACCTAAAGAAACTGTCTTGGAGGTATCTGAATTATGCGCCCTTGATGACCGGGGCAAGCCGGTTTTAAAAGATGTCTCCTTTCAGCTTAGACAAGGGGAAATACTTGGTCTGGCAGGGGTAGAAGGAAACGGCCAGTCTGAATTGGTGGAAGTGCTGACAGGTCTGCGGGCGCCTTACCGTGGTAGGATCAAGCTGCTCAACCGGGAAGTAACGGGTTACAAGCCAAAGTTTTTGAGGAAGATGGGGTTGGCCCATATTCCTGAAGACAGGTTGGTACGGGGGGTTAGTACCCGGGCTTCCATAGAGGAGAATATTCTCCTTGATGTCTATGACCAAAAACCGTATGCGGGAAGGGTTTTTCTTTCTTCCAGGGAGATTGCCAAGCGGGCCAAAAGTTTGATTGCCGAATTCAAGATTAAAGCCAAAGATGAAAAAACGCCTGTTGGTTCCCTCTCCGGAGGAAATATGCAAAAAGTAGTAGTAGCCAGGGAACTGGCTAAAAAACCAAAAGTGTTGATTGCTGCCCAGCCTACCAGGGGAGTGGATATCGGTGCGATTGAATTTATTCATAAGGAGATAATCAGGCAAAGGGACCAGGGGACGGCTGTTCTTCTGGTATCGGCTGAGCTCTCTGAGGTCATGAGTTTAAGCGACCGGATTGGTGTCATGTATAACGGGCAGCTAGTTGCTTTGTTTGAGGATGCCCGGGCTGTGACAGAAGAAGAGTTGGGTTTATATATGCTGGGTGTTAAAAAGCAGCAGGGAGAGCCGGGGGGTGAAGACAGTGCAAACTAGGGTGAGAGATGCGCTGGTGGAAGCGTTTGGGCTTTTCTTAACTATTATAATCTCGTTAGGGATTGGTATGGTCATCATCCTTTTAACCAGTGAAAAACCCTGGGAAGCATTTCGCATATTATTGGTCAGTCCTTTCAGCAACCTGTACAACTTTGGCAATGTCTTGGAAAGGACGGTGCCGTTTCTGTTTACAGGTTTAGCCGTGGCTGTGGCTTTCCGGGCCCAGATGTTCAATATCGGAGCTGAGGGGCAGCTGTATATGGGAGCCTTGGCCGGAACTGTGGTAGCAATCTATATTACGGGACTGCCTCCCGTCCTCCATGTATCCCTGGCTCTTTTAACAGCCATGTTGGCAGGCGGGTTGTTTGCGGCCATACCGGGCTATTTAAAAGCCTACTGGGACGCCAACGAGATTGTGACCACATTGATGCTGAATTTTGTAGCTACTCTCGGAGTCTCTTATCTTATCAATTATCCTATGAAAGATGTGGAATCGGGTTATTCGCAAACGGTATTTATTCAGGAAAGCGCCCATTTGGGCCGGATTTTGCCGCCCTCCAGAGCCCACGTCGGACTTTTTCTGGCTCTTGCGACCGCAGTGCTCCTCTACTACTTCCTGTATAAAACACCCAGGGGTTACCAGATTAGGATGGTGGGTCTAAACCCTCATTTTGCAGAATATGGCGGAATAAACAGGCAGTTTAACATGGTTTTGGCCATGGTCATCAGCGGAGCTTTGGCCGGACTGGCCGGTATCGTTGAAATTCTGGGGATTCACTGGCGTTTGATCGATGCTTTTTCACCCGGTTACGGCTTTGCCGGAATCAATATTGCGCTTCTGGCCAGGAATCATCCTCTGGCAGTGCCTTTTGCCGCTTTGTTTTACGCCTATCTGTCAGCGGGGGCTGCCTTAATGGAGCGTGGTACCGATGTTTCCCGGGAAGTGGTAAGCATCGTGCAAGCTGTTTTGTTCTTCTTTATCACCGCTGAAGGATTATTTGCTTACCTGCGCAGGAAGGCCAAAAAGGGAGGTGAGCCTGGTGTTGAGTGAGATTATAGATGTTTCCCTCCTGTTTGTAACATTAAGGGTCGCTTCGCCCATTATGCTGGCAGCCATAGGCGGAATGTACTCAGACCTGGCGGGCGCAGTTAATATAGGTCTGGAAGGACTGATGCTGATTTCAGCCTTTTTTGCCGTAGTTGTCAGCGCTTTGTCGGGTAGCGCCTGGCTGGGGTTATTGGCTGGAGTGACTGCATCCTTGCTGCTGGCGTTGCTTTTGGCATTTTTTAGTTTGAACCTGAAGTCGGATATCATTATTGCCGGTTTTGCCTTGACTATCCTGGCTCAAGGTTTGTCCATTTTTCTTTTAAGCAATTGGTTCGGCGATAAAGGCACTTTCTTTTCGCCGGATATCAAACCCCTACCGGAGCTCTTTATACCTTTTTTGGGTAAAATTCCCGTAGTGGGAGCTATCCTGGACGGTCAGAATATTCTTGTTTACGCAGGTTTGGTATTTGTAATTCTCAGCCATTATGTGATCTATAAAACGCCTTTTGGCCTGCACCTGCGCTCGGTAGGTGAAAATCCGGAGGCAGCAGCATCTGTTGGGATTAACGTCCGTCGGGTACAGTATATTGCCCTTCTCATCAGCGGCTTATTTGCCGGCCTGGCAGGAGCAAATCTCTCCCTAGGCTACCTGACTATTTTCGTGCGCAATATGACGGCAGGCCGCGGTTTCATTGCACTGGCTGCGGTGCTATTCGGCGGGAGGAAACCTTTCGGGGTAATGTTGGCTGCTTTGCTCTTCGGTTTTGCCGACAGTCTGGGCAACCGCCTGCAGTCCTTGAATATGCCTTCCCAGCTGGTGCTGATGCTGCCCTATGCATTTACCATAGTAGCTATGGTTATTTTAGCGGTACGCAAGCAGAAGAAAAAGCTAAGGGTTTATGAAGAACACTCTTGATTTATATAAGGAGGAAACGTCCAATGAAGAAGATTATCCTGGATTGCGATCCCGGACATGATGACGCTCTGGCTATTCTTTTAGCCCTCAGTTCTCCTGAATTAAAGGTTGAGGCAATTACCACAGTAGCCGGGAATCAAACCTTGCCTAAGACATCTCTGAACGCTTTAAAGGTGCTGACTGCTGCCGGGAGAACCGACATTCCGGTGGCTGCGGGGATGAGCCGCCCCCTGGTGCGGGATTTGGTGGTGGCGCCCCATGTCCACGGCGAGACCGGGTTGGACGGAACGGATTTGCCTGAACCGGCTTTTAAGCTGGACAAGAGGCATGCGGTGGATTTAATAATCGAAAAGGTGTTGAACTCCCCGGAGAAAATTACCGTTATCCCTGTGGGTCCCCTGTCCAATATAGGTATGGCCCTTTTAAAGGAACCCCGGGTTGCGGAAAATATCGAGCGGATAGTATTGATGGGCGGTTCCATAGCCGAAGGGAACATTACACCTTCTGCTGAATTTAACATCTATGTGGATCCTGAGGCTGCCAAGCTTGTTTTTGAGTCGGGCATTCCCATTACCATGGTAGGTCTTGATGTAACCCATAAAGCCCTAATTACCTATAATGATTTTCAGACAATCAGGGCTATTGGGACGCCGCTGGCTATCATGGTAGCTGAACTTCTGGACTTTTATGCTAAGTTTCACGATGAAGTCTATGGATTTGGCGGCGTCCCCCTCCATGATGCCTGTGCCGTAGCCGAGGTAATCAAGCCGGGTATTATCACAACCAAACCCATGTACGTGGCCGTAGAAACCCAGGGAGCCCTGACTGCGGGCAGGACAGTTTGCGATATTTGGGGAGTTACTGGAAAACCGGCCAATGTGGACGTGGGAATAGATATTGACGTTCAGGCATTTAAAGAAATGCTGTTTGCGGCGTTGAAGAGTTATACCAACCAAGGCCTGTGGGGGGATGACATTGTCAGTTAAGAAAAAGCTGGTCCTTGATGTGGATACAGGCGTCGATGATGCCATGGCTATTCTTACAGCTCTGAAAGCGCCGGAGGCCGAAGTGCTGGCAATCGGCACCGTGTGGGGAAACGTTCCTGTTCCCCTGGCCACGGAGAATACCCTCAGGGTACTGGAAGTGGCAGGAGTTGATGATGTGCCTGTGGCAGCAGGAGCGGCCAGACCCCTTTTAGCACCTTTTGTTACCGCTGAATTTGTACATGGTGAGGACGGGCTGGGCAATACGTTTATGCCTAAACCCAGAGGAAAAGCAACCGGCGAACATGCGGCTGACCAGTTGATTCGCCTGGCCAGAGAATATCCCGGCGAAATTACTTTGGTACCCGTAGGGCCCCTGACTAATATTGCCCTTGCTTTGACTAAAGAACCGCAGCTGCCGGAGTTAATCAAGGAAGTAGTACTCATGGGCGGAGTGGTTTGTGCTCCCGGAAACATGGGGCCTATGGTGGAAGCCAATATCGGCCATGACCCGGAAGCGGCCAAAATGGTGCTTGCTGCAGGCTGGCCCATTACCATGGTTGGCTTGGATGTGACAACCAAAGCCTGCATGACCGAAGAGCATCGCCGGGCATTGGCAGAAAGTACGAGTAACGTTGCCCGCTTTGTGCATAGAATTACCCCCTTTTATTTGGACGCGTACGAGAAGTTTATCGGTGAGCGCAAATGTGCCATGCATGACCCTATGGCAGTTTTGGTAGCCCTTGATCCTAGCCTGGTAAAAACAGCCGAACTGTATGTGGACGTGGAAACAAGGGGTGAACTGACCAGGGGCATGACGGTAGCTGACCTGCGGGGTTTGATTAACCCGGAGATTATGCTGAAAAAAGCCAACGTCAAAGTTTGCCTGGAAATAGACGAACGGCGTTTTATGGAACGATTTATTACACTTCTCATGTCCTAAGGTGAAAATATGAAAATAGAATTGGAAGTTCAAGGATTGGAACTGGAAATATTGGAGGGAGTAAGTAAGACGCTGAGGTTGCCCTTGCCCTGCCTGGTGCAAGAGCTGCTGGGCAGCTACTGCCGGCTGTTAAGCGGAGAAGTCAAGCAAGCAAAAAAAGTGCGGGATCTCAGCCTTTACCCTCTTCTGCCCGGTATAGCTTTAGTTATCGCATGTGATTCCGATGGGGGGATAGGGCCCAAAGAGCATGATCTGGTACGGATTTCTGCCTATGAGCTGGGCAGGTTCGGTACCAGGGTTCCACTGCTGGAACTCTTGGCTGCCGGGGCCAAGCCTTTTTTGGTGGTTGATACCCTGACAGTGGAAATGGAGCCTACCGGCAAGGAGATAATTGCCGGCGTAGCCGATGAAGTTAGGGCTGCAGGGCTTGATCCCGCCATGGCTTTGACGGGCAGTACTGAAGACAATGTACCCACAACTTCTACCGGAATGGGTGTAACGGCTATCGGTGTTGTACGGGAGGCTGATTTACGGGCAGGTAAATCTCTTCCCCGGGACATGGTAGTCTGTGTGGGCGTGCGGAAAAGCGGACCTGAGGATCAAATTATTTCTGCAGACCCTGAAATTATGGATTTACCGGCAATGGTAAGGATTAATTCTCTACCCTGTGTTCACGATGTACTGCCTGTCGGTTCCCGGGGGATCTTCTATGAGGCGCAGCAGCTGGCCCGGTCTGCTGGTCTTGCCTTTTGCCCTGATCCTTATTTTCCCCTGGACGGGAATAAATCGGGAGGACCCGGGTCCTGCGTGTTGGTTACACTTTCCGCAGAAAACTATGAACTGCTGCATAAAATTTCTGCTAAACCCTGTTTTGTTGTGGGCAGGCTAGATGCAGTTGGAGAGGAGAGAAAAAATGCTTAGTTTTTCAAAAGCTTACGGTGCTTTGATGGGTACGGCCATTGGCGATGCCATGGGTATGCCCGCTTACTTTTTTCCTGAAAAAACGTGGGAGCGGTTGGGTTGGATTGATGACCTGCTGGATGCTCCTCCGGACCACGAAGTGCACAAAGGAAATGTGAGGGGCAAAGTGACTGACGATACGGAGCAGGCTATTTACTTGGCTCTGGCTTACATTGAAGGAAACGGGATTACGGTGGAAGGGGTAGCAAAAAAATTAACGGAATGGTATCTGGCGAGCGGCGGTGATCAGAATCAGTTTATCGGCCCCAGTTCAGCCAAGGCCCTGAAAGAAATCTTGGCAGGGAAGAATCCCAGGGAGACAGGCCTCTTTGGTGAAACCAACGGTTGCGTGATGCGCATCAGCCCAGTTGGTATTGTGAACGGAGGAAATATGGAGCGAGCAATTCAAGACGCTGTGATTTCCTGTACACCTACCCATTTTACTACAGTGGCTGTTTCTGCTGCTGCCGCTGCTGCCGCTGCCATTGCTGAAGCCATGACTGACTGCCCCACTGTAGAATCAGTAATTGCCGCAGCCAAGCAGGGAGCTGAAGAAGGCAAAAAATACGGCCGCTTGGTGATTACTCCTTCCATCAGCCGGCGCATTGATCTGGCTGTGGAAATTGCCGCTTCAGGTAAAGAAGTGAAGGAAAAACTTCAGGATTTATATAATCTGATTGGTACCGGTCTGGCTGCGGCAGAAATTGTGCCCGCCGCTTTGGGTATCTTTGCCATGGCTGCAGGTGACCCGGTAAAAACAGTAATTTACGCTGCCAATGCCAGCGGTGATGCAGATACTTTAGGGGCTATTGCCGGCGGCATTGCCGGAGCTTTTGCCGGGATTGACGGCTTTAAGGGCCGGTGGGTAGAGACGGTGAGTGCGGCTAATCCCCAGTTTAATTTTAAGGAAGTAGCCAAAGAGCTGCTCAAAGTAGCTGAAAACAGGGTATTTTAAACTGTCTTCCATGAAACAGAAGGATAGCTTATTAAACAAAAACGTTATTCTGGTGTTTTTTGTTACTTTTATATTTTTTGCCACTCTTGACATGACTGTTTATCCCTTGCCATTATATGTGCTTGAGCTGGGAGGAGGGCCCCGGGAGATTGGCTATATTGCCGGGACATTCAGCTTTTCTGCTATTTTATTCAGACCGCTGCTTGGCAGAATAAGCGATGCCAGGGGTGATAAAGGCATTCTTTTAATTGGAATGATAGCCTCTGCCACGGCGCCTCTCCTGTATTTAGCCTTTTCCGATTTGCGCCTGGTGGCCCTGGTCAGGGCCTATCATGGCCTGGGCTTAGCAGCTGTGGTGCTGGCTACCCAGGCCATGATGGCAGGTTTAGCTCCTTCCGGCAAAAAAGGACAAGCTTTAGCGCTGCAAGGGATTGCCGACGGTTCGGGGTTGATGTTAGGGCCGCCTTTGGGACAGTGGATGATGGAAGCTCAGGGTTTTCATCAGCTGTTTATCAGCATTGCTGTACTCGCAGGGGTAGGATTTTTCCTGGCTCTGTTGACTGATGAACCTAGGAATAATATTGGCGACGTAAAGGTGACAGAACAAGAAATTGCAGGTCCTTTCTTGCAGCCGCAACTGCTCCTGGCTACCTTGTTGGGTTTTGCTGTAGCTTTTGTCTTTGGTTCCGTACTTACTTTTCTGCCTGTATATGCCGAACAGTTGACGGTCCGGTTTAAAAGCGGGCTTTTTGTTATCCTGGCACTGTTTGCTATCATAGGCAGGTATACCACCGGCTTGTTATCTGATAAATACGGCAGAAACAAGGTGGTGCTGCCTGCAGTAGTTTTGATTGCAAGCGGGGCAATGCTCCTAGCCTTTTGGACTGCATCCTTCGGCATTTACCTGGCCACAGCATTGGTTGGGATTGGGTTTGGGTCGGGACATTGTGGCCTTTTGACCATTGCTGCTGAGGGAAGCTCCTCTCAATTCAAGGGCCGGTCTATTTCGCTGTATGCTACCGTATTTGACCTGGGAATAGCTGCTTCAAGTTATATTTTCGGGGTTATAGCGGAATGGAGCAGCTACGGAACAGTATTTACAGCTGCCGGGCTTTTGGGGCTGGCGCTGGGGCTGCCCCTCTATTTCCGTTTGATTCGCTTGCCATTATGTTCGTAGGGGGGGTTAAATATATTTCCCGGAATGGTTATTTCACCGGTGCTTAGAGCCGCGTCCTTAGTCCTTAGTCGTTAGTCCTTAGCACCGGCCTTCGGCCGAGCCATCAGTCCCCAGTAACTAGCCACTGAAAGCTGAGAGCTGATGGCTGACAACTGAAAACTAACGGCTAATGACTAACGACGGCGTTAGCCTGCTGGTGGCTGATGACTGGTACAGGTAAGAATAAAAGTTTTTTTTTGCCCAAACTTCCTGTTCTAAATGGACTGCTGCCCTAATAGGATAGTAAGGTGATACAGGGCTCAGGGGACAGGCCCGGGGAAGGGAGGGCGAGCAGTGCGGAAGCTATTCGCCGAATATGCTCATGGAGGACATGTTCTGGTGCTAGTAGTGTTTTTGGAACTGTTTTCATTGCTCTTCTACCTGTCATTTGGAGAATCCTGCGCTTTGTTTGCCGAAGCCAGGGCAGCTCAAAACCTGGAAGCTGCAGCAATTATGGAGTCGGCGCCTGTGCAGGAAGCCGAAACAATCGACGGGGAAACTCCTGTAACCCAGGGAGAAACCGCCGGTTCTAAAATTCTTCAAACAGCTGCAGAGGCTGCTCCCGTTAAGACAGTTCAGCCGCAAGAAGGGCAAGAGGAAAACAAGACAGATAAACAGGATTTTGCTATAACAGTCAATTCCAACCCCGAGGCTTTAAAATTAATAGCCCTTACCTTTGATGACGGGCCGGGTCAACTTACGGGCGAATACTTAGCAATGCTAGGGGAATACGGAGTGAAGGCAACATTTTTTGTAATTGGCAGACACGCAGAGGAATATCCCAATGAGCTTTTGGCCATTAAACAGGCCGGGCATGAAGTGGGTGTCCATTCCATGAGCCACAGGCAGCTTAACAAGCTTACTTTAAAAGAGATTAAAGCTGAAATGCAGGGTAGCGCCGCTGTTGTTGAAAAACTTACAGGAGAATATCCGGTCTATTTTCGGCCTCCCTATGGCGCATTTAATAAAGAGGTTTTGGATGTTGCCAAAGAATTGGGACAGCAAAATATCCTCTGGAGCGTGGACCCTAAAGATTGGAGGAATCCCGGAGCAGCCGCAATAACAGCCCGGATCTTAAAGGATGTAAAACCAGGGGACATCATTGTTATGCATGAAAACAGGAAACAAACCCTGGAAGCCCTGCCCCAAATCATTGAAGGAATTAGAAGCATGGGGTACGATTTCGGAACGGTTACCGAGGTTTTGTACGATAATTAATTATAAGGAGAATCTGATAAATACTATGCTGAAAGAGAGGAAACAAAAACAACCTGTTTAGTGCAAATCCCGGGGGGGCGAAAAAGGCCATGAGCCGATTGGCCCTTTGCCGGGTTTTTTTGTGAAACCATTTTGCAGGAATTATGCTGAATAGAACAGAATTTTTAATAACATAACAATTGATAAGATTAAATAGTGGAGTGAATCACTTTGATTCCGGTAGAGAAATTAGATTTAAATAAAAAGGCCTGGCAGCGTTTTACAGAGGTGGGGGAGTTGATGCCGGGAGTAAGGCCTGTAATCGCCCGCTCCTGGTTCCGTTGCAAAAATTACGGGCTCAAACCGTTTACCGCCTTAGATAAAGGAGCAGAATTTCCTGCAAGTAATTCGGGCGCAGAACTGATAGAAGGAGAAAAACTGCTGCCTGATGAAAAAGAAATACCTATTAATAAAAAAGAAGGCGTAAATAAGACCCCAGTGCAATGGGAAACAATAATTTCTGTATTGGAACGTGTATATGCATGGTTAGGGCTAGAAGAAGTTTTACTGGTGCTGCTCCACAATCACACTGTTTTAGCCCGCTGGGGCCAAGTCAGGCCCATGGGGCCAAGTTACTGGCAGGTTGGGGAAACCTTGAGGGAAGAAAAATACGGTACTATAGCCCCTGTTTTGCTCCAACCGGACATCAGTAGCTGCCAAGTTATAGGTCCTGAACATTTTTTGGCCTGCTTCCATGATTACCATTCGCTGGCGGTAAACTTAAGGCTGCCGGAGCTGAATCTGGGGCTTTGTGTGGTGGGACCTTTAGGCAGACTGGGACCGCAAACTGAGGGTCTTTTTATGGCAGTTGAAGAGCTACTGCAGTTGCGGTTGGCTGAGAAGCGTAAGGGGGGTACTTCGCCAGTTACGCTAAATTCCTCCAGCCTACCTTTGGCCAAAGATGAAAGTTTGGCTATTTTGGAAGCTTACGACAAGTTTTCCGGGAATATTTCCCAGACTGCGGAGGCTGTAGATATGGGCAGCAACACTTTACGTGAATATGGCATAACGACTGAAGAGAAAGAGATAAATTGGTGTTTCTATTCAGGCTAATCACTTTGAATTGAAACACTTTTCGGTGGAAAAAACACATGCAAGATAAGAAGTTCTAAATCTAGGGCAGTATATCCAGCGGGTCCACCAGCTTTTTGTTTACAAAAACCATAAAATGAAGGTGGGGCCCGGTGCTTCTGCCGGTAGAGCCCACCTTTGCAATAACATCTCCTTTTTTAACAGTTTGTCCTCGTTTAACCAGAAGGGAGGAGGCGTGAGAGTATTGAGTCCGGTAGCCGTATCCGTGTTCAATGATTACAGTACGACCGTACCCGGAAAGCGAGCCTGCAAATACAACCTTACCATTACCTGCCGCCCTAATCGGTTCGCCCTTATTGGCGGCAATGTCCAGTCCATCGTGAAACTCTTTTCCCCCGCCGAAGGGAGACTGGCGGTAGCCAAACCTGGAGGTGATGTAGCCTTTTAGAGGCCATTTAGTGGGTATAGCTGCCAAATAATGTTGGCGTGCCGTGACGTCCTTTTTTAACTGCTTGAGTTTGTCCACCTTGTTTTCCAAGAGCGGGTTGAGTGTCTCAAATCCAGCAGCAATTTTTTGCGTTGTTTCCAGCCAGTCATATCCCTCTGAACCGGAAGTTATAGCAGGTATCTGCTGATCTTTCCACGACCTTTCTTGGGGTGAACTGTTCATTTCATCGGAAAAACTGTCAAGGGGAATGCCGCCGCCCATGGAGCCCGTTCCTTCATCTATGTTGTTTTTGCTATTTTTCCTTGTCAATCCTACCAGTTCCCGTATTTGCCTGTCCAATTCCTCCACAGCTTCTATTTTTTCCCTTATCGACTCCTCTTTTTCTTTGAGTCGCATAATCTCTTGTTGCTGCTTAAGGTTAATAACCTTAAGCTCTGCATAGTGTTTGGCCTCAGAACGCAACTGCAAGTTATTGCTAAGTAAGTAGATACTTATTGTTAGTATGGCAATTGTAACTCCGGCGGCCAATTTGATCTGCCAACCGGTGATTTTAAAGTTGGTTGACCTACCATAATAAGTGGGAATAATAAGCACTGTCCAGTGCTTATTATGTTTAGATTTAGATTTTTTCATCAGTTCCTCCCTTGAACAATACAAAGGGTTGCCACCATGGTACTGCTTTCTCTAGTTAGTAGCTACTATAAAAGCGCAGCTGTTTATGATCGTTAAGCGGCTTTTCGTCCTTTGTCTGAGAAGCGAGTGTCCCATTTTGGAGTGGTATTGTTTTTTCACAGTCTTGTTGCGTGTTGTTAACATTATGAATACAATTGTCTTTCAATATGCCGTCGGCTTCATTTGGTTTTGGTACTTTATTGCTTAGTTCGGGTTTGGATTCAATACAGCTTTTAATTGTATCCTCTCTGGTAAAATCTAAATTGGAGGGATTCATTGGCAGCCCATTGTCAGCAACCTCATTTGACTGCTTTTTCTCCTTTTCACTTTCGTCAACCATTGTGCCTCCGTCCTTAACCGATAAGCGCTGACATTTTAGTTTACCGTAATACAGTTGGCCGGATGAATATATTACCAAACTTTCTGCTTCCACGTCACCATGCACCAAGCCGGCTATCTCAACGCTTCTAGCTTGAATATTGCCGAAAAAACGACCGGAGGGAGCAATTATCACTTCACGTCCTTTATGAATTGTCCCTTTCAGGACGCCGTTGATTTCAATCAAACCGTGTTCATCGTAAGGTGTCCTAAAAAAGTTGGTCAGTAATTTCCCTACTTTCATTAAAATATCACCTTATAAACTTTGTTGCGGAGTAAGCACTGTTTCTTCATGCGGTCTAGTTTGCCATAACCTGTTTCCCCAGGACAGATAGCCGCGACAGTTGGCAGTAATCGGGTCAACTGCCAGTTTTGCATGTTGCAATTGAGACAACAAATAAGAACTTATTGCCTGTCCGCCGCCGCCTGTTAAAATCAAGTTGTCGAAATCTGACACCCTCCACTGGGAATTGATTTCTACTAATACGTTTGTGGACAACTTTTGGAAGGCTTTGTCAACTATTTCAGCAATGTCAAATGCTTGCCCCGAAATATTAATTTTGCGCTTAATAATTACGCTGTCCAAGGCGTAGCTCTCTTTTTCCAGCCCATATTCCGTGGCTAAATTGGCGCTAACTTCACTATAGGCTGTTGCCAAGCCTACAGAGAGCGATATACTTTTTTCCGGTATGTATTCTCCGTCTTCTATTGCAGCCAGATCGGTAGTACGGAAACCAAGATCAATAATTCCGGTTAGTCCCTCCAGGGGAAACGAATTTTCTTCACCGTCAAGGCTAAGAAATTGGGACCAGTAGGTTCCCAGCGGCTGGGGGACGATTTCCACTTCGGAAACATAAATCCTGATTTCCTGCATTTCACCGCCGCGAGAAATATTGATAGTCCTTTCACCCCTAACCCGTGTTTCCAGGTCCTTACTTAAATGTATTCTTTCCACAGGAAGTCCTGTCACTACCTTAAACTCATTAGTGCGATTAGGGCAGAACAAACTCAAGGCGCTGTAGAATAGAATTTCGAAATCGTCTCCCACCGAGCGCGTGTAGGAAAGGTCGCGGTAGACAAACTTTGAATGCCTTATTGCCGATTTGCCAACGAAATATAACTTTTGACCCATCCCGATTTTCAAATCATCGATAGCGGGCTTATAATTGCCCCTTGAATTAAACGTTGGCTTGGTATGGCCTTCACCTACCACGCTGGGAAAAGAATAGCCAGATTCCCCGTCCGTAATTTTTACAAAACCATACCCTACATCCAGGCCGACTATTTTTGTCATCCCCAAACCTCCAGTTCCTTAGGTTTTTAAATTAATTTACTTTCTTCGACAATTTAATTTTAATTATAACAACTTCAGATAAATTACTTTTAAACTAACCTAAATTTTAGTTAATGTTTCTGTTAACTTTTTATAACTCTGAAAAGAGCTATGTTCAAATAGAACTCCAAACAGATATATAAATGAATTTTAAGTTAAAAAATAGGATCTGATCGAAGAGGAGAACTTTTTTTTATGGAGAATTTAATTTGAAATCACAAATGGGTAGGGAATAATTGATGGCAGGCGAGAAGATTTTAGTGGTTGACGATGAAGCTGTGGTCAGGAAAGTGGTCGAATATCACCTGGTTAGGGAAGGTTTCCGGGTGCTCACTGCCGGGGATGGTGGCAGCGTTTTAGAACTGGTTCGCCTCCAGAAGCCCGACTTGATTATCCTCGATATATTGCTACCTGACCTTGATGGTTTAGAGGTCTGTTATGAAATACGCAAAAGTAATAATGTACCTATTATCTTTTTAACCTCCAAAAATGATGCTTCAGATATCATTCTCGGTTTAGGGGTTGGCGGGGATGACTATGTAGTCAAACCATTTAACCCTAAAGTGCTGGTTGCCAGGGTAAAAGCAAACTTGCGTCGATTGCAAAAAAGCAAAACAACTCCATCTTCAGAGCAGCAACAAATTCTCAGCTATCCTGGCATAGATATAGATATCCCCAGCCGTACAGTTTTGGTGGACGGGTCACCGGTAGTCCTGACCAATAAAGAGTTTGAGCTTCTGGTCCTTCTGGCGCAAAACCCAAGCCGCGTTTATTCTTACCACCAGTTGTTGGAACTGGTCTGGCAGTTTAAAGACAATGTGGACTATCGGACTGTATTGGTTCACATTAACCGGCTGCGTAAAAAAATAGAACGGGACCCTTCCAAGCCCCGTTATATCATGACCGTAAGAGGGGTAGGGTATAAGTTTAATCACCCATAATTTAAACAAGCTCGTTTTTGGCGTTCTGAAGAAAGGCCAGCATTTCCTCTTCAAGCTGTCGGTATTTTTCTGTGATGGTATTGATGAGCTTTTCCGTTGCGTGTAATTCACCGGTCGTGGCCATGCGCTCCAATTGTCGGCTTAAATCTGCGAATTCGTTTAGGCCCAACAAATGGCTGCTGGATTTCATCCCGTGCGACTGTAAGCGAACGGTTGCAGCCTCTTGTTGCTCAAAAGCTTCCCGGAGCTTGGTCAGCTTTGTTGGCATATCCGCTAAAAAGGTTTCTATTAAATCAAAAAGAAAATCACTCTTTCCTTCTATGATTTCTCTTAATTCCAGACGTCTGCTTGGATGAACAAATTGATCAATGAAGGAATCCACGGTCCGGTTGTGTATTCTTTTATCGCTCTGTGCACAATCATGTGAATTTTCAATGTAATCGGGTAACCAGCGTGCCAGCGTTTTTTGCAAATCAATTATTCGGATCGGTTTGCTTAAATAATCGTCCATTCCGGCTTGTATGCACTTTTCTCTTTCCCCTGGCGTGGCTCCTGCCGTAGTGGCAATGATGGGAGTTCTTCGTTCTTTTTTAGCCTCCAGCCTGCGTATTGCCTTGGCCGTTTCGTAACCGTCCATAACAGGCATCTGGCAGTCCATAAAAATAAGTGTAAAAGGAGCTCGGGAATAAGCTTCTATTGCCTCCAGCCCATTGCCGGCAATTACCGTAGACAGGCCCAGCTTTTTGAATTGAGAAACAATTAATTTCTGATTGATTATATTGTCCTCCACTATTAGGACGGCACCGGATTTGTCTTTCCTTTGCAATTGATTTGCAACAGCATGAACGTGAATATTTTTGTCCTGAGTTTCGCTTTCCACACTGCCTCTTTGGAATGGAATGGTAAACCAGAAAAGAGATCCCCGCCCGGCAGCACTTTCAAAGCCTATTTGCCCGTTCATAAGTTTTACCAGGTGCTTGCAAATGGCAAGACCAAGGCCTGTGCCACCGTGCCTGCGGGTTGTCGCTTGATCAACCTGGTAAAAAGGCTGGAATAAAAATTGCTGAAACTGCTCCGGTATCCCGATGCCGGTGTCTTGTACTTCAAAACGGACGGTTACAAAATCAGGTTTTTCGCTTTCCAGGAGAGCCCGGACGGTTACTTCGCCCTCTTCCGAAAACTTAATAGCATTGCTCACTAAATTTAAAAGCACTTGGTTAAGGCGCATGGGATCACCACGAAGCAAAGCGGGGATCTCAGGCGCAAGATCAAATTGGAGAGCAATTCCCTTATTGTCTGCTTTCGGCCCCATAGCGACCAGGATGTTTTTTTTCAATGCCTGAAGGGAGAAGTTTACTGTTTCCAATTTAAATTTGCCTTTTTCAATTTTGCTGAAATCCAGGAGATCGTTAATAATCGTCAATAATAAATCCGATGATTCCTGGATGAGCGCCACATATTCCGACTGTTCCTGGTCCAGAGCCGTTTCCAGCAGGAGTTCGGTCATGCCGATGATGGCGTGTATAGGGGTGCGTATTTCATGGCTCGTGATAGCCAGGAAATCACTTTTGGCGCGATTGGCTGACTCAGCATCCTCTATGGCTTTTTTAAGCTGTTCATTGATTTCTTGCAGCTTGTTGGTTCTTTCTGCTACAGTTTGTTCCAGTACCTGGTTCCAGTAGGACAAATAATCACGCGAACGTTCCAGATCTGCATATAAACGGGCGTTTTCGATTGAAATAGCTATCTGGGAGGATAGGAGCTTTAGAATTTCCACCCGTTCCCGTGTAAAGGCACCTGTGGACAGGCTGTTTTCCAGGTAAAGGATACCAACCTTTCTCCCTTTTCCGGCTATGGGCAGACACAGTAGCGAAAAAGTAGGCTTGCCGGACAAATAAGGATCATCGACAAACATCATAGCTTTTATTGTGTTATCAAGGAGTACAGTTTCCCCTGTACTGTCCACGTAACTTATTATCGTGCGCGGTACAAAGTCGCATTCCTCCAGGGGAACAGACTGCAGGACTTCGAGATTAATTTGATCTGGGCCGCTTTTTACCCTGGCTTCCAAGTATAAATTTTCATCTTGCGAGAGAAATAAGGCCCCTTGACTGGCGCCGGCATCTTGCAATACAACTTCCATCATTTTTTTGAGCAAATTTTCCAGAATAATTTCACCGGACAGAAGTTGGCTGGCTCGCAAAATAGCTTCCACGTCGATCATTTGTGATAGGTTGCGGTTCGGATAAACGGTTGAGTTTTCCCAAGCAAAGTCCATCTCCCCTTGCTCTTCATTTGCCAGCCACAAGTACTGTGAGCGGAGTTGCTCCGCTTTAAGCCGTGCTCCCCAAGTGCAATAATCTTTGTAGGCATCCCGAATGTATTTTTGACCCAGGTCGGTTAATCCCCTGGAAAAGTAAAACCTGGCAGCGCATTCACCGGCGATGGCAGCATTTTGGATAAAGCAATGGGTCCTCGCCGACTGGATCGCCCGGTCGTACATCAGGGCAGCCTTCTTATCTTGTCGGCGGATGCGGGCAATTTCTGCGGCTATCAACAGGTGCTTGTGTTCAAAATTGGCAGGGCAGTGCCGAGCCCACTGCATCATTTGGCGGTGTTTTTTGTGCAGCAGCAGCCCGAAAATTGTTTTTTCTTTGATTGAAAAAGAAGCAAACATTGCTGTAATGGTCAGACAATAATAAAAGGAGTGCTCGGCCAGATAAACTTCGCCAAAATACAGCCTTGTCAACCATTCAGCCTTCCTTAATAAGGGCAGTGCCCGGTCATAATAACCCAGGAGGTAATAAACTTGGTTCTTGCATAAGTAGTAATCAAACATTTCTTTTTCCCTGATTTGGTAACCTGTATCCCCGTGGATGAATTCTTCTTCATCGAAAGTATCGTCGCTGAAACTATCCCAACTCCGGGTCAAACCTTGCAGGTTACGAACCAGTTGCCGGTAAATGGTTAGAAAACAGCGGAAATACGGGTCTTTTACTTTTGATAAATACTGAAAACTTTCCTGGATCTGCATGGCAAGCCTTTTCAGCGGCATACCTCGGAAGTGCATGGAAATAAGGAGAAATGTCAAGGCATAACCGGCATATGTAAAATTTTGAAAAACAATGCTGCCTTCCAGTGCTTTTTTCAGGTATAATTCGCTTTGCTGAGTATGTTCCAGCCAGGGAAGAAAAAAAGCTCCGTACAAAAATTCCACTATATGTTTTTCGGTTAAGTGTTCATACTGTTCCGCCAGGGCTAGGGCCGTTTTCCCCAGCGCCACTCCGGTTTGAAAGTCTTTTAGGCGAATAATGTTGACCATGGACATTGTCATATAACCCGTGCTGGAGTGGGCAAAATTCCCGTACCGCAAAGAAAGTTCGCACATTTTTAGGGTAATGGCTAAGAACAGGTTTTCATTATTATTATAAGCGCATGGAGAAATGGCCACGAGTAAATCCAAAACGGCGTTAATCTCTTCATCGCGCGCTGTGGGAAGGTCTGCTATACGGTTAATCCCTGTCTTTTTTATTAATCTTTTGACCTTAAACAACTGCCGGATAATGTAAACCATGGAAGGTTGTGCAGGCAATACATGTCCCAATTCATGCATTCCCTGTAAACCCACTTCGATTGCCCTTCTGTCAAAGTCTTGTTTGGTAGCAAACATGATCTCAATTAAATGCAGCTTTGTCCTGTCTAATTTGTTTCCGGTTTTACTGAGCAGTTGTTGGTATAAATTTTTAGCTTCCTCATAATGACCGCACAGGTACCGGCATTCCAAGTATTCAAGATGCAACCGGAAAGTTAACGAGTAATTAGTTTCCCAAAATTCCGGTTTTAGCAGTTTAAGTCCCATTTGCAGGTAGTGCAAGGCGGCGGCAAAGTCCGAGGCTTGTTTGGCTTTCTTCCCGGCTAAGAAATTCAGTTCCATCCCCCTGATGTTTTCATTGTTTTTCAGCAACAGTTCTGCAGCTAAGTTAAGATGGCTGACTGCGACAAAAAAATTCTTTAGAGATGCTTTGTGCTTATTTGCATAATCTCCCTTGTCTTCCTCCAGCATTAAGCACCCCAAACGATAGTGGATAACCTTTTTTTCTTCAGCGGGGATTAAGGAATATGCTGCCTGGTGCACCCGGTCATGGACGAAACAGTAAAATTGTCCGTTAACTTTCTGGATTAACCCCTCCAAAGCACATTGCTGCAAGTGTTTTTCAGCTTTGCTGACGGGTTGGCCGCATACTTTGGCCAGCAAGGATATGCTGAAGGAGTAACCGATGCAAGCGGCAAATTGCATTAGCCTTTTGCTTGCTTCCGGCAACGTTTGCACTTTGTTGACCAGAAAACCAGCAATGTCGTCAGCTATCGACGTATGCTCAAGTTGTTCCAGGTGCAATTGCCAGCTGCTGCTGTCCGACCTCGGTAAAATATAGCCGTTTTTGTATATGGTCTGCAGCAATTCTTTCACAAAAAGGGGATTGCCTCCTGTTTTTTTCAGAAGGAACCTGGCTAGGGGCCTTGCCTCTTCCAAGCTGCAGCAAAGACTGGCTGCAGTAAACTCCTCGACTTCGCAGGGATCTAAAGGGGACAACCTTATAGTAGTGCATTGCCTCTTTTTTTGTTGTATTGCCACCATAGTTTCCTTTAAAACATGACCGGGGGACAATTCTTCCTCCCGATAGGTCCCTATTAGCAAAATATGGTGAGGCTCGTGCTCCAGGAAAATTGATTCAAGAAGTTTTATAGATCCTGAGTCGGCCCACTGCAGGTCATCAAGGAAAAGCACCAAGGGCGCATTTTTCTTCGCGAACAACTGGAGCAACTGGTAAAAAGCATAGAAAAGGCGCTCTCTCACCCCCAGGCTTGAACTTAATTCCACCTTGGGCTGTTTGCCGACCAGCAGTTCAAAATATGGTGTCAATGCGGCAACCAACGGAGCATTGGTGCTAAGCTTGGCGAGAATCTTCTTTTGCCAGGCAGCTATTTCCTCCCGACTTTGGCCCATTATCCATATAAACAATTGTTCAACTGCTTCAATTAGAGCTCCATAGGGGGTTTCGTTATTAAGGGACTGGAACTTTCCGCTGATAAAAAACCCCTGCTCTTTTTGAACTTGCTTGAAAAACTGCTGGAGCAGTCTTGTTTTACCAATCCCGGCCATCCCCTCCGCAAAGACGATTTCAGCCGGGCCTTGCTCAACCCTCTTCAATGCCGCGTGGAGGTGGCGCAGTTCCTGTTCTCTACCATAAAATTCAGTTGAAAGCTGGAATGCTGAGGGGACATCGCGTTGACCGAGTTTAAAAGGGGTGATGCTTTTTTTCTGCTTCCATTCCTCAAGGCATCTGCGTAAATCTCCTTTAATGCTTTCAGCGCTTTGATACCTGTCGTCAGGGTCTCTGACCAAGCATTTCATCACGATGTCTGAAAGAGGAACCGGGATTTGCTTGTCAATCTGGTGGGGAGGTTTAATATTGCCGGCCAGCAAATTATGGAACCATTCCAATCTGTTAGTGCCTTCTACAGGTAAACGGCCTGTCAGCATTTCATAAAAGATCACCCCCAAAGAAAACAGGTCTGCCCTTAGGTCCAACGGCTTGTTCATCCGCTTTGTTTGTTCCGGTGCAAGATAAAAAATAGCCTTGGAATCAGGACCTGGTTTTGTTGTGCTGCCTAATTCAGTTAAGTGGACTGTATTGTCCTCCCTGCTGATTAACAACATATCCGGGTTCAGGTTCCCGATGATGACGCCTTTGCGATGCAACCGGGAGATAAGTACGGCTAATTTTATTGCCAGATGGATAAACAACTCCGGCGCTTTTGCTTGGGTGTCAAGATATTGCCTGAACGGCACGCGGTTTGAAACGCCAGGACCGCCGAGATCTCGGCGGTCCTCCGGATTTTTTTCCCCAAAGACCACTTTACTGTCCAAAGTTTCAATCCCCCCCGCTTTAGTTTAACTTTATCTCTTTTTAGAGCATCGTGACCCGGTATAAGCAAGTATCACAGCTACTAATTACCTCCTGCCAGCTGCTCCTTATACTGCAGTAAGTACAGCTGATAGTAGAGACCCCGCTTGGCCAGCAGTTCCCGGTGGGTGCCTGCTTCCTGGATCCTGCCGCGGTGAAACACCAGGATGCAGTCGGCGTGTTGAATGGTTGACAGCCTATGGGCTACGATGATGGTAGTCCTGTTGGCTGTCAGCTTTTTTAATGCATCTTGAATTAACAGCTCGGTTTCCGTATCAATATGGGCGGTGGCTTCATCAAGCACCAGCACTGCCGGGTCGAAAGCCAAAGCCCTGGCAAAGGCCAGGAGCTGCCGTTGGCCTGTGGAGAGGGTTGCGCCCCTCTCCACTACCTCCTCTCCAAATTTGCCGGGCAGTTCTGCGATGAAGCGACTGGCATGGACATAGTCGGCAACCTCCCGCACTTTTTCCATGGGGATGGAGTCGTTCCCCAGCCTGATGTTCCCGGCGATAGTGCCGGAAAAGAGAAAGACGTCTTGCATCACCACGCCGATCTGGCGGCGCAAATCGGCCAGGCGAATTTCTTTAATCGGCACGCCGTCAATCCGTATTTCCCCTTTTTGCACATCATAAAACCGGTTGAGCAGGTTGATGACCGAGGATTTACCGGCCCCGGTAGCTCCCACCAGGGCAAATGTCTGCCCAGGTTCGATGGTGAAGCTCACATCTTTTAACACCCATTCCTCGTCCTGGTAGGCAAACCACACCCGGTCAAACTCTATTTTACCCCGCATGACGGGCAATTTTCTTGTCTGCTCACTGTCTTTAATCGTTATTTCTTCATCCAATAGTTGGAAAATCCGTTCCGAGGAAGCCATGGCCGACTGGACAATGCTGTATTTTTCGGTCAAGTCATTGATTGGTCGAAAAAACTGCTCCAGGTAATTGATAAAAGCGTAGAGCACCCCGAAAGAGAGCTTGGCCTGGATGACCTGTCCCCCGCCGTACCAGATTAAAAGCGCCAGCACCAAGGCGTAAATTAAGTCCATGGCGGGCCGGAAAAGAGCGAAGGCCAAAAGTTCCCGCATACTGGCCAGGTAAAGCTCTGCATTTAAGTCCTTAAATTCCTGCAGTTTTTCTTTTTCCCGGCGGAAAAGCTGGATAATGCGCATTCCGGAAAGGTGCTCCTGCAAAAAAGAGTTGACCTGGGCCAACTTAATTCTCACTTCCCGGAAAGCTTTACGGGCCTTTAGCTGGTAGAGCAGGGCAGTTCCGAAGACTAAAGGAATGCCGGTGAAGGCTACAAAAGCCAGCGTTAGGTGGAGCTTCAACATTACTAGAATAATACCCACAATTAAAAATAAATCCTTAAACAGGTTTATAAAAACCCCTGAATACATCTCATTTAAGCTTTCTATGTCGTTGGTAACCCGGGTTACAAGCCTGCCTACCGGGTTGCGGTCAAAGAAAGCCGGGGATAGTTTTAAGAGATGGCTGAAAACTTCCCGGCGCAGGGCAAAGAGAATTTTTTGCCCTGTAAATTGCAGCAGGTAGGCTTGAACGTAGTTTAAGACGAAGTTCAACACAATGGTCAGCAGAAAAAAAGCCACCAGTTTATATAGCGCCCGGGCGTGGAAGACCCAGCCTGCTTTTTCTTCCGCTGCTTTTAGCAAGTGCTCATCAATGGCTATTTTAATCAGGTAGGGCCGTGCCAGATCAGTGACTGTAATCAGAAGCAGCAAGAAGATTGAGAGGACGATATAACCACGGTACGGCCAGGCGTAGCCTAAGAGCCTGCGCATCAACCTGGTATCCAATGGTTTTCCCGAAATATCCTCCTGGCGAAAATCTCGGTAATTCATTGAGCCTATTCCTTTCCCACAGCAAAAAATTCTTGTTCCAAGAGCTGCTTTTGGTAGAGCTGGAAATAGCGCCCTTCTTTTTGCAGCAGTTCCTGGTGGTTGCCTTGTTCCACGATTTTACCGTCATCCAAAAAGATAATCTGGTCCGCATGCTGAACCGTAGAAATGCGGTGGGCAATCATAACGGTGGTTTTACCTTGGCGTATCCTTTTCAGGTTTTGTAAAATTGCCTCTTCGGTTTTGGTATCCACCGCCGACATGGCGTCATCCAGGATTAAAACAGGTGGATCCGCCAGTATGGCCCTGGCAATGGCCACCCGCTGTTTCTGTCCGCCTGACAAGGTCACGCCCCTTTCCCCAATAATTGTTTCCAGGCCTTGGGGGAAGGAGGCCAGGTCGTTTTCCAGCCGGCTTATCCGCACCGCTTCGGCCAGCTTCTGTTCATCGGCGTCAGGCCGGCCAAAAAGGATGTTAGACCTGATGGAAGCGGAGAACAAGAAGGAATCTTGGGGCACATAGCCAAACTGTTCTCTCAAACTTTGCAGTGTTAGCTTTTTGATGTCCAGGCCGTCCAGCCAAATGCTGCCATCGGGTGGGTCATACGAGCGCAGCAGGAGATTGACCAGGGTGCTTTTGCCGCTGCCGGTACGACCAACTATGCCCAGTGTCTGGCCTGGGAGAATTTTTAGCTCAATATTTTGCAGCGCCGGCCGGGAAGTATTGTTATAGCTGAAGCTCAAGCTTTTAAATTCAATCAGTCCCTGTGCCTTTTTTATGGCTAGGGCATTGGGTGCATCTTTAATCTGCGGTTCCGTTTGCAGGATAGTATTAATTCTCTGCATGGAGGCTTTGCCCCGCTCGATAATGCTAAACACCCAGCCCATAGCCATCATGGGCCAGATCAGCATGGCCAGGTAGCCGTTTAAAGCCACGAAATCCCCCAAACTAACTTCTTGGCGCAAAATCAAATAACCGCCGTAGCCCAGCACAATTAAAAAACTGAGGGAGGCAAAAAGCTGTACCAGGGGAAAAAGCAAACCTGCCACCCTGACTAAATTCAAATTGGCTTGCATGCTGCGCTCACTTGCCTGGTTGAATTTATCCAACGTCGGTTTTTCCTGTACAAAGGATTTAATAACCCTGATACCGGCGATGCTTTCCTGAGCCTGCTCGGTCAAACGGCTGAAAGACTCCTGCACTTTCAGGTAGCGGTTGTGCAGCAGGCGGCTGAACCTGGTAGCCAGCCAGACTACAGCAGGGAGAGGCAAAAGGGAGACCAACACCAGGCGCGCATCGATGGTGGTGAGCATTAAAAAGATTGTAGCAGTAGTTAAGACCAGAGCATCGGTGACCATGACCAGGCCAATGCCGAAAGTGCTGCGAATGGCATTTAAGTCGTTGGTGGCGTGGGCCATCAAATCTCCCACGCGGTGCCGGTCGTAATACTCCGGTTCCAATGTTTGCAAATGCTTGTAGAGCAGATCGCGCAAATGCATTTCCATTCCCCTGGCCGCCTGCTGCACCAGGTAGCGCCAAATAAAGCGGAGTACTGCGATCACTACAGCCACGGCGATCAAAATCAGGGCATACCTTTGGATTAGCCCCGGATTGAGCTGATTTTTTTGAAAAGCATCGGCCAGGTTGCCTAAAACTCTGGGCGGAACTAACTGCAGCAGGTCCACACAAACCAGTCCCAGAATGCCCCAGAAATAGTTCCACCTGTTCTGCCAAAAAAATTCTTTGAGCAAGAAAAATTCACGCATGCCTATTTCTCCATGTAATTTTTACTTATTTAGAATTTCTCTGCAGGCAAGTTCAAACCTGCTAAAGGAGAGGAAAAATTCCTTAATTAAACCTAGGATGTCCAAATTTACCTAACATAAAATATGGAAACTGTGTTACACTGTCTAAATAATAAAAATAACTATAATAAAAATTAATTATTAAATGGTCATAATTGGGAAAGATGGGGTTTAATACTGGGAGGGATGGATATGTGGAAAGAAAGTTACTGCATTGGTGTAGAAAAAGTCGATGCCCAACATAAAGAACTTTTTCAACGCGTGACGGACTTTTTGCAGGCCTTAAAGGGGCCGGGCCAATGGCCTGACAAAGTGGAAAAGGTTAAAGAAACACTGAGCTTCATGCAGAGCTATGTCATTGAACATTTCGCTGATGAAGAAATTTATCAAAAGGAAATTAATTATCCCGACCTGGACAAACACTGCCAAATTCACGAGGATTTCAAACGAGACGTAGGAAAATATGCTGAAAAGCTCACAGCCACAAACTATGCCGAAGAAGTAGCCTTGGAGTTTGGTGGCAAATTGATGGCATGGCTCATATACCATGTGGCCAAGGAGGACCAGAGGATCGGCGAATATGTGCGCACAAGTGCAATGGGAGGGCTAAGTCATGAAGGCTGAATATGTCAATCCATTCCTGCAGGCTACCCAGGATGTTTTCAGGCAGATGTTGAATTTGGATATTGAAAAAGATCGCATCGCCTTGCAAGAGGACTGGATACCTGGCAAAGAGGTAAATGTTTTGATTGGGGTGGTGGGTGCCCTGACGGGATCAGTTGTTTTCAGTTTCTCCAAACCCATGGCCCTGGCTATGGTGCAGTCCATGGCGGGCATGGAGATAAGCGAATTGGATGTTTTCGTTACTTCTGCTTTAGGAGAGGTTGGTAACATTATCTGCGGTAATGCTATGACATATCTGGCCAACGCAAAGTATCCCTGCGACATAGCCCCGCCTCAGATCATTCTGGGTGAAAACAAAACTATTTCACTGGCTACGCCAAAATCTTTGTTGGTTTTCTGTAAGACAGCTCTTGGAGAATTCACTATCAATATCTCCCTCAAAGAAAAGTCAATAACCCCTGACTAAAGTGACTAAAGTCAGTGGCTTGCCCTGGCGGGGGCAAGGGCAACACGTTGACTAGACTCAGCCATTCGAGGGCTACGCAAGCACTGAAAAGCTTATTGGCTCAGTACTGCCCAAGTTATCAAACTCGGCATTTCGTCTGGCAGGTGCTTTCAGTCGTGCGGAAAGTCTGTGGACCAGAGAAAGGAGCTGATAACTATAGCCAGGCTATTATGGGGTGGAAATGATGCTTTCACCCACACCATTATCGTGGGGCCTACCAGATGCGGCAAGACGGCAACCCTCATTAAGCCCATCATCTACCAAATACTCATCGCAAAAGCCAAAGGTTTTCCTTGCGGGCTGAGCGTGATTGAGCCAAAAGGTGATGTGGCGCAATTCACTGTAGATTTAGCAAGGGAACTGGGGATACGGGCCTATCACCTTGACCCTACACGGAGCGACAGTAACATGATAAACCTGATGAAAGGCCCGGTAGACGATGTGGCAGAGGCCACCATCGCTGTTTTAAAAGGCATGTTCGGCAAGCAGGAGGCCTTTTTTCAGTTAGTCCAGGAACTTACGGCCAGGAACTTCATCAAGCTTTTAAAAATAAACCACGGGGACAACCTGGACATAATAAGCGTGCTTCGTGCCTTGCGGGACGAGGATATTCTGAAAAAAGAAACAAAAACACTGGGAGCAAGCGGCAGGGACCCGGACCTCCACAGCTTTTTTGAACATGAAATGCGCGGCCGGATGGGAGAAAAATGGAGAGACCTGGCCCTGGGCCTGCGGGCGCAGATTGAAAACATAGTCGCAAACCAGAGTTTGAAGCGCATAATCACCGGCGACAGCGGCATAGACCTGGACCGGCACATGGCGGAAGGTGGGGTGCTCGCCATCAACACCGCTTTGGGGAAGCTCCGGCGTTCTGGAGACGCTTTCGGGCAGTTCATGGCCATGCACCTGCAGTCGGCCACATTCAGACGTCCGGGCACGGAAAAGACCAGGATACCCCATTATCTCATCATTGACGAGAAGTCGCGATATATAAACCCGGCTTTTTTCTTTTCTTAAAAAAATCACAAACAAGGGAGGTGAAGAAAAAAGTGAAAAAAGTGAGGAAAAAGTAACCCCAGCAGTTTCATTGCCAGAAAACAAAACAAACGGTCCTTTATCTTTCGTATCAACCGCGCAAGAAAAACAGCCCAAAACAAACGACAGTTCAAAAAGAGCATCAGCCGGACCCGCAGACTTAACAGCAAAGCCTGAAACAGAGGCTCAGCCTAAAAAGCGGGCTGCTTCCAGTCCGCCCAAAAAAAGATAGTGGTCAACCAGAAAATCAAAGCTGATGACAAAGAAAAAAAACTTAAAGAAGAACTCAAAAAAATCAACGAAAATTTTATCTAAAGGAGAGATGATTAATGGAACTGTTAAAAAAATTCATAGAGGGCTACGACGAGCAAAAAGCGCTGGAAACCTTGACGGAAAAAGACTACTGGCAAGACGTAATCCGGGCCGAGCAGAACAGGCTCATCGTTCAGGAGCCGCTGGAAGGAATCGAAATACATTTTGACGTGCCCTGCGCCGTAGTTTACATGGGTAACATCAAAGGCATAATCCCGGTCCACGAATTTGGCATCAATAAAGAAAATTATGTTAATAGTAGGGAAGATTTAACCGACAAAGAAAAACTGAATAACAGCTACCGGTTTTTAAGGAGCATGACTGGCCAGAAAATTGCCTTTATCATCAAAGGCCACGACAAAGAAAACAACCTTTTTACGGCCAGCCGGAAAGAAGCTCTGGAATGGATGAAAAAGCGCGCGGAAGAAGAACTGGCTGCCGGAGACAAGACTATTGCCGTCGTAAGAAACGTCAACCCCTACCGGGCCATAGCGGACATCGGCGGTATTCCAGCCGTTATGCTTTCCGCCGAATACCAGCACGGCTGGACCGACGACCTTACCGAGCATGTGCAGGTTGGTGACCACATCATGGTGAAAATAATTAACTTTGACAAAGAAAAGGGGAGAGCGATAATAAGCCGCAAAGCCCTGATCCCTGACCCCTGGGAGAACCTTGAACTCAGGGAGAAATGCGAATATGCCTGTGAAATCATGGGCGTAAGGGAAAACGGCTGTTTCTTCAGGGTCAAAACAAAGAGCGGTTATGTTGACGGTTTCCTGAAACATCCAAGGCATGAACTTTTAAACAGAGGCGACAAGGCCCTGGTGAGAATACTGAATATAGACAAAGACAAACGCCGGATATTCGGCCTGTACCTGCGTCCGCTTAAAGTGAGCTAACCCCCGCTCGCCTAACTAAACTCGCCATTTTAATTAGGCGGGTTTTTCAATTCACCGAAAGGGGGTGTGCGTTTATAAATAACCTCAGTGGAACAAGTAACATAAAAGTCCGGTGGTATCGAGTGCCGTCAAGGACAACAAACGGCCATTCATTTTTAGTCCCGGAAACCGAAAAAAACTGTATTATCTTTTGTATAAAATCGGCGTAATATCCGGTGGGCAGATACAGGCTCACCAGATACTGCACAAGTCGCCCAAAACTTCCCGCAAAATACTGGCAAAACTCAGAAGGGAGAACAAAATAGCGGAGCACACCTTAACGGTAGGTAGTAAAGACTATAAATTATACACCCTGGGCCCGGTTGGCGCAGCTGCCATAAAAGCCGAATACCGGCCGGACTATTGGTATGCTTACAGCGAAAGCGAAGCAATTCAGAAGTTGTTGACCCTGGAACTATATATCAGGCTGTGCGACTACCTTTCAGCCGATTTAAAGGTTGAGCCGGGCGAAAAGCCATACACATATACCTTCATACACGGTGACAAGACATACAATATAGGCGTAGTGTGGGACAACGCCGTAAGTTTCATGGAAACCTACCGCTGGTCGCCGCCAAAGGAGCGGGTAATCCTGATATGCCAAAACATCGACCAGCTAAATTGCTTGCTGGAATATTTGGAAGAATATACCCCCATAAGGGCGGCAACCAGGGAAAAACTGAAAGAAGGGCTGGTTTTTTATAAGCCGGAAAACGGAAAGTGGGTGCTGGATTTGCCGGACAAAAAAATAAAAGCAGGGCCTGCTGAAAAGAAAATAGTTAACAGACAGCGAATTTTAATTTAAGGATTATGATGCCGTATCCTTTTAATAGGGAGTCAATCCCAAGTATCTAAAAAAGTATGAAAAACACCTGACCCGTTGGTAACATATCCTCTAACGCCGGAAAAAAGGCGGGAGACGGTGGGAGAAAGCCCGTCTGAAAGTGGCCAGACTGCATGAGAAGGTGGCCAGTTGCCGCAACGACTTCTTGCACAAGCTGTCCACCCGGCTGATACGCGAAAACCAAGTAATCTGCCTGGAGGACCTGCAAGTGCAGAATATGCAAAAGAACAACCATCTTGCAAAAGCAATTGCGGACGCTTCGTGGTCGGCATTCCGCACCATGTTGGAATACAAGGCGGTATGGTATGGGCGTGCCATCGTTTTTGTGGGCAAAACCTTCCCTTCCAGCCAGCTTTGTTCCTGTTGTGACTATCGCAACAGGGAAGTAAAGGATTTGGCATTGAAGAGTGGATGTTGATGCCCACATTATATGACAGCCATTTGATAACCGTCAGTGGCGGTTTTCATGAAACGCCAAGTAAGGTTGCCAGTAGGTTAGACATTTTCGCCAATGGCGGTGGTCGTTTTTTTAAGGTACTGAATAGCCCACCTCTGTTGGTGGTGGGCTCAACATGTTAAAATTTGTGAAAGTCCTCAATTACCATAAGCAACCCTTTCCAAACTTAGAAATATTCTTTCTATACATAACATATAGCCCCCCATAGCATGTAGCGCATTTAGCCGACCTCCAATAAAGGTGGGCTTTCCAATAACTTTACACATGACCACTGCCATTCCCCGCTTGCAACGCTATTTGGCATCCAATGACAACCACACTGACGTTATCAAGTGGCCACAAAATACAGTGAGTATCAACACCGAAAACGTACAAAAAACTGCATTTTTCTAGCTTAATGTTTCAAGTTTCTCAAATTAAAAACCTCGCCATAATTAAGGAGAAAAAAAGGAATGGTAAAGAAAAAGCAAATATCTTTGTACTAATATTACTTCTTCTTTGATCTTCATTTGTTTCACTATAGTTGTTAGCTCGGACTCTGTCACCCGTAATATGGGCACCAGAAAAGATACCTGCAATTAACATTCCACCGACTCCCAAAAACATAAGAATATTCATTGCTAAATCCATCTTATTTAAACCCTTACCTATAATTAGTACCCCTATTGAAACAATAATACCTAATAATAAAGATTTAATATTGATCACCTCCTAGTTTCTATTCGTAGTGTTAATTAATTTACACCAAAATAGATTCTAAAGTCTTATATATCGGGGGTTTCAAGTTTTTTTACAATAAAAAACAATAACACCCCCGTTTTTGGTATAATTGAGTCGTTCAAAACAACAATCCACCAAAAGGAGAGTGTTATTGTTGAACTCAATTATACCATTTTTGATACTATACAATCAATTTTTACTTAAACAAATTCGCCAGTTACTTTTGTTTATCGTTAAAAATATTCCCTTAAAAACTCCTAAACAGGATATCACCAGCCCGAAGTATCGTAAGCTTACTGTGGACAGGCTCCCCATTATTAAACAGCCTGAAAAACTTGACTACAAGCAGCTGCTTAACGATTACAAGTCTAAGCATGGTAAAGAGCTTAAACCTGTTAAGTCCCGTGGGAAAAACCCTGTTTCTCCCGATGTTGTTTGCCACCGTTGCGGCGCCCCTCATACATACCTCTACGACAATACAGGAGGCCGTGGTCAGCTTTTATGCAAAGTCTGCGGGCTAAGGTTCAACAAAGATAAGAAGGACTTTAAAATCGGTGCACTTACTTGCCCTTATTGTGGCAGAATCCTTGAGAAAAAGAAGGAGCGCAAGCAATTTAATATCCACAAGTGTACGAACAAGAAATGTCCTTTTTATCTTCAGTCCCTTAAAAACCTTTCTCCGGAAGACCTGGAAGAATACAAGAAAGATAAGCATAAATTTAAGCTACACTACATCTACCGCGAGTTCACTGTCGACTTTTTTAAGGTCGATTTAAACAGTATGCCTAAAGGATCAGTCAATTTTACTTTTCGTCACTTTTCTCCTCACATTCTTGGTCTTTGCCTGACCTATCTTGTAAACCTTGGGCTGTCCACACGGGCTACTTCCAGGGCCCTTTGGGAGATCCACGGCGTTAAAATCTCTCATGTTATGGTCAGTAAATATGCCAAAACTGCTGCCGCTTTGGTTAAACCTTACGTTGATAATTTTGATTACAAACCCACAAACTACCTGGCTGCTGATGAAACCTACGTTAAGGTCAGAGGCATCAAGCATTATGTCTGGTTTATTATGGATGCACTCAAAAAATCTATCTTGGGCTATTGTGTATCTGATACAAGGGATGTAGGTCCTTGTATCCTGGCTATGCGTATGGCTTTTGCTAAGTTTAAAGATTTCCCCGCTCAAGCCCTAAAGTTTGTTGCTGATGGCTACTCTGCCTACAACGGTGCACAGCAGCAGTTCATGCTTAAAGACATGGATTTTAACCTTACGCAGGTATTCGGACTCACCAATGATGATCCTGTTTCGGAAGAATATCGCTGGCTTAAGCAAATTATTGAACGCCTTAACAGGACCTTTAAATTCTCCTATCAGGTGACAAACGGCTATGGTAGTGGGGAAGGCTCAAATACCCATGTGTCACTTTTTGTAGCCTATTACAACTTCCTGCGCCCACACTCCTATACTTACTGGCAGCCACTAAACTCTATTCCGGAACTTGAGTCTATCCCAAACATGCCTGCTAAATGGCAGAAGCTTATTGAATTATCACAGCAGCTTATCCTGTCACAGCAAACACCATAGAACAGGCGGTAGCACCCTTAATCCTTCAACCTCTTATCTGCCCTTAAACATGCGGTTCAAAGACTGTCAAATGCCTTTCTTCGAAGGCAATGACCTCTTGACAGGCTTTGAATCCGCATTGTTATGCTCTTCATAGAGGTTGGAGGTGTTTTGTTTTACTGTTCTTCTGGGCTATCTCGTTTTTCAGGTGACATTTTGGGTTTAGTCTGTCCCATATACTCCTTAAACTGCATTTTTCATAAGTTAGTTAACACTATCTTTCTATTATAATTATATTTTATTAGTGAAAAAAGGAATACAAGTCATAAACTTGTATTCCCCCTTAAATCATCAGTAAGAATTCATAAATGAGAAATCCCAGGAAGAGGTTCCTCTATGAATAGTAACATTTTGTATGCATCCCATTTGGGTATTTATATCAGCTAAGACGAAGTCCCAATCAGAAGGGGTCGTATAACTAAATGTATTTATAGCAGGGTAAACCGGATGAACCTGTTCTATCCACCCCCAGCCGCCGTTACCGGAACTGGCTAATATAACTTCTCTATCGCTTAGTGACAGCTGTGAATCTAAAATTTGCCAGCCGCCTTCGGCTTTATACAGTTTAACCATTGCAAGCCCATTAGGGTCTGTACTCTTTTGCCAGTAAATGGTGTTATACGCTTTTACCCCATAAGAACCATCATAGTCATAATCGTATTTACTAGGAAGTTCAGCCACTGCTGCAAAATTTGTAGTTGCATAGGTTGTCACCGTCTTACCATCAGCATATTTTTTCTCTTCTAGCTTTTGTGTAGTGGAAAAAATATCAACTTTGCCTTCTTTTTTTGTTTTAACATTAACTACTTTGCTCTCATGTCTAAATGGTGCATTAATATCTGTAATTCCTTTTTGTGCTCGCTCAAAGAGTTTGTCCTTATCTTTAATTTCTTTTGCTGTAAACACAATTTCAGGGTTATCAACATTCTTGGCAAAACTTGCTGGTACTACAAATATTAAACCCATCAGAATAGCAACACTTAATATAAGTGATATTTTCTTAGTTAAATCCATTCATAGTCCCCCTCTTGAAAAATTATATTAATTTAAATCATAATTTTTCACACAATCAACAGAACCACCCCCCTTAATCATCTGAAAATTTACTCCTGCACATATAAGACAAACTAAAGCCCAAAAAGTTTTATTTTTTTTGGCAAAAAATAGAACTTTTTTTAAAGTTATTAGTCTTGATATCGAATTAAAATTTAAGGGGGAATTGATTTATGAAAAAGGTAGTAGTATTAAGTATTACTCTTTTGGTTTTAATGCTGTGTACCCAAGTGGCATTGGCAGCGGAAGAGGACAATTTAATAGTCGCGCCGGAAAGTTCTTCAGTGTTCATGGCCTATGATGCTTTGATTGACGCAACTTCTTCCAGTATTATTTGCGGCGTCTCGTCTGAACTTACTTACCCCACAAGCCAGTCGCTTTACATGGAACTGCAAAAATGGAACGGCAGCTATTGGGTTAAAGTTAAATCGTGGTCACGTTATGATACTGCTATGTCCCTGCAACTCAGGGAATCTTACCCAAAAAGCCCGGGTACATACAGGGTAACCGGCACTCACCAAGCAGCTGGTGAAACGAGATACTCTTATAGCCCCATTAAAATTATCGATTAAAAAAGGAAGCCCTAGCGGCTTCCTTTACGCTATTTTAGTTTTTAAGCATTCCTGGTTCTACAATATTAACATCACACCGATTACAACATTTTTTATGTCTTTATGTTATTAGATATTATTCAATTTAACCGATAAACATATAGTCTGTTTTAGAGGAGTTGCGTTATAGAACAATTTGAACATTAAACAATTAATTATTTTTTTGCTTTAGTTATAATAATTCCAAGAAAAATCTTTATAGAAGACAAGGTAATAAATAAAACGTTTTTTGTGCCCCGGGTTTTTTTCACTTTAAATTTTTTATTATTTCTAACAGAATCTCCTGTTCAATAAAATTGGCTGACAATGTGTACTTAATTCCGTTATAAGTCCATTTAGCAGAAAGGGAATTATCGATTTTTAGCAAAGTAATATTTTTATTATCTAATTTAATATTCTCAACCTCAACATTTTCCGGAACAAAAGTGTTCCTTTTCTCCTCACCGGCGGAATTTTCCTGTACTAAAGACAGAAATTTGTTGTCGGCCCCTGTATAGGTCATTTTTACAAGGGCTAAAGGATAATTATTTATTATTACCTCTATTTCAGGGCTATTTTCAAAGTCGGAAGGTAAATAGGTTGGTTTAACGAGGTGGAAAATAGTCATTCCCTGGGCTTCCTCAAAAGTCAGACCCGTATACCTACCATTTTCCGCGGTAACATTCTCTTGTTCAGTAATAATAGTAATATTATTTTCATCTTTTCCAATCCATTCATATATTTCATTTTTAAAAGCAGTAACTTTTTGATTCTGAATGGAAAAGAGTATAATAATCGCTGCAGCCACAACTAACGCTAGCCTTTTACGATTTTTTTTATGGTCTGTTTTATGCTTGGATTCTCTAACCTGCACTCTTTTTTCAAAATTTGCCCAGGCCACGTTAACATCAGGCATACCTTGTTCTGCTTCCACTTCTAATTCCTTTAAAGCTGCGGCAATTATTCTATCCATCTGATCGCTATTTTTCCTCATTATCACCACACCCATAATTCATATTACAGCTCTTATCATTCTGAAAAGAAAGCATTTTAGCTAAAAGTTTTTTAGCCCTGTACAAGGAAGATTTCACCGTTCCCACTGGTTTCCCTATCTGTTTACTAATTTCCTGGTCCTGGAGTTTCATGTAGTATTTTAGTATTATGACTTCTTTTAACTTGGGAGGCAATTGAGTCACGGCCTCTTTTACGGCATCAATTTGCTCATTAATAACTAAGACATCCGAAAGGTCATTTGAGTTCCAGTTATTTTGTTCAAAATAATCTAGTACTGCTTCTTCATCTATTGGTACTATCTTTTGGTTTCTCCGGTATAATGAAATGGCTTTATTGGTTGCTATTGAAATAATCCATGAACTGAATTTTGCGGGATCTTTTAGGGTATATATTTTCTCGTATGCTGTCGTAAAAGTTTCCTGGGTTACTTCTTCTGCCAATTCATGGTTTCTCAGGATCATATAACAAGATGTATACACTTTTTTATAATAAGTCATATATAAGACTTTAAAATGATCGCTCATGTTTGCTCCCCGTTATTTGGAAAGTAAAAAGGAACTAGGCCACATTCTTCCCGCATTTTAGTACGAAAATAAATTTGAAATATTCTTTAACAACTGCATATGGCAACCAGGATAACCCGTAAAAAGGTAATAATTAACTAGCCAATGCAGATCTTGCATCAGTGAAATTAATTCTTTTGGAAAAACCATTGTAGCTGTTAAGCAACCTCGTGGGGTTCTATCACCTCCAGACCTAGTTTCTTAGCTTCAGCAATAATCCTTTTAACTCGGAACTTTTCCTGTTTTTGTTTGGCTTTTTCAAAGGATGTTTCATCGTAATCAGCATCATTTTTTAACAGGTTGTATATTATTACGAGAACTTTTCTGGCTAATGCAACAAGAGCTTTTTTGGCGCCACGGCGTTGTTTGATTTTCCAATACCAGGATGATAAGTAGCTTTGACGTATTCGGGTGATGCACCAAGCAACTTCACATAGGATCCGTTTTAAATAGGTGTTACCGTTGGTGGTACGAGTGGACTTTTTTTTTCCTGCACTTTCATTGTTACCGGGGCTTAAGCCCGCCCAGGAACAGATATGTTCAGCGGTTTTAAAACGACTCATATCAATTCCGATTTCCGCCAAAATGGCTGCTGCTGCAGTTTTATCAATGCCCGGTATGCCGTCTAGTTGCTCTAGTTGTCTTTGATACTGAGCCAGTTTTTCTTCTAAGTTTTGCTCTACTTGACGGAGATGCTCGTAATGCTGATCTAGCCAACCTAACAATAGCTTTAGAAACTCTCTTTGATGAACATCCATTTTGCCATTGACAGCCTGTTTGATCTCATGGAGCTTATTCTTAGCACGCCCCTTTACAAAATTCTCTACTTCCCGGGCGGATATTTTCCCATGGTGGCTAAGATGATCCATAATCGCCCGGCCCGATACGCCGAAGATATCGGTCAGGAAGGTAGAGAGCTTAAAGCCGCAGCTTTGTAAGTGTTTTTCGATCCGGTTTTTCTGTGACGTAATTTCCTCGATGATACTTTTGCGGTACCGGGTCAGATTACGGAGTTCCCGGATTGGTTTGGAGGGAACAAAACTTCCTTCTAATAATCCGGCACGCAAAAGGGTAGCTATCCATTCGGCGTCCTTCATGTCGGTCTTTTTACCGGGTACATTTTTCATATGCCGGGCATTGGCAACAATCAAAACCATACTGCCGTCAAAGGCTTCTTCCAACACGTTATATACAGGCTGCCAATAGATGCCGGTGCTTTCCATTGCAACATGCCGACAGTTCTCATTTTCTAGCCAAACTTTCATTTCATCTAGCCCGGCAAGAAGGGTGGAAAAGGTGCGGATGGTTTTAACCGGTTCCCCGTCAACATTGCCTTTTAATAGGCAGGCTACAACCGTTTCTTTGTGGACATCAAGACCACAACATATTTCCAGGATGTCTTGCATGTAACTCACTCCTGCTCCAAAGAATTTCAGGGATGATTGCTCGAGAAATAAAGATTTTAGTACCCGTGCTGTTCCCAAGTCCTTAAGAACAAGGGGCGACAATTGGCTGTGCTCAAAAGCAATCAAGTTAGGTTATTTAACGAGGTTATACCATCAAAATAAAATCAACCTTTGTCCCTGATAATTTCAATGTAGCAAAAAATCCAACCTTTGCAATAACTTAGCTAATTTTCATGATTGGTTGTGCCTTCCAGGCATGGGTGGTTATTTGGAAAGTAAAAAGGAACTAGGCCACATTCTTCCCGCATTTTAGATGAATGTGGCTCAGGAGTACCAGAACTCGGCTGCTTTAGGTCAATAGTTTTGTGTACTTGTTTTTGACAAATTTTCCGTTATTTATAAATTTTATTCTATATGGTCCAACCGATTTAGTCAATTTTAGTTCTGCTTGAGCTTTTTGCGCTGCACCTGTTTAAGTCTGTTTCAGGTAGCGTTTTAGCGACGGAACGCTCGTCATTTTGCCTAAGGTTCAACCATTTAAAGCGTTCCGGAATTGTTTCTCCCATAAGTTTCCTGGTGTATCATTAATAGGCAGTCAAATGGGCGGACTACTCACTCAGTGGTTGCGCCAGATATGATATTTGGGTTGGTTGCTGCTTTACGCCGCCACCAGGCTGCGCATCTTCGCGACCTGCTTCTCCTTGATCCGCCCCAGTGCCATCACCAGCATGACGCATAATGCCAGCCCGCACCGCACCTTCATTTTCGCCATGCCGCGAATAGTGTGCAGTTCGAAGCCAAAGGACACGTCCAAACGGCTGTTCACTCGCTCCACCGCCGTCCGTTTGTCGTACTCTTTCTCCCACTTGTAGCTGGCACGGTCAATCGGTGTAAAGATCCGACGATCCATCGCCAGCGGGATCCGGATCCCTTGCTTTACCGGGCATTGTGCCTGACCTGCACACTCGATGCCCATATGCTTGGCGGGGCAAAGCTTCTTCAATGTGTTACGGCCTTTTTCAAAGCCGCCGTTTGTCATCTCCCGCTGCTTCCCCGTTTGTGGACATACGCAGTATACGGTGCCTTTATAGTCGTAAACCACATTCTCTCTGCCTTCCAACACTCGTGTTCGGTCTGGATCCTTCCACATGTTCCGAATGTCGATGACCGGCTTAATCTTGTACTCATCCCAGCACTTGATGATAAACTTCGTGTCGTCATAGCCGCGGTCTGCTGCGAGGGTTTCGGCTACCTCGAGGATTTCCGACTGTCTTTCCTGCATCTGGTTCAGCAGGGCATGCCCTTCACTTATATCCGCTGCCGATGCTTTCGTTACCTTAAACGCCACGGGCAGTTCATAGGTCGCATCAACTACCAGGTGTAGCTTGTAGCCAAACCATTTGACGATCTTCTCCCATGGTTTGCCGTCTTTGTCTACGCCGCGGTATTCTTTTCTCCCGTAGTCGGCATCCGTATCCCGCCGCCCATCCGCGGCCTCGTTCCGATTCTTTCCCTTGGCAAACGAGGAGATGGCTTTGCTGTCCATGGCCAGGTGTCGACCAGAGTCAGGAAGCACTTCCCTAATCTGCTGCACCAGGTTCTCGAACAAGTCATCCACCATGGATGTGTGTGCGAATAGCGTTTTCATAAACCGGGTGTAGACCCAGGCGGGAGGTACTTCCCCCGCAAACCCACACATGTCCCGCAGCTGGGCGTTGCGTTTAAGTTCTCGGCGCAAGCTCTCGATGGAGGAATGTTGAAAGACGATGCCGGCTAAGAGGAAGTTCCACACGGCTCTGACCGGGTAGTCATTACGCCCCTTACCACGCTTTCTTTCCAAAGCTTTCATCAGGTCTTCATCCGGCATGTGTTCCAATACCAGCCGGAGTCGTTCCATGTCCCCCAGCGTTTCAATTTCGTTCCACGCAAACAGTTTCAGTTGTGGTATAATAGCCATGACAGGCAACCTCCCGAGGATAAAATTGGTGTCTTTTCAACTACAATTTTACCATAACGGAGGTGCCTGTTATTGCTTTTTTATCACATGCTGAGGCTGGGGTGGATTTTTACCCAGTCTCTCTTTTTACGCCGACAAGCCCCCTTTTCTCGCCCTTTTTTGGGGTAAAATTTATTTGCCTGTGTCTCTCGCTCCTTGTCCTGTAACGCTTTTGGCACAGCGCCATTAGCTCCGCTTAGTGTCTATAAATAGGCCTTTGAGGTTTTGTTGGGCCATGTTTTATTGAAGGTTTTGAGATGAATAATGAATACTACCCGCAAGCATGTTAAATATAGGCAAGTTCAAACCTGCTAAAGGAGAGGAAAAATTCCTTAATTAAACCTAGGATGTCCAAATTTTCCTAACATAAAATATGAGAACTGTGTTATAATGAACCATATGAAGAACAAGGGAGTGAACAGTTTTGAAGGAAAAAGTACAAGCAGCGCTTGACAAAATTCGCCCCAGCCTTCAGGCAGACGGCGGCGACGTAGAATTAGTAGATGTTACTGGTGATGGAGTAGTCAAGGTTAAATTAAAAGGCGCTTGCGGCAGCTGTCCCATGGCGTTAATGACTTTGAAAAACGGCGTGGAGCGCGTAGTTAAATCTGAAGTGCCGGAAGTAAAAGAAGTAGTTTCTGTCTAAGATATGAAGCTGTTGACCCTATCTGGTCAACAGCTTTTCAGTGTGCGCCCGGCATGGGCGCTGTCTATAAGGTGAAAGTCCCGAACGGTGAAGGTAGCAGTAGCCGTAGCTTAAGACAAGGGTGTCCACCGTGAGGTGGAATCTGAAGGAAGTCGGCGGCAAACCTCCGGCCCGACGAACAGAAACCACATAAGAGGCTAGCGGCAGTTGGATGAGCTTGCACTACAAAGCAAAGTCCTTGCTACCAAAGGCTGCCGAGAGTAAATGTGGCGGGTAGATGGAGGAAAAGACAGCGCTCTTACCCGGGGAGGTCTGCCGGTAATATTGGTAACACCGATAACCCAGGTTGCGAGGCCTGGCTGAACCGGCAGAAGTCAGCAGAGGCCATAGTAGCCAGTATAGACGTCACACTGGTGAAGGGCCGAACACGAAGCGAGGGATTGACTTGGTACGTTCGAGAGATATGCAAAGACAGCAGAAAACCCCATATGGGGCCTGCCATGGGGAGGAAGCGGTGAATACGCAGGGGACCCACGGAGGGCCGAGTGTATCTCCGGCACAACCCAGGAACACATCCCACGGAAGAGATGGTAACGGCCTGATGGAGAAAGTGGTAGACAGGCAGAATATGTTGCTTGCTCTACGGCGGGTAGAGGAGAACAAAGGTGCTCCAGGTATCGACCACGTCACGGTAAACGACCTCCGTGATTACGTACGGGAGCACTGGGTCAGAATCAGAGAAGAACTCCTCAAGGGAACCTATCAGCCCCAACCGGTACGTCGGGTCGAAATCCCGAAACCCAGCGGCGGAACAAGGCTACTAGGTATCCCGACCGTCATAGATCGCCTAATCCAGCAGGCACTTCTACAAGTACTTACACCTATCTTTGACCCGGAATTTTCACCATTCAGTCACGGATTCAGACCCGGACGGAGGGGACATGACGCGGTCAGACAGGCAAGGAAGTACGTTGAGGAAGGATATACCTGGGTAGTGGATATGGATTTGGAGAAATTCTTTGACCGCGTAAACCACGACATCCTAATGGCGCGAGTGGCCCGCAAAGTCAAGGATAAGCGGGTATTGAAACTCATCCGCCGCTACCTTCAAGCCGGAGTAATGGTCAACGGAGTAGTAATGAGTACCGACGAAGGTACACCTCAAGGAGGCCCTTTAAGTCCATTATTGGCTAACATACTACTTCATGACCTAGACCGGGAGTTGGAAAGACGCGGACACAGATTCGTACGTTACGCCGATGATTGTAACATCTACGTCCGAAGCAAGCGAGCCGGAGAGCGGGTGCTCGAGAGCATTAAATCCTTCCTGGAGGATAAGTTAAAACTCAAAGTGAACAATGCCTATTGGCATAGCCAGGGCCTAAAGAGTATAACCGAACGTTATCATCAAATTCGTCAAGCTTGGTGAACCGCCGTATACCGAACGGTACGTACGGTGGTGTGAGAGGACGGGGGTTAATCACCCCCTCCTACTCGATTAGCATTGAATGGAGCGATCTTTTGGGGAAAAACGGAAGAAAATTGCTGGTGTAAGAAGGGGGTTATTTCCCCTGACTCCCCGTAAAACCGTACCAGTTTTCCAGGCTCATGTTAAAATTGTAGCAGGAAAATGTTATGTTATGTCTAAGTACAATATAGTTAATAGCGAAATTTTGGTTGTTTCATAAATTGAGGATGAGATATAATGCCAAGAGCAAAAAAGCAAGATTTATGTGAAATATTTGGGTTTGCTCCCGACGATTTGACACCGATATGCAGAAATTACTGGAACAGAGGCGTATGCCCTTTTGTAGGAAGCCGATGTACAAAGCATAATCATGATAAATCTGTAATTTATGGGGTATGTTCAGTTGTCAGCGGAAATGATGAAATAATAATTTGCCCTAAACGTCTGTATGCAGAAAATTATAAAACCCTCAAAGATGTAAGTCTTGATGCTTTTGGCTATGTTCCTCTGTACTTAGTAAATGAGGTGAAGTCTCTCGAATTGGTAAAAGAAACACCGAACGAATTTGTTATTGCGTTTGGACAGAATTCAGGAAGAGAAATTCAGGTTGGTTCTAGTCGAAATAAGCTTAGCATGGATTGGGTTTTAGTAAAAATTGTGGACGGGAACCCAACAGAGGTTGCCGGGGTGGAGGTCCAAAGTATAGATATAACTAACAATTATAGAGCAACTTGGGAAGCTTACAAAAATCTGGAAACCAATCCTTGCGTTGAAATACCTGATTCCGCGCATGGAATGAACTGGGCCAATGTCCACAAACGTTTAATACCTCAGATTATTAGAAAAGGTCAAGTGTACGCTGATTCGCACTTGGCTACAAAAGGGATGTATTTCATTGTACCAGATGTAGTATATTCCAGATTTGAAGACATTATAGGCGATATTATACCTGTTAGTACACCGAACAAAGGAGTATTAAGCGTTTTAACATATTCGTTGGATGAACCGGTTGATTTCGGCAAAATCCGAAACTTAACCAGGTGTAGAATAATTCGGGTTAATCTGGAAGATTTTGCATTGAATTTTATTTCTGGCGGAAAAATACCCGGATCCTCTCTTGATGAAGCAGTAAAACAACAAGTTTGCACTATATTCAGTAAATAGATGTTTGGAAAATCTAATTTGAGGTGAGTTTATGGCTAAACTCATAGCAGCTGACCTATTTTGCGGAGCCGGAGGTCTATCTGAAGGATTAGCTCAAGCGGGTTTTCAGATTAACTTCGCCAGTGATATTCATCAGACTTATACTCAAACTTACAAATACAATCATCCCAATACATACGTTTGTACCGAAGATATTAGAAATCTGTCAAATAAACAGGTCCTTGAATTTTGTCAGGTGAAGCCGGGTGATTTAGACTTACTGGCAGGTGGACCACCGTGTCAAGGTTTTTCAATTAATGCTCCTGTAAGAACTATGGAGGACGAAAGGAACCATTTATTTGTTCATTTCCTGCGTGTTGCCGAAACCTTAAAGCCGAAATATATTCTCATAGAAAATGTTCCTGGTATAGTATCCTTAGAAAAAGGAACTGTAGTAAAGGCCATATATAAGTCATTAAACAAATTAGGATATAAAGTAAGACACATGATTTTATTTGCTGCTCACTATGGGGTTCCACAGATGAGATGGAGGACCTTTTTTATTGGAACCAGATTGAAAAATGCTGAATGTCTATTTCCTTATCCGACTCATTTTGCCCAGGGAGTTGCTAATTTCACTGGGGGGAAAAACCTTTGTTTTAAAATAGAATCAAAAGAGAGCCTTTTTGGCCCTCAACTTTTAGACTACACAACTGTTTGGGATGCAATTTCAGATTTACCAGTAATTGAAAACGGTGGAGGTGCAGATGAAATGCAATATGATACTCCACCAAAGTCTGAATATCAAAAATTGCTTCGGGAGAATTCCAAAATTCTGTACAACCATAGAGCCCCAACTTTAGGTAAAATTAATTTAGAAAGGCTTAAATACATTCCTCAAGGTGGAAGCTGGCGAGATATACCTTTTGACTTACTTCCGGCAGGTCTAAAAAAAGCTAGAAGAAGCGATCACACCAAAAGGTATGGTCGGTTAGACCCTAACGGCATATGCTCCACAATTTTAACTAAATGTGATCCTCATTGGGGGTCTTTTTTCCATCCCACACAGGAAAGAACTCTGACAGTTAGAGAGGCTGCCAGAATCCAGTCTTTTCCAGACCGTTTTAGATTCTTGGGTAGCTTAACCGAACAATATGAGCAAGTAGGAAATGCCGTTCCACCTCTGCTTGGAAAAGCTATTGGGGAAATAATCGCGCAACAAATTTTTGCTAACCAGCTTAGTGGAAAATTGCAAGCAGTATAATTTAGCAGGCTAATGCAATTGGTTATGGAGAGGACTTCTGTAAAAAGGGAACTTAGCAGATGTACAAAGCGGATTCAACAAGCTGTTGAGCCGCTTTTTTGTTGTTCATTAAACATGTAATCTCACAATTCCGAACCATAAGAATTTTTATTACATCACAGGTTAAAAAAAGGATTCATTCTGTACTTGCCGAATATAAGCAAAAACTAAAAATATCCACTTTAAAGCAAAGGGCGGTGGAACTTTGAATTATCTAAAATTTATCAATGGACACCTTTCAACCATTTTGGAATATGCCGGTACCCATTTTACACTTGTCTTTTGGTCGATCCTCCTGTCTCTCCTGCTTTGGGTTCCCGTCGGTGTCTTGATTACCAAAAACGAGAGATGGGCTAAAACGGTGCTTGGCATTGCCAACACTATCTTCTGTATCCCCAGTCTATCTCTCTTTGCGATAATGATAACAATTCCTTTCCTGGGTTTGGGCAGGCGTTCCGCTTTAGTTGCCCTCGTGTTATATGCCATGATGCCTTTGGTGAGAAATGTCTATCAGGGCATCAAGATTGTAGATAAAAATGTGATCGAAGCAGCCAGAGGCATGGGAATGAATTCCTGGAAAATTCTTTGGGAAATACAGCTTCCGCTGGCGGCGCCGGTTATTTTTGCGGGTTTTAGGATAACGGTAGTAATGACCACAGGTATAGCCGCTATTGCTACCTACATTGGAGAAAGAAATTTAGGACGGTTGATAGCGGAAGGACTGACCAGGTTCAATGTGGAGATGATTGTTGTAGGTGCTTTACTTATTGCTTTTATTGCTATTGCTTTGGACAGCATTTTGGGGGGGTTTGAAAAGAGAATGGTACCCAGGGGTCTCAAGGTGAAACGCGGATAATAATGGTGGTTAAATTACTACAGGGCATACGCTGGTAAGGGGGAATGACCATGATCGAGTTAAAGGAAGTTACGAAATTCTATAAGGGACAGGAATTCGCTGCTGTCGATAACCTCTCCCTGAAAGTGGAGAAAGGTGAAACTTGTGTTTTTGTCGGACCGTCCGGGTGTGGTAAAAGCACTACCCTGCGCATGATCAACAGGATGATTGAACCCAGCTCGGGGACAATCCTGATTAATAATAAAGACGTAAAAGACTGTGAACCGGATAAGCTTAGAATGGGCATTGGTTACGTAATTCAGCAGATTGGCTTGCTCCCGCACCGAACGGTTGCCGAAAACATTGCTATAGTACCCCGTTTGTACGGCTGGCCCAAGGAAAGGATTAAACAGCGGGTAGATGAATTACTGCTGCTCATCGGGTTGGACCCGGAAGTAACCAGGAATAAGTATCCTTCCCAGCTTTCCGGCGGACAGATGCAGAGGGTTGGTGTGGCCAGAGCTATGGCCGCTGACCCGCCTATAATGTTGATGGATGAACCCTTTGGCGCCGTTGACCCTATCGCCAGGAATTACCTTCAAGATGAATTCCTGCGTTTGCAAAAGGAAATGAAAAAGACTATATGCTTTGTCACCCATGACATCAATGAGGCAATTAAAATGGGCGACAGGATTGCTATTTTTAATAAGGGGAAATTGGTTCAATACGGCACTCCTTATGAAATTTTAACCAAACCTGCCAATGATTTTGTCAGCGATTTTATCGGTTATGACCGGGTGGTAAAAAAGTTGAGCCTTTTTCAGGTAGAGGATTTGGTCCGGCAACAATGGTGTATTGTCGATGAAAATGAACTGGCTAATGCCCGGCAAAAAATGAAGGATAAGAAGGCGGAAATTTGTTTCATAAGGGATGCATCCGGCAGGTTGGTTGGATTTATCACAGGTGATGAAATGGATAGCAGCGGAGAAATCGTATCTCCGGAGACTATAAAACAGAAGGCTGCGGCCAGAAAGGAAGCCTTTGTTCAGACAACGACTCTATTGCGGGATGCTTTGTCGCTGATGCTGGAGCTGGACACGGAATATCTTGGTGTTGTGGACAGAGACGAGCCGGCCGGCATAATCACCCTTGCCGATATAAGGAAGCATTCGTGCAGGAAGGGGGAGAATAAGTGAACTGGGGGCGTTTGCAAGAAGCTCTTTTTAATAGGGCGCCGGAGGCATTGGCTATACATATTTGGATGGTAATAATCACCATGATTATAGCCATAGCCATTTCAGTTCCCACCGGCGTATTTCTTACTCGACCGAAATACAAAAAATACGGAATTGTTATTTTAAATATCCTCAACCTGTTGCAGACTTTCCCGGGTTTAGCCATTGTTGCTCTTGCCATGCCGGTTTTGGGCATGGGTTTAAAGCCTACAATTGTCGCGCTTACCGTTCAGGGTTTGCTACCCATTGCCAGGAATACCATTGCCGGTTTAGCCGGTGTAAACCCTGATGTTAAAGAAGCTGCTTTGGGCATGGGCATGTCGGAGAAAAAAGTTTTATACGAAGTTGAATTGCCCTTGGCAATGCCTGTCATTCTGGCTGGTATCAGGACTTCAGCGGTGTATGTGGTAAGTACCGGTACACTGGCTGCCTATATTGGCGGCGGTGGACTGGGGGACTTGATCTTGAGCGGGTTGACCATGTTCTGGGCCGAATTTCTACTGGTGGGCGCCGGACTGGGGGCAATACTGGCTATTACCCTGGACAGGCTGCTGGGCTATGTTGAGTATAAAATTACCCCGCCAGGATATGAGTCGTAAAGGGATTGTTCCCATTACTCTAAAAGAAACTTGGAAGGGAGGGGAGAAGGCGGTTTCGAGTTTTGCCGATAGCTGCAGGATAAAGGATATTTAAATCCATATGGAAAGGAGAACGGGTAATGAAAAGAATATTAAAGTATGTTGTTGTTATGGTTCTTATGCTTGCCTTACTGGTAGGAGCCACCGCTTGCGGAGGAAGCGGACAATCAGCTGGCGGCGATAAAGCTGCTAATGATGAAAACAAACCGACTATTGTTGTCGGGTCCAAAACTTTTACGGAAGCGCTGCTTTTAGGGACCATGACGTATGAGTATCTGAAAGCTCTTGGTTACCCTGTGGAAAACAAGATCGGGCTGGGCGAGCTGGCAGTCATTCGGCCTGCTTTGGAATCCAATCAGATCGGCGCTTACTGGGAGTATACAGGAACTGTATTAATCAACGTGATGCAGCATGAACCCAGTTTTGATGAAGAGGAATGCTATAACCTGGTGAAGGAGTGGGATGCAAAAAATAACATTATCTGGCTGGACCGCGCTCCTCTTAACGATACCTATGGAATTATGGTGAGGAAAGACATCGCTGACAAGTATAACCTGAAGAAAGTTTCTGATTTAGTCGGACAGATCAAGAAAGGCGAAAAAATCAGGCTCGTTGGTTCTCAGGAGTGGGAGGAAAGGCCTGACGGTCTGTCCTATTTTGAGAAAGTGTACGGTTATAAGCATCCAAAGGACCTATACTACAATGCCGCTCTGAACATAGGTTATGAAGCTCTGAAAAACAATCAAGCCGAGATGGGATTGGCTTTCACAACCGATGCCAGGGTTAAAGCATATGGTCTGGTGATGCTGGAAGATGATAAAAAAGCTTTCCCGGTATATAACGCTGCACCTCTCTTTAGAAAAGAAATTATTGACGCTTACCCGGAAATTCCGGAACAGATGAAAAAGCTGAGCAGTCTATTAGATAACGACACTATCATGGAACTGAACAAGGCAGTCGATGTTGACAAGAAGAGTGTAGAAGAAGTTGCAAAAGAGTTTCTAACAAAGAACGGATTAATTAAATAGTTTTTGGGGACAATGAGTGGCCCTGACTTTCCTTTGTACCGTGCAGGTGCCTAAGGGGTTCAGGGCCATATTTTCTAAAGCTTTTGCCGCTGACGGCAAAATACTGGGAGGGCGCATGTCATGCAACTCTTAGAAGACTTTGGTAAAATTTTTGAAGCTCCCCAATTTATATGGCCCTATTTATATTTTTTTGCCACAGAGCAGGAAATGAAACTTGTGGTCGCTATGGGTAAGGAAAGCTTAACTTGCAGAGATATTGCCTTCCGGTTATCAACATCTGAAGAAGAGACCCGCGGCATTTTGGAAGAGGCCTATCTCCGCTATATTTTAAACAAAGAAAGCAAGGACAGTACTGTATATTACAGCGCAGGCACATTCTACAAGAGGTTAAACAATTTCTGCCTGTTCGGAAATTTCTATGTCATACCCAAAAAGATTCGGAAAAAACTTGATGAGTGGTGTTTTGCAGAGTACTTAAAAAGAAACGACAACTTTAAAAAGGTTATTGCAGCCGAGCCGGAATACGATGCCTGCCATAACGAATGGATTTTTCTTTTGCATGAAGTGGAAGAAATGATTGACAGAGCTTCCACCATCAGAGTTTTACCATGCGATTGCAAGATGCTGGCCGATAATTGTGACCATTCCCGGGAAATCTGTTTGTATTTTGCACCGGAGCTGATCAGCGACCGTACCGGAGGCAGGGAATTGACCAAGGAAGAAGCAAAAGAGCTGGTGCGCAAGCTGGACAGGGAGGGGCTGATGCATACCGGAGGGCCGCCTGATTGGCGGGAAAAAGGGCCCAGTGTGGTGTGCAACTGTTGTGGCTGTTGCTGTTATCCGTTCAGGGCGGCAAAAAAGCTGGGCACCAAGGGGAAATGGCCCAAGTCGCGCTATGTGGCCGAATTTGATCGGGAAAAATGCCGGCTGTGCGGGTTGTGTGCCAAAAGGTGTTATTTCGGAGCCTTTACTTTTGACGGGAATGAGATATCTTTTAACCCTGAACTTTGTTGGGGCTGCGGGATATGTGCAGGCACATGCAGCGGCAAGGCCATTACTATGGCTGAATTGTAAGCAAGTTACCAATTGGCTGGTGCAGTCGTCAGTCCTTAGTTTTCAGCTTTCAGCTAAAAGTCTCAGCTCTCAGCATTAGCCGTTGGCTTCATAATTACTAGGTCAGGGGACACCCATACATGCAACTAAGGACTAACGACCAAGGATTATGGACGTGGCTGCAAGCCGATGCTGGCAACTGGGGACTATCGAACTACGGAAAGGAAGAAAAGCAATGCTTAAAGGTCTTGCAGGAGATCTGGTGCTAGTAAACCTGACTACGAGGGAAATAACAAGAAAGCCTTGTCCGGAGGAAATTTTGCAATCATATCTGGGAGGACGGGGTCTTGCAGATTATATTTTATTGAAATACCTTGACCCTGCTGTGGAACCGCTGGCTCCGGAAAATATCCTTGTACTTTCCACGGGTCTGTTAAGCGGTACCCGCATGATTACCACAAGCAGGCTGCATTTGACTGCCCGTTCCCCTCTGACAGGTTTTATCGGGACCTCAAACGGTGGCGGACACTTTGCTGCCGAGCTGAAGGCCTGTGGCATTTTGGCCCTCATAATCACAGGTAAAGCGCAAAAACCGGTCTTTATAAATATCAAAGACGATGTCATAAGCATTGAGGATGCGGTTTCTTTATGGGGCCTTAAAACGCAAGAAGCGCGTCAGAAGCTTAAAGAAATTGTGCAGGATGAATTGGCCAAGATTATTTTGATTGGTCCTGCCGGGGAAAAGCTTTCGGCGCTTGGTTGTGTAATGACCGATATAGGACATGCCGGCGGCAGGACGGGCATGGGAGCTGTAATGGGTTCGAAAAATTTAAAGGCAGTGGTGGCAAAAAAGACCGGGCCCTTCAGCAGGTATGTGTCGGAGGAGGCAGCCGGAGCGGTTAAAGAATATGTGACAAAATTGAAGGCTTTGCCTTGCTGGGAGACATGGACGACAATCGGTTCTTCGGATTTAATCTGGACTGATGAGCAGGGTGCATCGGGTACAAAGAATTACAACCAGGTAACTTTTGAAGGGATAAAGACCGCCTGCGGTACCCATTACAGGGACCTGGTGATTAAACACCATGCATGCTATAATTGTCCGGTCCACTGCCGTGCTTTTGTCCGGATTAACGAAGGCAGGTACAGCGGCTTCGTGGGCGACCGGGGGGAATATGAACCGCTGTCGTCCTGGGGACCGAAATGCGGGAATTCCGACGGCCTGGCAAGCATTTATCTCTGCAATGTATGTGATGAATACGGAATTGACAGTCTGGGTACCGGGAATATCGTGGCCTTTGCTATGGACCTCTATGAACGCGGTATATTAACTAAAGAGGATACTGGGGGTTTGGAGCTCACTTGGGGCAACGTTGACGCTATGGAGGCGCTTTTGCATCAAATTGCTAACCGCAGCACCTGGCTTGGGGACGTGCTGGCGCAGGGGATGAAGAAGGCTGCCGGGATTATCGGCAGAGGCGCGGAAAACTACGCCTATCATGTTAAGGGCTTGAGCATGACTATCATGGACCCCAGGGGGTTTAAGGGGGCCGGGCTTGGTTATGCGGTGTCCAGCAGAGGGGCGGATTTTGGTTTCGTCTATGCCAAGCCGGAATACGCCTATACTCCTGAACAGGCATTAGAGGCTTATGGTACAGCTAAGGCCGCCGACAGGCTTTCTGAGGAAGGCAAGCCTGCAATGGTAAGGCAATGCATGTGTGCCAACGCTGCTGTCGATGCGTTGGGTATCTGCAAGATCCCGGAATTTGGGATGATGCTGGACTTTGACCTGACTGAGGCGGCAAAAATCTTATCGGCGTTCACGGGAGAAAAATATACAGGGGAACAACTGCTAAAAATAGGTGAACGGATAGTTAACGCCGAAAGGTTGCTAAATTTCCGGTTTGGAGCCACCGGCAAAGACGATACACTGCCCCGGAAGTTTTTGACTGAGCCGATACCTGATGGCCCCTGCAAAGGTTCTGTTATTCACCTGGAACCCATGCTGCAGGAGTTCTATTCCTTAATGGGATGGAATGAAGACGGTTCTATCGGTGTGGCAAAAAAGAGGGAGCTTGGTTTGGAAGATGCGGTGTATCCGATAAAATTTGAGTAATGTGGGAGCTAAAACATCGAAATAAAAGATATTTTGAAACGGCTTTACAGTTGTATGTAGAGTCGTTTTCATTTTGTTGTTTTAGTTTTGAAGTGAAACACCCTGTCTAATAAAACAGCAGGAAAATTAGCGGGAAATATAGAAAAAATCAAAGATATGTATTATCTGAAACATGAGCAAACGGAGAGAGTCGCATGGAGTCCCAAGAGCTGTTAATTAAAATATTGCAAGATGTTCTGAATTCCATTCATGAAGGAATAATAGTTACAGATCGGGCAGGAAAGATTATTTTCTATAACAATGAGCTGGCCAAGCTTGAAGATCTTTCACCTGAAAAAGTTATCGGTAAGCACCTTGGCGAAGTTTACGAGGTGGGAGAGGAAAATAGTGAACATTTACAGGTGATTAAAACAGGTAAAGCTATACCCGAAACACGTAGAACGTACTTTACCAGCGACGGAAAGGAGATAACAATTGTTGCCAGCGCTTTCCCGGTTTATGTCGGTGACGAGATCGTGGCAGTTTATTCCGTTTGTAGGGATATCACCAAGATCAAGGAATTACTAGCTCAAACCATGCAGCTGCAGGAACAAATCCAGCAGGACTGCAGGGAAACAATCAGAAAAAATGGGACCAGATATACTTTTGACTCAATTATCTACGCCAGTTCTTCCATGCATAACTTGATTGCTTCTGCGAAAAAAGCTGCTGAGGCCGACTGTTCTGTCCTGGTTTATGGTGAAACAGGTACTGGCAAGGAACTGCTGGTACAAGGGATACATAATTATTCTAACCGCAGTTCGGAACTTTTTGTTGCCATTAACTGCGCTGCTATACCGGAAACCCTTTTGGAAAGCATGCTTTTTGGAACTGTAAAAGGCGCTTTTACCGGCGCCGTCGACAGTCCCGGACTGTTTGAACAAGCAGGCAAGGGGACTCTTTTTCTTGATGAACTTAACTCGATGAGCCCTCCTTTACAGGCAAAACTTTTGCGGGTCCTGCAGGAAAGACGTGTGCGCCGGCTGGGAGGAAGCGCCGAGATCCCTGTTGGCTGCCGGATTGTTAGTTCAACTAATGTGGATCCTTGGGAATGTATTCGAAAAGGACAACTGCGCAAGGACCTTTTCTACAGATTGGCAGTTATCTCTTTATATATCCCTTCATTAAAAGAACGGGTAGAGGATATTGAAGTCCTGTTAAACCATTTCCTTAATAAGTACCAAAAAATTTACGGCCTGGGTAAGGTAAAGATTTCTCCGGAGTTGAGAAATGTCCTGCAAAATTACCAGTGGCCAGGCAATGTCCGGGAGCTGGAGCATGTTATCGAAAGTGCTGTGAATATGCTCGACGGGGAACAGGTAATTACGGTAGACCATTTGCCGTTATATTTAAAAACGAAATTACTAAGCCAAAGGAGTGCTGCCAAAGCTTTGCCAAAAGGTACTTTAGCGGAAGTATTAACGCAAGTAGAGAAACAGGTTATTTTAGATGCTTTGGAAAAGCATAACTGGAATATTACAAAGGCGGCTGATTCTTTAGGTATTGTAAGACAAAATTTACAGTATAGAATACGAAAACTCGGGATAAATTCGTAGTAAAAATCAAAAGATCCAGCTTGTAGACAAAGCCAGCATGTATTATTTCGAGCAGCGGTCAGGGGACACACCTCTTATGCATGTTGTTCGCTTTAGCTGAGGAATGTCCCCAATTAATAGGCTCCTACGCCGTTGACCTTCAGCTCCGCTGCCGACGGCTGGGGAAACCAGTCCCGCTCCATAATACATGCTGGCTGATAATAGTTTGTCGACGGTCTGAAAAGATCTTTAGATCTTTTCAAAATCTGCCTGCAAAAAGTAATTGCGAAAAAGATTTTTTTATTTTTTGTATATAGTTCGCGGATTTATCTGCAAAAAAAATATGCAGGCAAATCTTTTATGCATGAATAGTTAAAATAAATTTGGTCCAAGACCAAATTTCGCAATGCAAAAAAATTATGCTGCGGGATATTGACTGGTATCATGTTTTGATGCTTTATTTTTCGGCATGGATTTTGCTAGTATAAAATAGCAAAAAGCGTTTTTATTTATTGTTTGGACAGTTGGTAAGGAGGATGCGAAAATGGTTAATATACGTTCTAATTATCTTGAGCAAACACCTGTGTTGCGCTGGGTATCTGAAAGCCAGCTGGAAGAAATTCACCTGGCAACTCTCGAAGTATTGGAAAGGACAGGTGTTCAGGTAGATCACCCTGAAGCCCTGAAGCTTTTAAAAGATGCCGGTTGCATTGTCAAGGATAACAGGGTGCGCATACCCAACTGGCTGGTGGAGGATTGCATCCGGTTGGCGCCAAGAAAAATCGTGGTTGCCAACCGCAAGGGACAGAGGGTCATGCATTTGGAGAGCAACCGGGTCTATTTTGGTACCGGTTCTGACTTGCCTTATACCATTGATCTGGAAACGGGAATAAGAAGGAGATCCACCAAAAAAGATGTGGAACAGGCCTGCAGGGTGATGGATTATCTGCCCAATTTCGATTTTGTAATGAGTTATGCCATCGCCTCGGATTGCGCCGCCAAAGCCAGCGATCTGCATCAATTTGAGGCTATGGTAACTAATACAGTGAAACCCATTGTATTCACTACCCATGATGAAAAGAATACTCGGGCACTGATTGAAATGGCTGCTGCGGTAGCCGGAGGGCATGAAGAGCTTAGAAAAAACCCGTTTTTAGTGCTATATTCCGAGCCCATATCTCCGCTGGTCCATACCAGGGAGGGAATTGGCAGAATGTTTGCCTGCATTGAGCACGGCATCCCCGTAACATATGTCTCCGGGGTTGTGGCAGGTGGGACCACTCCCGTAACTAAAGCGGGCTGTATAGTGCAGATGAATGCGGAAGCCCTCTCGGGGCTGGTAATAGCCCAACTAAAACAAAAAGGCGCTTCCATAATCATCGGCGGCAATGGTACACCAATGGATATGAAAAACTCCACAACGCTTTACGGCTCGCCGGAGCATGCCATGAATTACGCAGTTATGACCCAGCTTTCGCAATATTATCAGATTCCCAACTTCACCGAGGCCGGTTGTGTTAATGCTCCCGTTCCCGATGCCCAGGCCGGATTTGAAGCAGGCATTAATTTATTGATGGCCCAATTAACCGGCGCTAACCTGGTGCATGACGTTGGTTACCTGGAAGGGGGCAAAACGGGTTCACTGGCATTTCTGACCATGTGCAACGACTTTATCGATATGGTTCGCTATATGGGCCGGGGGACCAGGATCAATGCAACTACACTGGCTGTTGATTGTATTGATGAAGTTGGCCCGGGTGGTAATTATTTGGCTCATCAGCATACTTTTGACCATTTCCGCACGGAAATTTGGTCTCCGCAGCTGTTTAACCGCTTGTTCTGGGAAATCTGGGAAGAAAAAGGGGCCCAGGGCATTGCTGATCATGCTAAAAACATGGCAAAAGAGATCTTGGCAAGCTATCAGCCTGAGCCGGTTAAGGAAAGCGTCCGGGCAGAACTGCAGAAGATCATTGCTGACGTAGAAAAAGATGAATTTTCGGCTTAGGGAAAGGGGAGTTCGTCTTGACATACGGTTGTGCCCATGGCAACGGGCTATATTTTAGAACTTTAACGGCCGAACAGCTGCAAAAGATCCACCTGGCCAGCTGCCGGGTACTGGAAGAGGCCGGCATGGTAATTCACCATGACGAGGCTGTAGAGCTGCTAAAAAAAGCAGGGGCTGCAGTGGACAGCGGTAATCGGGTCTACTTCCCCACGTTCCTGGTGGAAAAAGCCCTGCAGTCTGCCCCGTCCCGCGTGACAATGTACAACAGGAAAGGGGAGCCTGCACTGTACCTGGAAGGTTCCAATGTTTATTTCGGTACCGGTTCCGATACGATAAATTACCTGGACCCTTTTACCGGGGAAAGAAGAGGCTGGCGGAAAGAGGACGTAGCTCAAGCTATTACGATCTGCGACTATTTGCCGAACATCGATTTTATTATGTCCATGGGCATGTTATCCGACGTTGAGCGCAGGATGATTAACCGGGAGCAGTACGCTCTCATGGTGCAGCATTCCGTCAAGCCCCAGGTGGTAATCGCGGAGGACGGCGACACTCTGGCTGATATCGCAGAAATGGCTGCTATTGCCGTCGGCGGTGAAGAACAGCTTAAACGGAAGCCCTTATTTATGATCTATACTGAACCGACTTCCCCGCTGCAGCATCCTGTGGAGTCCATAGAAAAGCTGCTGTTGGCAGCGGAAAAAGGGATTCCCGCCAATTTTGCCTGTGGGGGTTTAGGAGGGGCCAGCGTCCCGGTAACTGTGGGCGGAGCTTTAGTTCAGGCCAATGCGGAGGCGTTAAGCGGGCTGGTTATTCACCAGTTAAAAAACCCCGGGGCACCTTTTATCTACGGTTACGGTAATTCGCCTATGGATATGCGTACCATGCAAGCCGTGTATGGGACGCCGGAAGCCATATTATATCAGGGAGGGATGTGCGACTTAGCCCGCTACTACAGGCTGCCGTCCTGGGGTTATGCCGGCTGCTGCAACTCTAAAGTTTGCGATGAACAGGCCATCCTGGAATCCACCATGTTCACCGTAATGGGAGCCTTGCAGGGCTGTAACCTGATGCATGACGTCTTTTACATGGAATTTGGCCGCACAGGATCGTTGGAACTGCTGCTAATCTCCAATGAGGTAATCGGACGTGTGAAGCGCCTCCTGAAAGGCATTGAAACTGACTGGGAATATCTGGCGGTAGAGGCCATAAAACGGGTTGGTCCGGGAGGTAATTTCCTTGGTGACCCGCATACTGCGGAGCATTTCCGGGAGAGTTGGCAGCCCGAGCTGTCGGATTTCAACTGCTTTGAAAACTGGGCTGCAGCAGGCAGCACCACTATGGCAGAGCGGGCCCGGGGAAAAATCAAAGAAATTCTGGCCGTGCACAAACCTGAACCTCTTCCTGAGGAAGCCCGCGTGAAAATAGCTGCCGTGCTGGAGAAGGCACAAGCAAGGCTTAATTGTAAACATAGCTCCAAACCAGCTTAAAATTTGGCTCATGGCGTATACCTGAACAGTAAACGTCAACATGACCGGAACATATAATGATCTGGAATATGTCTTGGTTTCTTGCCGGGAAAGCCCGGTGAGAAACCTTGCTTTGTTTTTAGGGGTAATTTATAAGTTTAACATGGTAAAGAATTGCTTTGGTAATATATTAAGAAGGAGGAGGGGAAATGGCTCTGGCCAGATTGAAAAGTGATAAGAGCACCCAGGCAGCGGTGGTCCTGGACGGCAATTCTCTAACCATTGAGGATGTAGTTGCCGTGGCCAGGCAAAGAAAGCAGGTGGCATTATCTGCTGAGGCTGTAAAACAAATGGAAATCTCCCGTACTATGGTAGAAAGTCTGGTTAAACAGGGGAAAGTGGTGTACGGGGTTACAACAGGGTTTGGAAAGTTCAGTCAGGTCAATATTGCACCGGAGGAAATAGAGCAACTGCAGGAAAATTTGATTATCAGCCACGCTGTGGGAGTAGGGAACCCACTGCCGGAGGAAGTGGTCAGGGGCATTATGCTTTTACGGGCAAACGCCCTTGCCAAAGGTTACTCGGGTATCAGGCCCGAGGTAGTTGCTACTTTGGTTGAAATGTTAAATATGGGCGTGCATCCGGTCATACCTGAAAAAGGTTCATTAGGGGCCAGCGGGGATTTGGCGCCTTTGTCCCATATGGCCCTGGTGATGATCGGCCGCGGTGAGGCATATTTCCAGGGAATTCGCATGCCTGGCAAAACTGCCATGGAAAAGGCAGGAATCCCTGTGATTAAACTCAACGCAAAAGAGGGTCTGGCCTTGATCAACGGCACCCAGGTGATGACGGCAATTGGTACCCTGGCCATTTATGATGCCTGGTGCTTGGCTAAAACAGCCGATATTGCGGCGGCCATGACCTGCGAAGCTTTGGAAGGGATACCTGCAGCTTATGACAGGAAGATCAATGAGGTTAGGCCCCATCAAGGCCAGGGCCAGGTGGCGGGTAACTTAAGAAGGCTATTGGCAGGCAGCCAGATTATCTCCGGTGCCCAACATGGTAGGGTACAGGATGCCTATGCCCTGCGCTGCATACCACAGGTTCATGGTGCCTCAAGAGATGCCCTGGAATATGTGAGAAAAGTCATTGAAGTGGAAATAAACTCCGTAACTGATAACCCGTTGCTTTTCCCGGAAGAAGGAGAAGTCATTTCCGGAGGAAACTTCCATGGACAACCGGTGGCCCTGGCCATGGATTTTCTGGGAATTGCCCTTTCTGAAATTGCCAATATTGCGGAGCGGAGGATTGAACGCCTGGTTAACCCGACTTTAAGCGGCGGGCTACCGGCATTTTTAACTACCAAAGGCGGTTTAAACTCAGGTTTTATGATTGCCCAATATACTGCAGCTTCCCTGGTTTCAGAGAATAAAGTTTTAGCTTCGCCGGCCAGCATAGATTCCATCCCCAGTTCTGCCAACCAGGAAGACCATGTCAGCATGGGCACTATAGCTGCCCGTAAAGCATTAGGCATTCTGGAAAATACCAGGGCAGTGCTGGCCATTGAACTTTTATGCGCGGCCCAAGGCATTGACTTGAGAGGAGGGAAACCAGCTCCGGGCACAGGAGCTGCCTATCAAGCACTTAGAAAGGAAGTAGCCTGCCTGGAAGAGGACAGGGAATTGCGGCTGGATATTGAGAAGGCTCAACAACTGCTGCAAAAAGGAACGATCCTGAAAGAAGTCGAGGAGACAATAGGCCCTATTTACTAGGCTTCTAAGCTATGTGCAAAATTACGGGAGGTGGACAATTAATGCTCACTAATTTTGACATCTCGCAGGCCATGACTATTAAGCTCGATAACCAACTGCCGGAAATGCCCAAATTCGTTGAAGGGATCCGCAGGGCGCCAAACCGGGGGTTTAGGCTCACGCCGGCGCAAACGAAGATTGCTCTGAAGAATGCACTGCGCTATGTGCCGGAAGAGTTGCATGAAAAACTTGCACCCGAATTTTTAGAGGAACTGTTGACCCGGGGGAGAATTTATGCTTACCGCTTCCGCCCGGAAGGCAGGATCTACGGAAAACCCATTGATGAATATAGGGGGAACTGTATCGAAGGCAAGGCATTTCAGGTGATGATCGACAACAACCTGGACTTTGAAGTTGCCCTTTACCCTTATGAGCTTGTCACCTACGGGGAAACAGGCAGTGTCTGCCAGAACTGGCTGCAGTACAGGCTGATTAAAAAGTACCTGGAGGTAATGACTGAGCACCAGACCCTGGTAGTTGCCTCCGGTCACCCCTTGGGCCTGTTCCCGTCCAAACCCGATGCTCCCCGGGTGATCATAACCAATGCGCTGATGGTCGGCATGTTTGACAACTCCCATGACTGGGAAATTGCCGAGGAGATGGGGGTGGCCAACTACGGGCAGATGACTGCCGGGGGTTGGATGTATATTGGACCTCAGGGCATTGTCCACGGCACATTCAATACGCTGCTCAACGCCGGGAGGCTTAAGTTGGGGATACCCCAGGACGGAGACCTGAGAGGCCGTCTGTTCGTCTCCTCAGGCCTGGGCGGCATGAGTGGGGCTCAACCTAAAGCCATCGAGATAGCCGGCGGCGTCGGTATTATCGCTGAAGTTGACTACTCGAGAATTATAACCAGGTACAACCAGGGGTGGGTGAAAAAAGTATCGTCCAATCTCGGGGAAGTATGCAGCATAGCAAAGGAATACCAGGAAAAGAAAGAGCCAATGTCCATTGCCTACTACGGCAACGTGGTGGATCTGTTGGAATACATTGTGCAGCATGACATCAAAGTGGATTTGCTTTCCGACCAGACGTCCTGCCATGCTGCTTATGAAGGCGGATACTGTCCGCAAGGTGTTACTTTTGAAGAGAGGACCAGACTATTAGCTTCGGACCGTGAGAAATTCAAGGCGTTAGTGGATAATAGCCTGAGACGCCACTTTGAATTGATAAAGACCCTGGTAACCAAGGGGACCTATTTCTTTGATTACGGCAACTCTTTCATGAAAGCGGTTTTTGATGCAGGTGTGAAAGAAATTTCCAAAAACGGGGTAGATGAAAAAGATGGCTTTATCTTCCCCTCCTATGTGGAAGACATCATGGGCCCCGAGTTATTTGATTACGGCTACGGACCTTTCCGCTGGGTTTGCTTGAGCGGTAAACATGAGGATCTGCTTAAGACCGATAGGGCGGCCATGGAATGCATTGACCCCACCAGAAGGGGTCAGGATAGGGATAACTATATCTGGATCAGGGATGCGGAGAAAAACAAACTGGTGGTAGGTACCCAGGCCAGGATCCTCTACCAGGATGCTGAGGGGAGAATGAAGATTGCCCTGAAGTTCAATGAAATGGTGAGAAACGGGGAAATCGGCCCCGTCATGCTGGGGCGGGACCACCATGACGTCAGTGGCACTGATTCTCCATTCAGGGAGACGGCCAACATCAAGGACGGCAGCAATGTGATGGCCGATATGGCGGTGCAGTGTTTTGCCGGCAATGCAGCCAGGGGCATGAGCCTGGTGGCCCTCCATAACGGCGGTGGAGTGGGCATCGGGAAAGCTATCAATGGCGGCTTTGGATTGGTGCTGGATGGCAGCAAGCGGGTTGATGAAATAATTAAGTCAGCATTGTTATGGGATGTGATGGGCGGCGTGGCCAGGCGTGCCTGGGCCAGGAATGAGCATTCCCTGGAGACCAGCATTGAATTCAATAAGAAGTATCAAGGCAAAGGCCATATCACACTGCCCTATATTCCGCAAGATAAATTGATTGATGAAGTGGTGGAGAAGGCGCTGAAAAAAAGGGGTGCAGGCTCCAATGAAAGCAGACCTCATCATTAAAAACGCTAAACAGCTGGTAACCTCCCAAGGCGCATCGCGTAAGCCCAAAATCAAAGAGGAATTAGGTCAGATTGAAGTAATCACGGACGGGGTTTTGGCGGTGGTTGGGGATTCCATTGTTGCTGTGGGCACAACATCAGAAGTGTTGCAGCAACTTGACATAACTCCGGAAACAAAAGTAATTGATGCTACAGGGAAAGTGGTACTGCCTGGACTGGTTGATCCCCACACCCACCTGGTGTTTGCCGGTTCCAGGGAAAACGAATGGGACCTGAAACTTAAAGGCGTGCCTTACCTGGATATCCTGGCCCAAGGAGGCGGGATCCTTAGCACCGTCCGGGCCACTAGAGCCGCCAGCTTAGAGGAATTGGTACAAACAGGACTGAAATACGCTGACCAGATGCTGGCCCAGGGCACAACTACCGCAGAAGCCAAAAGCGGGTATGGCTTGACAACTGAGGATGAAATTAAAACCCTGGAAGCCATCAGAGAAATTAATCAAAGGCATCCCCTGGATCTTGTCCCCACCTTCCTGGGGGCCCATGCGGTACCATTGGAATATAAGGGGGAGCCGGAAAAATTTGTGGACCTGGTCATCGAAGAAATGCTTCCTGAAGTGGCGGCTAAAAACCTGGCAGAGTTTTGCGATGTATTTTGTGAGCAAGGCGTTTTTTCCGTGGAACAGTCCCGGAGGATCCTAAAAGCAGCAAAAGAGCAAGGGTTTAAATTAAAAATCCACGCCGACGAAATTGTGCCTCTAGGAGGAGCAGAACTGGCTGCGGAACTGGAAGCTGTATCAGCGGACCACCTCCTGGTCATTTCCGATGAAGGCATCAGGCAAATGGCAGAGAAACAGGTGATGGCAGTGCTCCTGCCGGGCACCACTTTTTACCTAAGGGAAGACCATTATGCACCGGCCAGGAAAATGATAGAACAAGGAGTGCCGGTAGCATTAGCCACCGACTTTAATCCCGGTTCATGTCCAAATAACTCTTTACAGATTATCATGACCATCGCTTGCCTTTATTTGAAAATGACTCCTGCCGAGGTCATTAACGCCATGACGATCAATGCCGCCCACGCTATCGGCAGGGCAAAGGAAATAGGCAGCCTTGAGCCAGGGAAAAAAGCTGACATCGTTGTTTTTGATGCTCCCACATATCAGTATTTGCCTTACCGCTTTGGTTCAAATTTAGCGGAGAAAATAATTAAAAACGGACAGCTTGTCATAGGGGGAGAGGATTAATGCCAACACTGGTAGAATGTGTGCCCAATTTCAGCGAAGGCAGAAGAACAGAAGTAATTCAGCAGATCATTGCACAAATAAGAAGCGTAGAAGGAGTAAAACTCCTGGACTATTCAGCGGATGAAAGCCATAACCGCTCCGTAGTTACCTTTATAGGGGAACCGGAAGGAGTTAAAGAGGCGGCCTTCAGGGCAGCTAAAAAAGCCGCTGAGCTAATCAATATGGAAGAACACCGGGGAGAACACCCCAGAATGGGCGCTACCGATGTCATTCCTTTCATCCCTATCTCGGACGTTACCATGGAAGATTGTATCCGGTTAGCCAGGGAATTGGGTCAGAGAATGGGAGAGGAGTTGAACATCCCTGTCTACCTGTATGAAGAAGCGGCCACCAGGCCCGAAAGAAAAAACTTGGCCAATGTGCGCAAAGGGCAATATGAAGGACTGAAAGAAGCGATCAAACAACACGAGAGGCAGCCGGACTACGGGCCGCAGGAAATGGGGAAAGCGGGGGCCACCGCTGTAGGCGCCAGGCCACCTTTAATTGCCTACAACATTAACCTGGGGACTGATGATGTGAACATAGCCAAAAAAATAGCTAAGGCCATCAGGGGCTCCAGCGGCGGCTTTGTAAGCGTCAAGGCCCTGGGTGTGCTGTTGGAAGATAGAAATATTGCCCAGGTAACCATCAATATGTGCAACTACAAAGAAGTGCCTCTCTTTCGGGTTTTTGAACTGGTTAAAAGCGAAGCAGCCAGGTACGGGGTGAATGTCATTGGCAGTGAAATAGTAGGTCTCATCCCCATGGAAGCGTTGCTCGAAGTGGCGGAGTTTTATCTCCGGCTGGAAGGATTCCGGAAAGAACAGGTATTGGAGACAAGGATCACAGAATAAGGAGGAACATGGGGACATTCCCCGAACAAGTCTAAATCATTTATAGGGGTGTGTCCCCTGACCTTAAAAGGAGGTTCTAGGAAATGCTTATAGACTTAAAATGTAATGAATTTATAGAAGAACTGGCTTCCGCTTCACCGGCTCCCGGCGGCGGCAGCGTTTCGGCCCTGGCCGGGGCTTTAGGCGCAGCATTAGTCAGCATGGTTGCAAATCTCACTATAGGCAAGGAACAGTTTAAAGCCGATGAGGAGGAACTGCAGGCAGTTTTGGCCAAGGCTTCGGAATTAAAAGAAAAACTTATGTCTTATGTTGATGAGGATACTGAGGCTTTCAACCGGGTCATGACAGCTTACAAGTTGCCTAAGGGGACCGAAGAGGAGAAGAAAGCCCGGACTCAAGCTATTCAAGAGGCTATGCGGCAGGCAGCTTCCCTGCCCATGGAAGTGGCGGAATGCTGCCTTGAAGCATTGCAATTGACTAAAACAGCGGTTGCCAAAGGCAACCCCAACGCTCTAAGTGACGGCGGGGTAGCGGTCCTGATGGCTTTTGCCGGCTTACAGGGAGCAATTTTTAATGTACAAATTAACTTAGGTTCAATTAAAGATGAGCAATTTGTACAAACCATGAGAGAGAAGAAAGAGCATGTGCTTCGGAAAGGGCAGGCATTGCGGGATGAGATTCTCGCCATGGTCGAAACTAAATTGAATTAAGCATTAGCCGCCTACATCCTTTTTTTATATTTCAAGCTATCCGCATAGCTTCCTGTTTCCTTGAGATACTATACATAGGTGAAAGGAGGCTATTACATTGGATAAATTTAATGATGTTGATAAAAAACTGCAGACTCCTGCTATGATGGATACTTTTAAAGGAGAGTTGGTCAGGGACCCCGCTTCCAGACAACTAACAGCCAGTGAGGATATTCTCAGCGATAACCCATACAAAACACCTCCCAACAACCTGACTCGTAAGAAGCATAGCCTTGGTGAGAAAGGATAGGTGAGCCATGGCTGAGAACAAAAAGCTTTATGCCAACCATGACAGGAGAAGGGAAGTTAAGCTGAAGGATTTAAACCGCGAGCGGGGTTTTTCCAGGATAATTGATCCGGAAAGAGGTCCGGAAAATAGGTAGGAAATAATTTGAAACTGGAAAAAGCGGCTTTAACCAGACGGCTAAGGCCGCTTTTGTACGTTTTTGGTTGCACTTACAAGCTATGGGCGATCGCCACGGGCCATTATTAAGTCGGCAGCCTTTTTTTGTGATGCTGCTGCTTCATTAGCTGCTTTGGCAATAATTGTCCTTAATGTAGAATCCATGATCTCTGTTTGAATCAGAGCATAAGCTAAAGCTGCCATTCTGGTGTCTTTTTCATAATCTTGCAGCATATCCATATCAGAAAATTGCAATCTGCCTCACTCCCTTGTCATGCTTTCATAATATTCCTGCAATGTATTTTTGGCTTTGCGTAGCATTTCCGCTTCTTCCTTGAAAAACTTGGCAACCTCTTGGTCATTGCAAATACCGGAGTAAAATTCGCACTTTCGCCCCGCCACTTCGGCTTCGCTAATTAGTTTTACAAGGTAAGATCCTTCTTTTAGCCTTTGTAGGGTTGTCGGATCGAACTCTCTTAATTGCGGTTGATTTTGGTTAACATTTTTAAACAAGGTAAATAACATTTTTGTCCCTCCTTACCATCCATTAAACTACTACAATTATTGTTTGATTTTATTCATTATTTATACTTTGTAGTGCCGGGATGGTGCTGTATTATTTTTACCAGCACTTCTGAAGGATTTTTTCTAATTGCCCCGAATACAATATATTGGACCCATCCATTAGTCCAAGTCGCAAAAGAGTATTCGGAAGGTGAAATAATGCAATTTGACTTAGACCGCAAAAACGGAATTCCTCTCTATATCCAGCTAAAAAATCAGATCCAGCAATTGATTGCCACCGGAAAACTGAAAGCCAACGACAAACTCCCGCCTGAACGGGAACTGGCCCAAGTGCTCCAAATAAGCCGTAATACAGTAAGTATGGCGTATAAAGAATTGGAGGATGAAGGTATTCTTTCCTCCAGCCAGGGGAGGGGCACTTTTGTAGCCAATTCTGCCTTAGTGTTACAACGGGAAAGCCTTAAAGAGAGGCTGCTCAAGGTGATCGACCTGGCTATTGAAGAGGCAACGGGCATGGGATTCAGCATCGATGAGTTTGTAGCTCTAACCCATGTACGGGCTATGGAGAAAAAAGAACAGCTTGCTCAACTCAGGGTTGCTTTTGTCGAATGCCATCCGGAACAGCTGGAATACTTTGTGCAGGAAGTAAAATTGGGCAGCGGCGTCAATCTGGTTCCTATTTTGCTTGATGACTTGCGGAAAAATGTACAAGCATCTCCACAAAACTTGGCTCAGTTTGACCTGGTCATCACGTCCTTTGCCCATTTCGATGAGATAAATCAGATTTTTCAAAGTAAGGCGAGAAAAATACTGGGGGTGGCTTTGGCGCCGCAAGTCGAGTCCTTGGTACGGATTGCCAAGCTGCCTGCAGAAAGTCAAGTGGCTATCTTTTGCCATTCAGAAACGTACGGTCGGCGCGTTCAGGAGGCTGTCCAACGGGCTGGGATCGGCCATTTGGGCTTTTCTGTCTATACCGGGCAGGTTGACGAAAAAATGCAAGAGCGTCTGCAAGGTGCAGCAGCTGTGGTCGTCTGTTTCGGTCGACTGCAGGAGGCACTGCGGCTAATTAAAGATGCTAACCGGCTGATTGAGTTCAGGTTTTTACCCGATGTGGGGTCTTTAAATCTTATTAAGTCTGCTCTGATGGAATGTAAAAGGTAAGTTAACGTACAATTGCCGTCCTGGTTGCGGGTATTAGCACAAGGGGAGGAAGGAAAGCACTTGATTTTATCGAATTAATGAATTAATCATTGGGTTATTTTGCTAAAAGAGGATGGGAAAATTGTCTGAACTGAAGGAAATTCAAGGCTATGTCCAAGATATAGCGGAAGCTATTAGTGCCGTACTTGATATGGGTGTGGAAATAATAGACCGGGATTTACTGCGGGTAGCCGGTACGGGGGAATCTAAAGTTAAAGTCGGTACTAAGATGGCCATGGGGCATATTTGCAGGCATGCCATTACCTGCAGGCAGCCTTTTGTATTAATTGATCCCGGAAAAAATCAGCTATGTGAGGTATGCGTCCTTTTCGGTCAATGTAACATCATCCAAGCCGGGCTTTTTATGCCCATACTTCTGGAAGGGGCTTCAGAAGGACTTATAAACTTAGTGGCCTTTACCGGTGAACAAAAAGCGCGCCTGGTAGAAAAGCAAAGTACTTACTTGGAATATGTTGCTAAAATGGCGGAGCTTCTATCCAGTAAAATAGCCGAAAACCGTAGTACCAAAAAACTTAAAATTACTTCCGATTTCTTAAAAACAATCATTAACTCCATCGATTTGGGAATTATCGGGGTTGATGCACAAGGGCATATAACCCATATTAATCCCGCCGCTACTGATATCTTAGGTTTAGGTTCGGCAAGCCTGAATGGGACCAATATAAACTATTTATTGCCCCAGTCACCTTTATCTAAAATTTTAGTTAATCAAAAAGTAGACGAAGAGCAGGTGGTAACATATCAAATTGGGACCAAGCAGGCTACTGTGCTCAGTTATTGTTATCCGGTAGTAACTGATGGGGTGCTGACAGGAGCTGTTGAAGCCTTTTACCGTTTGGCAGATGTTCAGAAAACGCTGGAAAGATGGGCAGATGCAGAGTATCAATCAACTTTATCGGAGATCGTCGGTGAGAGCGAGCCCATTAAGAAATTGAAGGCTGAAGTGTTACAGATAGCCCAGGGAAATTCGACCGTGTTGATTGAAGGTGAAAGCGGCACCGGCAAAGAGCTCTTTGCCAGGGCCATTCATGCGGCAAGTCCCAGGTGGAATAAGCCTTTTAAGATTATTAATTGCAGTGCTATACCTGATACGCTGTTGGAAAGTGAACTGTTCGGCTATGAAGAGGGCGCCTTTACAGGAGCAAAAAGGGGTGGCAAGATAGGAAAATTTGAATTGGCGGACGGTGGTACTGTTTTTCTCGATGAGCTGGGTGAACTCCCCCTGTATTTGCAGGCTAAGCTGTTGCGGGTTTTACAAAACAGGACAGTTGAAAGGGTAGGTGGCAATAAAGAAATTAAGGTAGATGTACGTATAATAGCAGCTACAAACCGCGATATGGAGAAAATGGTAGCTGATGGAGAATTCAGAGCAGACCTTTACTACCGTTTAAATGTAATCCCACTCAAAATACCTCCTCTACGGGAGAGAAAAGAAGATATTTCGGTCTTGGCAAGTTATTTTATTGATAAATTCAATAAGATCCTGCATAAGGCCATCAGAACCATTCATCCGGAAGCTTTAGCTATCTTAAAAAACTATAATTGGCCCGGCAATGTTCGGGAATTGGAGAATGTCATCGAATATGCCTGTAATTTCGAGCAAGGCAGGGTTATAATGCCGGCAAGCTTGCCGGCCAGGATCTTAGTAAATACTCAACAAGTATTGCATGACAGAAATCTGCAGCTTAAAAAAAATCTGAGAGAAGTTGAAAAGATACTGATTACAAAGGCTGTCGCCATGTACGGTGGGAATCTGAAAGAAAAAGAAAAAATTGCCTTGGAATTGGGCATCAGCGTTCCCAGCCTTTATCGTAAGCTAAAAGAATTAAATATCAAAATTGATAATTGCTGCTGAATTTTTATTATTAAAAATAATAACAGGACAATCCCAGTAATTACAAGCAAATAACGTCTTTATAACCTATTGCTTGACCGAATTTTTATCAAATTTAATAATGAATCCTTATTGAGATTTGTGAAATAGGCTGTTTCAAGCCTGGACGGTCAATAAAAAAACCGTTCAGGCTTTTTTTATTTATATGGCATGAATATTGCTTTAATGATAACGGTGTAGAAATAATTGCTTAGGTTATAATTTTCGGAAAAGTTAAGCATTTAAAACCATTTCAAATAAACAGTAAATGGAGGAAGGGAGTCATTCTTATGTATCAAACCTTTGACGGCGGACAGCTCCGTTTATTTAAAGAAACGGAGGTCAAGTCCATTCATGAAACAACCATGGAAATACTGGAAGAAGTGGGATTGAAAGTTAAGAGTGAATCGGCCAGGCAGCTTTTCAGGGAAAAAGGTGCAATTGTGGAGGCTGAAATAGTCAAAATTCCGCGTGGTATGGTAGAAGAAGCTGTCCATACAGCTCCTTCGCAAGTTATTCTCTACGGCCGGGAAGAAAAATATGATTTGGTCCTGGAAAAGACCTGTACTTATCTGGGGACGGGCGGCACCGTTTTATATGCCCTTGACCTGGAAACAGGGGAAAAAAGAAAAACTAATACCCATGATGTCAGGGATATTGCCAGGTTGGTAGATGCCTTGGAAAACGTGTCGTTTTACGTTATTAACACCTATCCGACCGATGTGCCTGATGAAGCTGCTGATATAAACCGTTTTTACTGGGCTGTTACCAATACTGCAAAACATGTTATGGGTGGCATGTATACAATGAAGGGACTCAAGGATGCCATTGCCATGGCTGAGGAAATTGCCGGCGGGGCAGAACAGCTGAAAGAGCGGCCTTTTGTGTCATTTATTACTCTTATGGTCAGTCCCCTGGTGATGGACGGGCTGTACACCGATTTCATGATGGAGGTTGCTCGGAAAGGTTTACCCCTCGCTATTCCTTCCGAACCGTTGGCCGGAGCAACATCCCCTGTCACCCTTGCGGGCACCATAGCTTTAAACAACGCGGAATCACTGGCCGGAATCACTTTGGCCCAGCTTATTAACCCCGGTACTCCGGTTCTGTACGGATCTACCTCAAGCATTATGGATATGAGTCAAGGGTTTTATGTAGCCGGTGCTATTGAATCCGCTCTGATTAATGCCGGATTGGCGCAAATGGCCCAGTACTATGAGCTGCCTATGTACGGTACCGGAGGGATGTCAGATTCTAAAATTAATGACTCTCAAGCAGGCTATGAAAGTGCGTTAACTGCCATGACTGTTGCCCTATCCGGCTGTAACTACATTCATGATGCTGTGGGCCTGTTGGAGATGTGCCAAGTATTTTCCTATGAAAAAATGGTCATCGACAATGAAATTTTAGGAAATATATTCCGGGTTATGCGCGGTGTAGAGGTCAATGAGGATACCTTGGCCTATGACCGTTTAAAAGAAATTGGACCGGGTGGGCATTTTCTGGCCGACCCCCATACTGTACAGCATGTGCGGAAAGAATTTTTCTTCCCCAAAGTTTCTGACAGGAGGACCCGACTGGCATGGCAGGATGCCGGTTCACCTGACACCGCGGCAAGAGCACACAAAATAGTTAAGGAACTTTTAAAGGAACATAAACCGACTCCTGTGGCTCCTGCCCTGAAAGCCGAAATACGCCGCACTTATCCTGAAATTAAGGGGGAAGAACTTTATTAACTAATACTTAGGGAAAGGAAGTAAGCTATGGAAATCAAAGCCGTCACAGGGGGCAGTTATGCACCCCTTTCTGAAAAAGATATTCAAGAAATTCACAATGCAACCATCAAAATTATGGAGAATACGGGCCTTGAGGTTCATTATGACGGGGCGTTGGAGATTTTTGAGGACGGGGGTGCAAAGGTAGATTACAACAAGAAAAGGGTATATATTGCTGAGGGGCTGCTGGAAAAATGTCTGGCGGCGGCACCATCACAAGTCATGCTTTGTGGAAGGGAAGAAAAACATGACCTGCTTTTAAGTGATAAGAATGTGTATTTGGGTACCGGTGGAACTGCCCTTAATGTGCTGGATTTGGACAAAAAGCGTCGTCCTTCATCTCTGCAAGATATTGCCGACATTGCCCGTCTGGTAGATGCCCTGGATAATATCAGTTTTTTAGTCTGCCCTGTTTATCCCAATGAGTTGCCCAAGGAAGCGGTCGATGTTAACCGTTTTTACCGAAGCCTGTGCAATACCTCAAAACATGTAATGGGCGGGGTTTACACTGTTGAAGGGGTGCGCAATGTAATCAGGATAGCCGAAGAAATTGCCGGCGGAGCTGACAGATTGAAAGAGAGACCTTTGGTGTCGATGATTACTTGCGTTATGAGCCCGCTTAAATTCGATGAAAATTATACCAAATTAATGGTTGAGGCGGCTGGCTACGGGGTTCCCCTGGCTACTCCGGCAGCTCCCATGGCAGGAGCCACCGGACCTATGACGTTAGCCGGCACTTTGGTGCAGCTAAATGTAGAAGCACTGGCAGGAATCGTGCTTACCCAATTGATTAACCGGGGCACGCCTGTGTTATACAGTGCTGTTCCGACAACGGTGGATATTCGTACTGGAACATTTCTCTTTGGGAGTATCGAAATGGGAATGATGAATGCGGCTGCCGCACAACTGGCCCGTTACTATAAAATTCCTATTTATGCTACCGCAGGCGTATCTGAATCTAAAATACCCGATGTGCAGGCGGGCTATGAAAAAGCCGGCACCGCCCTCCTGGTTGCCCTGGCAGGGGCAAATTATATCCACGATGCGGCAGGTCTTTTGGAGAGCGCCATGACAGCCAGCTATGCCCAGTATGTTATAGACAACGAAATATTAGGCATCGTACTTAGAGCTGCCAGGGGAATCGAAGTCACTCCGCAGACTTTGGCAACGGAAGTCATTGCTGAGGTGGGCCCCGGGGGCGAGTACCTAACCCATGCGCATACCTACCGGCACATGAGAAGCGAGACCTTTTTAGCTAAAGTTGCCAACAGGCAAAACTTTACCAACTGGGTTCAGGAAGGTGCAATTAACGGCTGGGAGAAGGCCAATCGCATTGCTGCGGAGATTTTACAATCCCACCGCCCCCTACCAATACCTGCAGACGTACATTCTAGGGTCCAAGCAATGATTCCCGGTTTGTATGAATCTAAGTCAGAGAAGTTTGATATTTCATAAAACTATAGGCAGTCCTTACAGGAAAATTGTGAGTTATATGGAAACATATAGCAGAGGGGGATTAGGGAATTTGTTACTTGTTATTAATAATTATGTTACCAATATAGAATCAGGCCGACGGGAGATGGAGGTCATTGGCAATGTATGCAGGGGTTTGGCCGGTATAGATTTCGAAGTGATGCATTTCAGTAAGCTGCATGGCGGTCTCCTTAGGGAAAAGCCGGAAATTGAGGCGGTCATCTCCGGCGGTTATTATGACTCTTATGATTCTTTTGATTTAGACATTTTTAGCGGTAAGCATGATTTCCTCAAGTCCCTTACCGTACCTTTTTTGGGCATTTGCGGAGGGATGCAGCACCTGGTTTTGGCCTTTGGAGGCTCTGTAAGAAGAGTCTATTATGGCAATGAGGAAAAGGGTTACTGTAAAGTATATTTTTCTAAATCCAACATGCTGTTCAATGGTTTGGACAATGAATTTTATGTTTGGCAAAATCATTATTGCGAAATAGCAGAACTGCCGGAGGAATTCGAAATATTATCCTCAAGCAAGAAGTGCCGCGTTCAGGCAGTGCAGCTTAAAGGTAAATCCGTGTTTGGGGTTCAGTTCCATCCGGAAAAGTTTACAAGGGAACACCAGGCCGGTAGAAGAGTATTACAAAATTTTCTGAGCTTGGTGTAGACCGGAATGCCGGCAACAATTACGGCTCAGGCAAGAACAAACTTATGGAAGGAGAAAAAAGCTGTGGATGGAAATAACCGGCGCATTGCCCGGTTTATCCGGGCGACTTCGTGGGACGATTTACCACCGTTAGTTCAGCAGCAGGCCAAGCTTTGTACCCTGGATTTATTGGGAGCTATTATTGCCGGCAGTCAAACCAAGGTTGCCAAAATCATAGCAAAGATTAGCCGTTCCTACTGGCACGGAGATGAAGCTACTGTTCTGATGGCTGGAACCAGATCCAGCCTGCCGGGGGCAATCTTAGCTAATGCATTTACAGCTAATGCGCTGGATATTGATGACGGGTACCGGCGAGTGAAAGGACACCCCGGAGCTGTGGTGCTACCGGCAGTCCTTGCGGCCGCTGAGAGCAGCGGAGTTTCCGGTAAAGAATTTTTAGCCGCCCTGGTTATAGCTTATGAAGTTGCGATCCGGGCAGGGCTGGCTTGGCATGAGTATCACCCCGAATATCATGGTACAGGTTCCTGGGGGGCATTAGGAGCCTGTGCCGGAGTGGCTAAAATCCTGGGGCTGCAGGAAGGGGAAATTATGCACGCCCTGGGAGTGGCCGAATATCATGCACCTATGGTGGAGATGATGCGGTGTATAGATTATCCGGCCATGACCAAAGATGGTATTGGCTGGGGATCTATGTCAGGTGCTGTGGCAGCTTTAATGACTAAAGAAGGGTTTACCGGCATTCCCAGCATTTTCAGCAGGAAAGAGTTTCAAGGATTGGTGGATAGTCTTGGCAACCAGTTTGAAATTCTAGGGCTATATTTTAAACCCTATGCATGCTGTCGATGGGCACAGCCTGCCGTAACCGGGGCATTGCAACTTCGAGATAAATACGGCATACACTACCAAGATATTCAGGAAGTAGTAATACATACATTTAGGGAAGCTTCCCGATTACAGTTGCAGATACCACATAACACCGAAGAAGCTCAGTACAACATAACTTACCCTGTAGCCGCCGCCTTGGTAGACGGGGAAGTAGGACCGCGGCAGGTGCTGGATGAAAACCTGAATAATGAATCTATTTTGTATACGGCTGAGAAAGTGAAAGTAATTTGGGACAAGGCGTATGACCACGAATTTCCCGGCAAGTGCCAATGCGAGCTTACCATCAAACTGAAGGACGGACGAAAGGTAAGTTCGGGAGTGGTTACAGCCTTAGGTGATCCCGATACACCACTAGGGGTTGAGGGTTTAGAAAAGAAATTCCGCTGGCTAGCCAGGCATATTCTGAATTCATGCCAGGTGGAGCATATCATTGAAACGGTTTGGCAGTTGGACAAAGTTTCCGACGTTCGCTCTTTAACAGGGCTTCTTTATAAACCATTTAACGGAGCTTAATGGGCTTAAACTGTTACAAATGATATTTGAAAGGGGGAATCTTAGCCCTGAAGTAAAGATAGTGATAATGAGTTCATATAAGGACTAAGGAGGAGTAAACAATGAATAAGTTTTGGGTAAAAATTATTGTTTTACTATTAAGCATTACTTTGTTAGCCGGTTGCGCCAGTTCCGGAACAAAAACCGGTGATACTGCTGGCGACAAATCGGCAGTGAAACCAAAAGTTATTGTTGGGGCCAAGAACTTTACGGAGCAGCTTATTCTGGGCAATATGGTTGGTTTATTGTTACAAGATGCCGGCTATCCTGTGGAACTTAAACTCCGTTTGGGGGGTACCGGGTTGGTCCACGAATCACTAGTGAACGGCGACATCAACGTTTATGTGGAATACACAGGTACTGGTTTGACTGCTTTGTTAAAAGAGGCTCCGATGACCGATCCCCAGGCAGTTTACGACAAAGTAAAGGCAGCTTACAAGGAAAAATGGAACCTGGAATGGCTTGAACCATGGGGATTTAATAACACCTACACCATCACCATGCGCAGGGCTGACGCAGAAAAGCTGGGGATTGAAAAGATTTCGGACCTGAAAGAAAAAGCGACTAATATGGTTATTGGCGCTACACAGGAGTTTATTCCCAGGGCTGATGGGCTGGAAGGGTTGCAGCAAAAATACGGCTTTAGATTTAAGGAAGCCAAGGGAATGGACTCGGGCCTTATGTACCAGGCATTAAAAGAAGGTAAAGTGGATGCCATTTCCGGTTTCGCAACCGATGGACGGATTCCCGCTTTTGATTTTGTAAACCTGGTTGACGATTTGGCTTACTTTCCACCCTATTTTGCAGCGCCGGTTGTCCGCGGTGACCTGCTGGAGAAGGACCCTGGAATTGCTGACACGCTTAACAAATTGGCAGGAAAGCTTGATGATAATACCATGGCCAAACTTAATTATCAGGTTGACGGCGATAAAAAAGACCCAGCGGAAGTGGCGAAGCAGTTCCTAAAGGAACAAGGGTTTATTAAGTAATTAAAACAGGGGCCAGCCATGTCCCCAGCAAGCTGCACGCCTTTAGTAATTAGTCGTTAGTGTTCAGCCTTCAGTCATCTGCTTTCAGCCATAAGCTGTCAGCGGCTAGTTACTGGCGAGTGGTGACTGATTAGGTTACCGGCAAGTAGCCGTAGGCGTGTGCAGAAACCACGACCGAGGACTCGGGGCAAAGCTGAGAGCCGATGCTGGGGACTGACGGCTGACGACTATTTAAGGCTGTGGACTGGTCTGAGGGTCCTGTGCCGTGCAAAGCGTTAGAAAACTAATATTCCAGGAGTGTGATGGGATGATCCTATTGGAGAATGTCACTAAGAAATTTGGGCAAAATTCTGTAGCTGTCGATAATGTTAATCTACACATTCAGCCGGGTGAATTCATTGTCTTGATAGGACCTTCCGGCTGTGGTAAGACCACTACCATGAAAATGATCAACAGGCTGATTGAACCCACAGAAGGCAGAATCCTGGTGGAAGGAAAGGATGTAAGCCAGCTGGATCCCATCCAGTTGCGCCGTCGGATCGGCTATGTGATCCAAGAAATCGGCCTGCTGCCGCACATGACGGTAGCTGATAATATTGCCTTGATACCGCGCTTGCAGAAATGGACAAGAAACAAACAGATGGATCGGGTGGCTGAATTGTTGAACATGGTGGGGCTTGATCCTGATGTTACCATGCATAAATATCCCAGACAGCTCAGCGGCGGGCAGCGGCAAAGAGTCGGTGTTGCAAGAGCTTTGGCAGTGGACCCTCCGATAATGCTTATGGATGAGCCTTTTGGTGCTTTGGACCCTATTACCCGTGAGCAAATGCAGGATGAATTCCTTAAATTACAAAAGAAGCATTCCTGTAATGAATTAAAATGAGCTTTGAAAAAAGAAGTACCTCCTGTTAACATACGAGGTGTCGAGGTGTCGATTAACTAGCGACCCTTAAATAACAGAGGAGGTACTCAATATGAAGTATAACCAGAACTCAAGAATTTTGCAAATAACAGAAAAGACTTTAATCATTGGTGTAGATGTAGCTAGCGAGACAAATTACGCCAGAGCTTTCGATTACAGAGGCGTAGAACTAGCTAAGCTACTAAAATTCAATAATGACAACAACGGCTTCAAGACATTTTCTGAGTGGGTAAAAAGTGTGGCAAAACAACAGCAGAAGCAGCAGGTAATGGTTGGGATGGAGCCTACGGGACACTATTGGTTTACCTTTGCCCAGCATCTTAAGGATCACCAGCTGAAAATAGTACTAGTGAATCCGTTTCACGTAAAGCGAAGCAAAGAATTGGATGATAATAATCCGACCAAAAATGACCGAAAGGACCCAAAACCATTGCCATGCTGGTAAAAGACGGTCGATACATGGAACCGTACATTCCCGAAGGAATTTACAGCGATTTACGAAATGCAATGGAAACCCGCTTAAGATTAGTGAAGCAGCTTAACAGCATCCGAAACAGAGTTAAACGCTGGATAAGCATATATTTCCCGGAGTTCAACAGAGTCTTTGGGGATTGGGAAGGCAAAGCAGCAATAGTAACGCTAAAAGAGTTTCCAACACCGGATAAAGTACTTGAAAAAGGCGTCGAAGGCATAGTTGCCAGCTGGAGAAAAGAAATCAGCAGAGCTGTTGGAGTTAGACGAGCCAGCCAACTAGTTGAGGCAGCAAAGATATCAGTAGGAGTACGAGAAGGATTAAGAGCAGCTCAAAATGAACTTGCCACACTACTAGAAGAATATGAAATGCTGCAGAGGCAATATGAAAGGACAATGGCTCTAATAGAAGAATTAGCCATGCAGATTCCCGGTATTGAAGAAATGCTAAAAATCAAGGGAGTAGGCCTCATAGCAGCAGCAGGGTTTATAGCTGAAGTAGGGGATATTACAAGGTTTGAACATCCAAAGCAGGTACAGAAGCTGGCGGGACTAAGCCTGAAAGAAAATAGCTCAGGAAAGCATAAGGGCCAAACAACTATTAGCAAACGAGGGCGAAAAAGGCTAAGATCGTTGTTATTTCAAGGGATTATGCCCATAGTGGCTAAGAACAACGAATTTAAAGAACTACACCAGTACTACACAACAAGGCCACAGAACCCGCTCAAAAAGAAACAGTCGCTAGTACTCTTATGCTGTAAGCTCATAAGGATATTTTACACCTTACTGAGAAAAGGCGTAGCTTATGACCCACAAAAAATGATGAGTGATATAAGAAGGCAAGAATTACAGGAAGCCGCCTAAAAAGCGCACCGCAACTGACAATGTTACATTTCATCCGTTTGCCAGTCAAGGGTAAAGACTGCGTCGCCGCTATCGCGGCCCCTTGACAGTCAAACTCCTGCAATGTAACAAGCAATCAAGCGGTGCTGGAAATGTAAAAAAACCTTGCTTAATTAAAGATTACGTTCATTGACAAAGCGAGCCGGAATAGTCAGGTTGAAATTTATCCATAAGGGCATTTGACCCAGCAAAGGAGCAAGGCTGACATCCACCTCATGGGCAGGCAGTACGAAGGAATTTAGGGGCACAGACCCTGTGAGACATGGGAGGTTTGCCACCGGAGAACAAGTGGATTACATGGCCGAAATACGTTTAAAAGACGCATATTCTGTCGGTATACACTTGTTAATCCAGATATATACAAAAATAGGCATATTGTCCAAGAGGATTGACTTTGTACAAATGAAAATCTAAGATTAAGCGAGATTTTCAAAGAAAATTAAAGATTATAGAGGGAGGTTAATAAAACAATAGTTTTTGTCACTCATGATATGGATGAAGCTTTGAAATTTGCGGACAGAATCGTGATTATGAATAAAGGGAAAATAGTGCAATGTGATACCCCTCAGGCAATTTTGCGTAATCCGGCCAATGATTTTGTGCGGGATTTTGTTGGAACGGATCATACATTAAAGCAATTAAGCCTTATCAGGATTAAAGATGTGATGATTACGGAAATAAGTACCCTTAAACCAACTGATAATATCGAACATGCACAAAAATTGTTTGCCATGGGCTATCGCAGTATCGTGGTGGTAGATGAAGCCGGGAAGGTTAAAGGGTATGTAAATAAAGAAGAAGTAGGGCGGGTTTCCGCGGGACAGAAGGTTTCAGAGATACTTACCGCTCCAATCAGCACCATTTCTTATGATAAATCTTTGAAGGAAGCCTTAAATACAATGCTTAGAAACGATGCCGGATGCTTAGCTGTGGTCAATGAACATGCTAATCTGGTGGGTATAATTACTTCTAATTGTTTATATAAGATCGTAGGTGAGCCCTATCTGGATCCAGGCAGAGTCGATAGAGCCCTTTAGAAGCGGTTTTGAGGAGGTGCGGGTCATGCGCTATATACTGCAAAACCCAGGAAATGTACTTAGCCTAACACTGGCTCATATTGAAATTTCTGCAGTTGCAGTATTGGCTTCTGTATTAATCGGGGTACCCATAGGGATTATACTTACGCGGGTAAAGTTTTTGAAAGGATTTGTTATAGGCGTTGCGGGTGTATTATATACTATCCCTAGCCTTGCTCTGTTTGCTTTTTTAATTCCTTTTTTTGGGCTGGGGTTTAAACCCACCATAATTGCGCTAATCCTTTATTCTCAACTAGCGATTATACGTAATACAGCTTCGGGGATTGAATCAATTGAACCAAACATTATTGAAGCGGCTACAGGTATGGGGATGAATCGCCGGGAACTGTTGTTCCTAGTCCAGCTCCCGCTTGGTTTGCCGGTAATTATGGCAGGGGTAAGGATGATTACGGTCATGTCCATTGGCATTGCCACTATTGCAGCTTATATTGGCGCAGGAGGATTGGGGGATTTAATTTTCCAGGGAATGTTTACCGTAGATGCAGATTTGATTGTAGCTGGAGCTATACCTATTTGCCTCCTGGCGTTGCTGTCAGATTACCTGCTAATTAAGTTGCAGCATAAAATGGAACAATGGAAACACGATTTTAACTTAAGCTCAGAAAACCTGGCCGCCAAAGGGGGGAAGCTATGATAAAATATATTTTGACTCATCAAACTGAGTTTTTGGTTATGGTACGGCAGCATTTGGATTTGACAATACTGGCATTGGTTTTAGCTATGGCAGTGGCAATCCCTCTGGCAATCCTGGCAACGCGGGTTGTTTTGCTTGAGGGGGCCGTTATGACTATTGGCAATATAGGTCAAACCATACCTAGTTTGGTTATCTTAGGTCTTGGTATTCCACTGGTAGGCATTGGGTTTGCCCCTGCTCTCTTAGCTCTGTTTCTGCGGGCAGTCCTGCCTATCCTTATAAATACTTTTGTTGGCATAAAGGGAGTAGATCATTTTGTTATTGAGGCGGCGAGGGGCATGGGAATGACGGAAAACCAAATTCTTTGGAAAGTGCAAATTCCATTAACTGTTCCCGTAATGCTGGCTGGGGTCAGGACAGCAGCAGTCCAGGCAGTTTCTTTAGCCACCTTGGCCGCTTTTGCCGGTGGAGGCACTCTTGGTGACCTTATTCAGCAGGGAATTATGATGGTAGATAAAGACCTGTTGTTGGCCGGCGCTGTCCCAACTGCTATCCTGGCGCTGCTGGTTGATTTGCTAATGGGCATTGTTCAAACCATAGCTACGCCGAAGGGATTGAAAATAGCTGAGTAAGTGATTAACACCTTTACTGGCTGCCCTAATGGGTAGCCAGTTAGTCTTTAAACATTCATTACAAAAGCAGATAAAGCAATTACCCAAGGGTTGGAAGGAATTATTAGCTATTCCTCGAATATGAATAAGTATTGGATCAGTCCATAGGGCCGAATAGGATTCCTAAATGGGTAGAGAAGATGCTAAGGAGGGGGGAGCGTTGCAAGAGCATAAAACCGTAGTTTTAGGGGTGATTGGTGCTGACGTCCATGCCGTCGGCAACCGCATCCTGGATTACGCTTTAACACAGGCAGGTTTTAAAGTGGTAAACATCGGTGTCCTAGCCAAACAGGAGGAATTCATTAATGCAGCCATTGAAACTGCTGCTGATGCCATTTGGGTGTCCTCACTATATGGTCACGGGGAAATAGACTGCCGGGGCTTAAGGGAAAAATGCCAGGAAGCAGGCATCGGCCGGATTATTATCTATGTTGGTGGCAACCTGGTGGTGGGTAAACAAGACTGGGAAAAAGTTAAAGAGACCTTTCTGGCAATGGGATTTGACAGGGTTTACCCGCCTGGCACCTTGCCGGAAGAGGCTATTGCTGATCTGCGCCGGGACTTGGGGTTAAGCTGAGGTGAACGCCATGGAGTTGGCTTTGCTGGTTGATTTTGGCAGCACGTATACCAAAGTTACGGTGGCTGACCTGGAGGCGGAGGAAATCAAGGCAACAAGCCTAGCTCCTACTTCCGTTGACACCAACATCATGCTGGGCCTGGAAAAAGCTCTAGCTAACGTCCGGGCAGTGCTTGGTTGTGACCCTCCTTTTAAGCATAAAGTTGCCTGCAGCAGTGCTGCCGGCGGGTTAAAAATGGTGGCTGTCGGGCTGGTCAAGGACCTGACTGTTGAGGCCGCCAAACGGGCAGCCCTTGGAGCAGGAGCCCGTGTCTTGGATGTCTTTGCCCACCAGCTCACTATGGAAGAAATTAAGCGGATAAATTTCCTTAACCCCGACATCATTTTGCTGGCCGGGGGTACTGACGGCGGTAACAAAGAGGTGTTGCTTCACAATGCCGGAATGCTCTGCCATTTGATTAAAAGAATACCGGTGGTGGTAGCCGGCAATAAGGTGGTGGCAGCGCAAGCAGCGGCTGTGTTAAACGAGCATGGTTTTGAAACAGCGGTAGTTGCTAATGTCATGCCCGAATTAAATAAGCTCAATATTGAACCGGCCCGGCGGAAAATCAGGGAAATATTTCTGCAGAAAATTATAGAAGCCAAGGGTTTAAAACAAGCGGAGGCTTTTATTGACGGCATACTTATGCCAACGCCGGCCGCGGTTTTAAATGCTGCACATTTACTGTCCAAAGGTGCTGCCGGCGAGTCAGGCTGGGGCGATTTGCTTGTAATTGATCCGGGCGGCGCCACTACCGACGTCCATTCCATTGGGGAAGGCGCCCCAAGTAAAAGCGGAATTACCTGGAAGGGACTGCCTGAGCCGGAAGCGAAACGCACCGTTGAAGGTGATCTGGGGATGCGTTACAGCGCCAAAGGCCTTTTAGAAATGGGACGGGAGCGTCTTAAACACTTGGAAGCAGACCGGTTAAGCGCTTTGGAAGCGTATGTTGAGAGCCTCAGCTCTTGTCCTGGATACCTGGCAAAAAATTTAACCGAAGCCCAATTTGAGACCATCTTAGGCGAACTGGCAGTTGAGGTTGCAGTGGAACGTCATGCCGGTTTCCTGGAGGTTGTTTATACTCCTTTTGGCTCCAGTTACCTGCAGTACGGCAAAGATTTAACGGAGTTTAAACATGTGATCGGCACTGGCGGAGTTTTGGTGCACCATTTCCACCCTGCGGAGGTGCTGAAAAAAGCCCTTTTTAACCCGGCAACCCCGCAGATCTTGAAACCACATTCTCCTGAACTTTGGCTGGATAAGCGTTACATCATGGCTGCTATGGGACTGTTGGCTGAAATAGATGCCGTGAAGGCACTTCGCATCATGAAAAAATATATGGTATACCTGGGGAGGTATAATTTTGGAACTGAAAAATAGCAAATGGGCGGAAGGAGAGTTGTTAGCCCGGCGCGCTGAAGTTTTGGGGACCTGGCCTACAGGAAAAGAGGTGGATTTGGAGGAAGCAGTCTCTTACCACCGGCAACTGCCTGCTGCCAAACAATTCAGCCTTAAGCTCCTGGAAGCCAAAGAGAGAAAAATAACTTTAGCCCAGCCCCGGGCCGGGGTGGCGCTGATTAACGAACACATCGATTTGCTCCGTTACCTGGAAGACGAAGGAGGAGCGGATTTACTGCCTACCACTATTGACTCCTATACCAGACAAAACCGCTACAGTGAAGCTCAAACCGGCATTGAAGAAAGCCGCACCATGGGCAGATCAATGCTGAACGGATTTCCTGCCGTAAACCACGGGGTGGCTGCTTGCAGGCAAGTTGTGGAAGCTGTGAAGAACCCGGTCCAGGTCCGGCATGGGACCCCTGACGCCCGAATGCTGGCGGAAATCACTCTTGCCGGCGGCTTCACGGCTTTTGAAGGGGGCGGCATCTCCTACAACATCCCCTATGCCAAGGATGTGCCTATAGAAAAAAGCATTCTCTGGTGGCAATATGTGGATAGGTTAACCGGCTACTATGAAGAGAACGGGGTATCAATCAATCGGGAACCTTTTGGTCCTTTGACCGGCACCCTGGTCCCTCCCTGTATCTCCCATTCCATTGGCATTATTGAAGCGCTGCTGGCAGCAGAACAAGGTGTAAAAAACATTACCTTGGGTTACGGGCAGTGCGGGAATCTTCTTCAGGATGTTGCAGCCTTGCAAACCTTAACTGAATTGGGAGAAGAGTATCTGGGACGTTTTGGCTATAGAGATGTAAACTTGACTACAGTTTTTCATCAGTGGATGGGAGGGTTTCCTCAAGATGAAAGTAAAGCCTTCGGGGTCATTGCCTGGGGAGCAGCTACTGCTGCTTTGGGGAAAGCTACTAAGGTGATTGTAAAAACTCCCCACGAAGCCTTCGGCATACCTACCAAAGAAGCAAACGCCGCCGGCATCCGGGCCACAAAACAGGTTTTAAATATGTTAAAGGACCAGAAATTGGAGGAAACCCCCGGCCTTGCAGATGAAAAAGAGGTAATCAGGAAGGAAGTACATTCCATCCTGGAGCGGGTACTGTTGCTGGGGGAAGGGGACCTGGCCCAAGGGGCGGTACGTGCTTTCCAGGCCGGCGTGTTGGATGTACCTTTCGCGCCTAGCCGTAACAATGCCGGTAAAATTCTTCCTGTACGGGATAATAATGGGGCCGTACGTCTCTTGGAGTTTGGCAACTTACCATTGCCGGCGGAGGTGCAGGAGTTCCATCGGGAGAAGATCGCGGAGCGGGGCAGGGCGGAACGCCGGGAACCTTCATTCCAGATGGTCATTGATGATATCTATGCCATCAGCAAAGGGATGCTTGTGGGAAAACCGCGGTAAACAGTTAAGAGTTAAAAGTTAAATGTTAAGAGTTAAAAGTTAAAAGTGAGTTAGGGTGAAAGCTTGGGAGAGGGGTCTTTAGCATGAGGATTGTGGATTTGATTGCTTCGGCGGGGGTGACGGGGTTTTACTTTGACGACCAGAAGGCCATAAAGTTGGGAGCTGAGGGAGATGGCTTTGCCTATAAGGGGGACCCGGTTACCCCTGGATTTACTGCTGTCAGGCAAAAAGGCGAGTCTATCTCCATTATGCTCATTCTGGAAGACGGACAGGTGGCCTACGGTGACTGCGCAGCAGTGCAGTATTCAGGTGTGGGAGGGAGGGATCCTTTATTTCTGGTAGAAGAATATATACCTCTAATTCACCGGGAAGTAGCTCCTAAATTACGGGGAAGGGAGATAACCTCTTTTAAAAAATTAGCAGGTGAGTTTGACACTTTGGTCCAGTCTGACGGGCGGCGGCTGCACACTGCCATTCGCTACGGAGTTACCCAAGCTATCCTGGATGCTGTGGCTATATCCCAGCGGAAGACTATGGCGGAAGTTATTGCAGAGGAATACGGCACTACCTTGGCGAAACAAACTATTCCCATTTTTACCCAGACCGGGGATGAGCGCTACCTGAATGCCGACAAGTGCATCCTGAAACGGGCCCAGGTATTACCCCATGGGTTAATTAACAATGTGGAAACTAAGCTTGGCAGGAATGGGGAAAAACTGTTGGAATACGTTAGCTGGCTGAGAAAACGGGTTTTTGAGTTAGGGCAGCCCGGTTATTTTCCTACCCTCCATATAGATGTCTACGGTACTATCGGTATGTTGTTTAATGAAGAGCCGGGGCCTATGGCCGCATATCTGGGAGAGTTGGCTCAGGCTGCTGAGCCGCTTAAGCTGCGGATTGAGGGACCCATGGATGCCGGAAGCAAAGAAGGTCAAATCCAAGCTTTAAAAGTCTTAAAGAATGAAATGTCGGCTAAAAATATTCCCGTAGAGATTGTAGCCGATGAATGGTGCAACACCTTGGAAGATATCAAGGAATTTGTAGATGCTAAAAGCTGCCACATGGTGCAGATCAAGACCCCGGACCTGGGAGGGATTAATAATATAATTGAAGCAGTGCTTTATGCTAAAGCCCACGGCGTAGGGGCTTACCTGGGCGGGACTTGTAACGAAACCGAGCGTTCTTCCCAGGTGTGCGTGCATATTGCTTTAGCCACTCAGCCAACTCAGATTCTGGCCAAACCGGGCATGGGTGTGGATGAGGGCTATATGATCACTTACAACGAGATGCAGCGGACTTTGGCCCTGCTGCAGGCCAGGAAGAAAGCTGCTCAAGGGAGATGAGCCAATGGAAGAGTTTCGGGTTTTATCGCCTACGGCTATTTTAGGCTACGGTTTTCCCCTGGAGTCTTTTGCCAGGGGTATGGAATTTAAGCCCCATGTTATAGCGGTAGACGCAGGGTCCACCGATCCCGGGCCCTATTACTTGGGGGCAGGAGTGTCCTTTACGGACCGGCAGGCAGTGAAACGGGACCTGGAGATCATGCTTAAGGCGGGACTGGAGCAGCGCATTCCGGTGATAGTAGGTTCAGCCGGCGGCGCGGGAGCCGACCCTCATCTGGAATGGTGCCTGGAGATTGTGCGGGAAATTGCCCGGGAAGCAAAGCTGCATTTTAGGATGGCCAGCATCAGCGCAGAGCTGGAGAAGAGCATGCTGGAGGAGGCGTTGGCTGACGGTAGAATATCGGTACTGGAACCGGGAAAGCCTTTAACCAGGGAAGAACTGGAGGCCAGCGTCCATGTGGTGGCTCAGATGGGAATGGAGCCGTTTATCCGGGCATTAGAAGCGGGAGCCGACGTAATTATAGCCGGTCGCTCCTATGACCCGGCCGTCTTTGCAGCTTTACCGGTGTCAAAGGGGTTTGACCCGGGGTTGGCGTTGCATATGGGGAAGATCCTGGAGTGTGCCGCTATTGCTGCCAGCCCGGGCAGTGGCAGTGACTGTATGCTTGGTATTTTGAAGGAGGCTCACTTTTGTGTGGAGCCATTACACCCTGCCAGGAAGTGCACAACCTCTTCCGTGGCAGCCCATACCCTGTATGAAAAGACTAACCCTTACCTACTGCCGGGTCCTGGCGGAATGCTGGACCTGAAAGACTGCCGATTTTTTCAGGAGACGGAGTACCGGGTCCGGGTGGAAGGGAGCCGTTTTATTCCAGCTCCTAAATACACCCTGAAATTAGAAGGGGCGAAACAGGTGGGTTACCGTACTCTGTCTATTGCGGGTGCGCGGGACCCGGTCTTTATTGAACAGCTGGATATGATTATTGCCGGTGTTAAAGAACGCCTGGCGGATAACTTTAAAGATGTCGCTCCCTCCCGTTATCAACTGCTCTTTCATATTTATGGCCGCGATGGGGTGATGGGAGAACTAGAGCCTACGCCGCAAATTACTTCCCATGAAGTTGGAATTATCATGGAGGTGGTGGCTGAAACTCAGGAACTGGCCGACACCATACTAAGCTTTGCCAGGTCAACCATGCTGCATTACGGTTATCCGGGGAGGATTTCTACCGCAGGGAACCTGGCTTTCCCCTATTCCCCTTCGGACCTAAAAACCGGTCCGGTGTACCAGTTCAGCGTCCATCACCTGCTGGAGGTCGATGATCCGGTCGCATTGTTCCCTATAACTTGGGAGTGCATTTAACATATTAGATAGTAATCAATTACCGGCTGCCAACTTTAATAGCTGCCAGTTACCGGTCATCAATTGCCAGCACTTTTAGTCACCGGTCATCGGCAGGCTAACGCCGTCGTCAGTCATTAGTTTTCAGCCGTCAGCTATCAGCTCTCAGCAATTAGCCGCTGGCTTTTTCCGCAAAAGCCATACATGCAACTAAGGACTAACGACTAATGACTGAAGGCTAAATCAGGGAGGTGCCCCATGAAAAAAGTTTCCATTCGCGCTTTGGCTGTGGTGATTCGGAGTAAAAACGCCGGGCCTTACGAGCTGACTTTTGATTTAATTTTTAAAGACAGTGCCACCTACCAGCGGGTAAAAAAATCAGGTTTTTTTACTCCCGAGCTTTTTGCGGAGCTTTACCGTGTCCCGCTGGCAGATGTTATATCATTTGTGGAATTCGACCCTGCTAACGCCATCAAATGCACCATCAGACGACCGCGGGCTGCCGGGGATGTGGGAGAGACCGACGTCTACGGGGCTCAGCAGCATGCCCCGCTGCTGGATTTAGCAGTACCTATCGATGCTGAGGTGATACCATGACCATTCCCGTATATGAATATTTGATGCATGCTGAGTACTTTGCCCCCCGCGGGAAAAAGCGTTTGCTCCTTTTGGGGTCTAATCTCGCCCAGCGTTACCTTAGCCCTGAAGATAAGTTGATCGGGCTGGTGGGGCAGGCGGGGGCGGGCAAATCCCTTTTGATTCGCGGGATGTTTCCCGGTCTGGAATTGACCAACGATGATAACGGCATCAACATCCGCCCGCTGCCACTGATGCAAGATGCGGAAGCAGGACATTTTCGCTGCCACAGCTATCATGTGGATGTCCGTTTTGAGTCTGCTTTTACTCAGCTGTGGCAGTTGGCGGAAGCTGTGAAGAAAGCCATTATGAAAAACCGGCGGGTGGTTATTGAGCATTTCGAACTGCTCTATCCTTTTTTAAAAATGAATGCTGAGATCCTCATCGGAATCGGGGAGGAAGTGATTGTAACCAGGCCGGGCGTTTTCGGTCCGGAACCTAAAGAGATTACAAGCATCGTGTTCGAGTCCATTAAATACAGAAAAATGTCCCATACGGCCGAAGACCTGACTGATATGATTTTGCAGGAGATGGGCATAACCAAAGCTGAGGTGCACAGCGACGTCAAACATGGTTTTGTCCTGGAATTCAGGCAAAAACCCGAGATCGATCTGGAGGCAGTGGAATCCAGGGTTAAACAGTTGATCGCCCATGATCTGCCCATCTTCTACCACGACGAAGAACATATCAAGGTAGGCGACAGAACCTGGCAGTGTACCGGTCCCCGGCTTCATGTCCGGTCCACCGGCGAAATTGTGGGTTTCCGCCTGCTGAAAGAATTCCGTTGGGATCCGATTCAACGTTTATATACCATAGCCGGGCTGGTAGGGGAAGAAGATAACCGCAGTTTCGTCTATTGACTAAAAACTCCGTTTTTTACAAAAAGGGGCTTTCCACAATACATTCCTCCGGGGGCACCTCAACAAACCCTTGGATACTGGGTTGTCTAAGGGTATGGCCTTCGGTCCATTCCAAAAATTGTATCTTGGCAGTTATTACCGGTTTCAACCAAATAGCTCTTTCAACCCGCTCAGGCTTATTAATAAATGGACGTTTTGGAACTACTAACGGTTTTATTTTTTCAGTCAAAGCTTTCCAATCGGCGGAAGTAAGCTTTCCGGTACCAGCATGTCCGATGTACCATAGCTGGCCTTTGTTGTCATATATCCCTAGCAATACTGCGTTGACAGTTGCTCCCCGTAGAGTCACTCCTCCTACCACAGCCGTCAAATCTTTATAATTTTTTACTTTCTGCCAGCGACCATCTTTTTTGCCAAAGGCATAAGTACTGTTAAGGTCTTTGCACACAATTCCTTCCAAACCTTGTGTTTGAATTGCGGCAAACAAGCTACAGGCATCACTGAAGTTTTCTACCAGCTGTACATTTTCGCCGGGGGTAATAACTTCCGCTAAAAGCTCTTGCCTTTCGCGCAATGGCTGTTCATTAACCCATTTTTCGTTGCAATAGAGAATATCAAATAACATGTATATAACGGGGGTTGTTTTTTTTGCTCGTTCCACATTTTTTGGATTTCGAACTCCATCGCGCTTCATTACTTGATGAAACGATGGCTTTCCATTCTGTAAAGCTATTACCTCTCCGTCAAGCACAACTGATGAGGCGGAGCAGTAACTTTTAAGCTGGGTGAGCTCAGGAAATTGCATAGTTCGCTCATGGAGTTTGCGGTTGAACAGCAATACCTCCAGCCCATCGTAATATGCAAGTACCCGGACACCGTCCCATTTTACCTGTGCTACCCACTGGGGGCCGTCGGGAATTTCCTCTGAAAGTATAGGTTCAAAAGGAATGACCGGTTTTAATTTCATCTTTTCAGCCCTTTGGTAAATAAATTTATGCTCAAATATTATTTTGCTTCAAGATGAACGGTTTTAAGCTTTGTAACGCCGGACTGGGAAATATTGACTAACATAAGTTTTTTTGTTACGATTAAAATGTTCTTTTTTGCCTTTTTTCTACTCCGCTGATGAGCGAATAAAATGATGCCGCAGGCAACTGCGGTTTTAGCATTTTTTTAATGAGGAGCCTGAATAGTGCGGAAAATAGGGATTGAATCGCTGAAACCCGGGATGAAAGTGGCCCGCGCTGTATATTCTAGCGACGGTTATATTTTACTTAACGCGGGAGTTGTTTTAAAAGACCGCTTTATTGAGCAGCTGCGGCTTTTTGATATCGCGTCCGTTTATGTTGAGGACGGGCTGCTGCCTGATGTCGAAGTAGAAGATGTCATTTCCGAGAAAACCAGGGTTGAGGCGATAAAAACAGTAAAAGATATGCTGTGCAGCATCAAACGTGAGGTTAATTCCGGGAGGAGTTTGCTCATTAGGGGCCCAAAGTTGGTGGCTACCGTGCAGAATATTATCAAGGACCTGCTCAGTAACAAAAAGTTAATGGTTAACCTGGTAGATATACGCACCATGGACTCTTATACTTTCGGTCATTCAGTAAATGTGTGTGTATTAGCGGTGATCACAGGGATGGCCTTGAATTTGAGCGAGGCGCAACTGGTTCATCTGGGCATGGGGGCCATTATGCATGATGTAGGCAAGGTTTTGGTCCCTGATGCTATTTTAAATAAACCGGGTCCCCTCAATTCTGAGGAGTACCGGGTAATCCAGCGCCATTCGGAATTTGGTTATAATATTTTAAGTAAACAGCCGGAAATAAGTTCTTTTTCGGCTAAAGTTGCCTTGGAACATCATGAGAAGTTTGATGGCAGCGGCTATCCCCAGGGTTTACGGGGAGACGATATCCATCTTTATTCAAGAATAGTTGGAATTGCCGATGTCTATGACGCTTTGACAGCCGATCGGGTCTACCGCAAAGGTTATCTTCCTCACGAGGCTTATGAGCTGCTGGCCGGTGCAGGGGGAAGCATGTTTGATTATGACCTGGTCAAAGTCTTTTTGAGCCATATAGCCGCTTATCCGGTGGGAACACTGGTCAGGTTAAATACCGGGGAAATCGGCGTCGTGGTGGACACCCCTAAGGGGTTAACCACCCGTCCGGTGGTTAGGGTGTTGTTTAAAGATGGCATATTATTAAAAGATCCTTACGAAATTAAGCTGGCTGAAAGCACACGGGTTTTGGTCAGCGAAGTCCTTTCAGAAGAGGAGTTTATTAAATTAAAAAACGCAAGTTGAGTTGCCGAAGAGGAGGGGAAAAAACATGCCAACCTATGATTACGTATGTAAAGATTGTGGGCACAGATTTTCCTTGTTTTTGCGCCTCAGTGAAAAAGATCGAGCCAGGTGTACTAAATGCAGCAGTTCAAACGTCAACCAACTTTTTACCGGCTTCCTATATTCAAAGCCGGGGGGAGGTTCTGCCGGCGGCTGCAGCGGTGGAAACTGTAGCACTTGCTCAGGATGCTGATTTTCAAGATAGCAGAAAGGATGGGTTGAAGATGGAGGTGCCGGGGAATTATTTGCCTGCGTGGGAAGAAACCTTAGCAAAATTTGCTGCTGCCAACCCCGTTAAAATGGCAGAGCTGAGTTTGGCGGATTTTGACCGTAGCAGTAATAATTTTACTATAACCTATTTTAATAAGCCATACCGGGTTTCTTTTCCTGAAGGATGTTTCCAAGCTTTAGCAGGTGACAAGGCTCCGGCTTTAAGCGATCGGATTATAATTCTGCAGTATTTAAGCGGCGCTTGCGGCCCCTCTTACCTGAGGGGCTGGCTGACCTTCAAGGAACTGCCTGGCGGAATGCTGCACAATGCTCCTTTTATCCGGGAGGCGCTGCAGCCGTTAGCAAATGTTATAGGTAACGACATGGCTTTGCTGGAGGATGCCTGTTTGGCTTTAGGGGGAGCTAAAATGGATTTGGGCAATGCCTCTTACAAGGTGCCGGCTCTTCCTAAAATTCCTTTAGTTGCCGTCTGTTGGTCCGGAGAGCAAAAAGCCGCCAATTATAACATTCTTTTTGACCGTTCAGCTTCTTTACATCTGGACACGGCGACTCTGTATATGCTGGGAATCAACTTTTCCCTGGCTATCTTACAAATGGTAAAGCGTAAAAAGACACCGGCTAACTTTTCCGGTGTGCGTCATAATTAGGCCCATAGCGGCTGCTGGTAGGGGCTTCCGAAACGATTCCAGGCCCGTGGGTTTTCCCATCGGCTACTTCGCGACGAAATTCATAGGGAGCAGTCAACTTTCTGCTCCCTCCTGTTCCTGTATTTTTTTCTGGGCGGTAAATTTATAACTGTTGGCATCGGAAGGTTGTTCCGAAAAAATTTCGCGGGCAAACCTAAAAGGCATGGCAGCGACCTGTTCTGACATGTAGGCGGTTTGTTTAATGATTCTGCCTGTATTGGAAGATTCGTCCCCCCAAAGCTGCTGGGCGATTTGAAAAGGCATGGTGGCAAATCCTTCCATTAGATTAATGCTCTGTCTCACAAGCTTGTTTATTGACATTTGCTTTTCCCCGCCTTATTCCCTATTCTTTGGTAAAAGCCAAAAGAATTATTTTTCCATTGTGTTGGGCGTCAATTTTTGCTTCTGCTTCCTTTAAGGTGCTGAGATCCTCTTGCGACAGCTGCGCCAGATTCAGGTCTTTTAAATTCATTTTATGCACTCCTCGTTTTTAGTGATTGTCTTTAATGCTAGTATTCCGAGAAAGGCAATCTTTATGTAATTTACAATATTTCACACTTTCTCCTATGCACCTTCATAAACTAATATAGGAGGTGTTATAACATGAAAATCGGGGACTTGGTAACCAGAAAATCCCACAATAATGATATTACATTTTGTATTATCGATTTCACCTCAGATGCTGAAGGACAATGCGTAGCTGTGTTAAAAGCCTTATATAACAATACACTTATTGTGGATGCTCCCATTGAAGACTTAGTTAACGTGTTGCCGAAAGGTAAACTTTAAAGTTTGGCAAATCTCTGAATATTTAACTTGAGGTTCATTGTAAAATTAAATGCAACAGGTAAAATACAGTAAAAAAATAAACAACCATAGTGAGAAATCATGTATGATTTAGGTGTCTACTCCAAACATACAGGAGGTCTCTACTATGGCTGTTCAATCCAAGTCTACCACAACTGTACGTTCTTTTAAACACCTAAGTGTTTTTGAACGAGGTCAGATTGCCGCTCTCTTAAAAGAAGGTAAAACTCAACGTTATATTGCTAACAAGTTAGGTCGCTCACCAAGTACAATTAGTCGCGAAATTAAAAGAGGAACCACAATTCAAAGGCGTTCGGATTTATCAACTTATGAAGAATATTTTCCCGAAACTGGACAGGCAATATATAAGAAAAACCGTATGAACTGTGGGGCAAAGTGCAAGCTGGCTCAGGTTGAAGATTTTCTGAAATTTGCAGAAGATAAGATACTGCACGAAAAATGGTCGCCAGATGCAGTTGCCGGTTCTTGCAAACGAGATCCTAAATGGCAAGATGCTACCATTGTCTGCACCAAAACTTTGTATAGTTACATAGACCAAGGGTTGCTAACAGTCCGAAATATTGATTTAAGCCTTAAACTTAGATTAAAGCCTAAAAGTAAAAGGGTTCGTCAGAACAAACGCATCATGGGAATAAGTATTGACCAAAGACCAGAAGAAGTACAACAACGCCAAACTTTTGGTCATTGGGAAATTGATACTGTAGTAGGTAAACGAGCAAATGATTCAGTTATTTTAACCCTAACTGAACGAAAAACCCGCCACGAGCTGTTATTTCTCTTGGATACAAAAGACAGTAATGCTGTTAATAATGCACTTTTAGAGCTTAAGAATTACTACGGTGAGCAAATTTCCAACGTATTTCGTACTATTACAGCAGACAACGGTTCCGAATTTAGTGAGCTATCCGAAACCATGAAACCATTAGGAATTGAAGTTTACTTTTCTCATCCTTATTCCTCCTGGGAACGAGGAACCAATGAACGTCATAATGGGCTTCTACGCCGTTTTGTACCTAAAGGAAAAGCCATTAAGGAATTTTCAGCAGCAACGATAGAGCGCATACAGCACTGGCTAAATAAGCTTCCACGTAAAATATTAGGTTATAAAACGCCAGAAGAATGTTTCCGTGAGGAGCTATCCAAAATAGCTTAAGCCCTCCTTCTTGGGGGATTATAGAGCTCATTTGATGGTAGTCAAGGGTAAAGACTTCGTCTTGCCTAGCGGCAACCCTTGACAACCCTCTGCATTCGCTCAATAAAGTAGCCAAGAAGGGCTTAAAGATGGATATTATTCTTTAAAACCTAAAATCATGATGATTCTCACTAGAGGTGTTGCATTTAATATTGCAATTTAGAATATTTAACTTGAATATTTAACTTGGATTTTTAACTTGACAACGATTAGGCTCAGTTATATACTATTTTTTAAATAAACATATTTTTTCCACAGACAAGCGATGACGGGAGACACGTCAAGGCTTATTGGTTGGGGACATCTCCTTTTGCCTTGTAAGGTCACAGAGAGCCGGGGTATGCTGAAAGCCGGTACCTTACAGAGTCTTGGTATCCCTCCCAAGCTGTTTTGCTGAAGTCAGAAGTAAGCGAAGCCGGAAGTGCCCGTTACAGCACAGGCGTTGTTGGACGCTGCGAGTGGTCTTTGTGACAAACAGGGTGGTACCGCGGGAACTAAATCTCTCGTCCCTGGCAGAGTTTGCCAGAGACGGGAGTTTTTTTATAAATTTTTTATAAGCACCGCTCTTTTACAAACGTTGGTGTATAGCAAAGCTTATGAGGGAAGTGTACCTAGGGTTCCGGGCCTTCGGCGGTCCTTAGTCCCTGGTCGCCAGTCGTTAGTTTTGAGCTAACATATAAGAAGAGCTTGAAACTAAGGACCAATGACTAACGACTAACGACGCCGACCAAAGGTCGGCTGGTCCGAGCGGTACAGGCAAATGCGTATATTGTGGCGTGTTTGTTACACCGTGGGTATAAAAGACCCAGCGGATAGGTTCCACTCTTTCCGAACTTATCTGTGGGTCTTTTTGTATAGGCTCTTTGCTGTCGGCTGACAGCAGGTAGCTGACGGTTAACACTATTTTAATAATTTCAAAGTGGCTACTTAGCTAACGGCTGAAGGCTGATAGCTAACATTTATACTACATTCATTTAAGAAGGGGGAGTTTTTGTGGGATTAATTATTTACTTGAATGGAAAGTACGTACCGGAGGAAGAAGCTGTCGTTTCTGTTTTCGATCACGGATTGCTTTACGGTGACGGAGTTTTTGAAGGGATAAGGGCTTACCACGGTCGGGTGTTCAAACTAAAAGAACACATCGACCGCCTGTATGAATCTGCCCAAACCATTAAACTGAACATAGAGCTGACTAAAGAGGAAATGACAGAGGTTGTCCTGGAAACTCTGCGCAGAAACAACCTGCAAGACGGCTATATCCGCCTGGTGGTTTCCCGGGGTAAAGGGGATCTGGGTCTCGACCCGCGGAAATGTTCAAAATCCTTTGTGTTCTGTATAGCCGCGGGCATTCAGCTTTATCCGAAAGAATTGTATGAAAAAGGCTTGAGCATTGTAACAGTAGCAACCAGGAGAAATATTCCCGAGGCCATGAACCCCAGGGTTAAATCCCTTAATTACTTAAACAACATTATGGCCAAGATCGAGGCTACCCTGGCAGGAGTGCCTGAAGCCCTAATGCTGAATAACGAGGGTTATGTGGCTGAGGCTACGGGAGACAACGTATTCCTTGTTAAGAACGGAGTCCTGATTACTCCGCCGCCTTTTGTAGGACTGCTTGAAGGAATAACCAGGAATACGGTTATGGAGTTGGCCCGGGCCAAAGGGATCAAAGTTGAAGAAAGAGTGTTCACCCGGCATGATGTCTATATTGCCGATGAATGTTTCTTAACGGGGACTGCCGCTGAGGTTATCCCTGTAGTAAGCGTAGACGGCAGGCAAATAGGCGACGGCACACCGGGTAAGATGACACTGGAACTGATCAAAGACTTCAGAGAACTGACCAAAGTGGACGGACCCGTAATTTCTAAATAGTTAGGAGTGACAGCATGCGCAGCCTTTTAATGAAGGAAGGCCTGGAAAAGGCGCCTCATCGTTCTCTGTTTAAAGCATTGGGACTTACTGACGAAGAACTGCATAGACCAATTATCGGCATTGTCAATGCCCAAAATGAAATTGTACCAGGCCACCGGCATTTGGACCAGATTGCGGAGGCAGTGAAGGCCGGGGTAAGAATGGCAGGAGGTACTCCAATTGAGTTTCCAGCCATTGCGGTTTGCGACGGAATAGCCATGAATCATATGGGAATGAAATATTCTCTGGCCAGCCGGGAATTGATTGCCGATTCCATTGAAATCATGGCTACAGCCCACGCTTTTGATGCCCTGGTGTTCATCCCTAACTGCGACAAGGTAGTGCCGGGGATGCTCATGGCTGCTGCCCGGTTGAATTTGCCCTCCATTTTTGTCAGCGGCGGCCCTATGCTGGCTGGTAAATATGGCGATAAAAGGCTTAGCCTCAGCAACATGTTTGAAGCGGTTGGCGCTGTGGCAGCAGGCAAGATGCAGGAGGAAGAACTGGCTGAACTGGAAAACTGCGCTTGCCCGAGCTGCGGCTCTTGCTCCGGAATGTTTACCGCCAACTCCATGAACTGTCTGACGGAAGTGTTAGGCATGGGTTTACCCGGCAACGGCACCATTCCGGCAGTCTATTCAGCCAGAATCAGGCTGGCCAAAAAGGCCGGCATGCAGATCATGGAGCTGCTGGAAAAAAACATCAAGCCTCTGGACATTATGACCCCGGCAGCTTTCCGCAACGCGGTAGCTGTAGATATGTCTTTAGGCTGTTCCACCAATACGGCTTTGCACCTTCCGGCAATTGCCCATGAAGCTGGGGTAAAAATAGGGTTTGAGGATTTCAATGAGCTCTCCAAAGTAACCCCCCACCTTTGTAAGCTGGCTCCGGCCGGGGACCACTTTATCGAAGACTTGGATGAAGCCGGCGGCATTCCTGCTGTGATGGCGGAGCTGAACAAATTGAATCTCCTAAACCTGGATGTAATTACAGTGACAGGGAAGACGTTAGGTGAGAACCTCCAAGGGGTAACTGTTAAGCGGCCTGATATCATCAGGTCTGTTGAAAACCCCTATAGCAAAGACGGGGGATTGGCTATTCTCTGGGGGAGTCTTGCTCCTGACGGAGCAGTGGTGAAAAAAGGGGCGGTAGCGCCGGAAATGCTGGTACATGAGGGCCCGGCCAGGGTCTTTGAATCGGAAGAAGAAGCAGTTGCCGCCATTCTGGGGTTGAAAATCAAGCCGGGTGATGTGATTGTCATTCGCTATGAAGGTCCCAAAGGAGGCCCGGGAATGCGGGAAATGCTGACTCCCACTTCCGCGGTCAGCGGTATGGGCTTAGGAGAATCTGTAGCCTTAATCACCGACGGGCGTTTTTCCGGAGCTACCCGGGGAGCATCCATCGGCCACGTTTCTCCTGAAGCGGCGGAAGGCGGCCCCATAGCTCTGGTGCGGGAGGGAGATGTAATCAGGATTAATATTCCGGAGAACAAACTGGATTTACTGGTAGATGAGGCGGAACTGGCCAGAAGGAAAAAAGAGTGGACAGCTCCGGAGCCTAAAGTAACTAAGGGGTACCTGGCCAGATACGCCAAGCAGGTTACTTCAGCAAGTACGGGGGCGATTTTAAATGTCTAGTGCTGTACTGGAAGAATTACAAGTCAGATCAAGAGACGATGTTAATAAAGCAATTAAGGAAGAACATTTAACCGGCGCTCAAATCCTATTAAAAGCGCTGGAAAAGGAAGGGGTAGAGGTTATTTTTGGCTATCCCGGAGGTGCTAACATACCGATCTATGATGAGTTATATCGCACCAAAAACATTACCCATATTTTGACCCGCCACGAGCAGGGAGCTGTCCATGCTGCCGACGGTTATGCCCGCGCTACCGGGAAACCCGGCGTCTGCCTGGCTACTTCCGGGCCGGGAGCAACCAACTTAGTGACAGGCATAGCCAATGCTTATATGGATTCCATACCCTTAGTAGCTATAACAGGCCAGGTTGCTTTAGGGCTCCTGGGCAGGGACTCTTTTCAAGAAGCCGATATAACTGGTATTACTACCCCCATTACCAAGTACAGTTACTTGGTTAAGGATGTGCGGGATTTAGCCAGGATTGTTCATGAAGCATTTCATCTGGCAACAACAGGCCGTCCCGGACCGGTACTAATCGATTTGCCGAAAGATATTACCGTGCAAAAAGCAGAATTTAAGTATCCACCTGAGCTGGATTTGCCGGGGTATAAGCCCAGGACGATGATTAATGCCGCCCAGATCGGCAAAGCGGCTCAAGCAATCTTGGAAGCCAAAAGGCCGGTTATTTTCGCCGGCGGCGGGGTAATAAATGCCGGGGCCAGTAAGGAACTCTTAGCCCTGGCAACGCTCACCGGGGCTCCTGTAACCTACTCATTAATGGGTAAAGGCGCTTTCCCCGATGCCCACCCCCAGTGTTTGGGCATGGTGGGGATGCATGGTACAGCCTATGCCAATTACGCTGTATGGGAAAGTGACCTCCTCATCGGCCTGGGAGTGCGTTTTGATGACCGGGTAACCGGTAAACTTTCAACTTTTGCCAGCCAGGCCAAGGTGATTCATATTGATATTGATCCGGCCGAGCTTGGCAAAAACGTAGTTGCCCATGTCCCCATTGCCGGTGATGTGAAGGAAGCGTTAAGTGAGCTTTTAAAAGTGTTAAAAGCTAAGGGATGTAATCTTGATCTGGCTTCCTGGCGGCAGAAGATTGACAATTGGAAACGGGAATACCCACTGAGGTATGAAAAATCAGGGAACGTGATTAAACCGCAGTATGTGATCGAGCAGATCAATGAAGTGACCAAAGGCGAAGCTTATATTGTCACTGAGGTTGGGCAGCACCAGATGTGGGCAGCCCAGTACTACCAAAGTTCTAAGCCCCGCACATTCTTTACTTCCGGTGGCTTGGGCACGATGGGCTTTGGCCTGCCGGCTGCCATGGGGGTACAAATGGCCCACCCCGAGGCAGTGGTGTTCAACATTGCCGGGGACGGCAGCATCCAGATGAATTCCCAGGAATTTGCCACTATTGTCCACAACAAACTGCCTATAAACGTGGCTATTTTAAATAACCATTACCTGGGCATGGTCCGGCAGTGGCAGGAGTTATTTTTCGGGAAGAGGTACTCCCACACCGACATGACCGGGCAGCCTGATTTTGTGAAACTGGCAGAAGCATACGGGGCCGTGGGCTTGCGGGTTGAAAAGCCGGAAGATGTTAGGCCGGCCCTGGAAGAGGCGGCAGCTTCCCCCCGGGCATACATCCTTGATTTTGTGGTGGATGAATCGGAAAACGTCTTTCCGATGGTTCCGGCAGGAGCTTCATTAAATGAAATGCTAGGGAGGTAAGGCTTAGTGAAACATACATTAGCAGTACTGGTAGAAAACCGTCCCGGCGTGTTGACCCGGATTGCCGGTCTCTTTGCCCGCCGGGGCTACAATATCGACAGTCTGGCTGTGGGTAGAACCGACAACCCTCTTATTTCCCGGATGACTATTGTGGTCGATGGGGATGACCGGGTCATCGAGCAGGTTAGCAAGCAACTTTACAAATTGATTGATGTAATCAAATTAACCGATATTACTAATGACGAATATGTGGACCGGGAAATGATCCTGATTAAAGTTAACGCCGACCCGGCTATCCGGGGTGAGATCATGCAGATTGTGGAGATTTTCCGGGCCCGGATTGTGGACATTGGCAGAAACTCATTGATTATTGAGGCCACGGGCGACGAAGGCAAGATCAACGCTATTGAAAGCGCCCTGCGCCCCTTTGGTATTCGGGAGGTAGTGCGCACCGGTAAGATAGCAATGTCCCGGGGACCTAAACACAAAAACGGCAAATCCCAAGAGCTGCTGTAAGTGACTATAACAATTGGAGGTGGAGGACGTTGGGGATTACAGGCGCTCAAGCACTGATTAAGTTTCTGGAAGAAGAACACGTCAAATATATCTTTGGCTACCCGGGTGGCGCCGTTTTGGCGTTGTACGATGCGATCCTGGAGTCGAAAAAAATAAAGCACGTTCTGGTACGGCAGGAACAGGCGGCTGTACACGCGGCCAGCGGTTATGCCCGGGTAACTGGCAGGCCCGGGGTTTGTCTCGCTACTTCCGGTCCGGGAGCTACCAACCTGGTTACGGGGCTGGCCACTGCCTATATGGACTCGATTCCCGTAGTGGCTATTACGGGACAGGTAGGTACTGATATGATCGGCACCGATGCCTTCCAGGAAGTCGATATTTTCGGGATTACCATGCCTATTACTAAGCATAATTACCTGGTTAAAGACGTAAACGATTTGCCCAAAGTTGTCAAAGAGGCTTTTCATATTGCCAGCACTGGCAGGCCCGGCCCGGTATTAATCGATATTCCCAAAAACGTTTCCGGCGCGGTTTTCGATTATCAGCCTCCGGGCCCGGTAGACTTGAGGGGCTATAAACCTACTTACAAAGGACATCCTGCTCAGATTAAAAACCTGGCAAAATTTATTCAGGAAGCGGAGCGGCCGGTTATTTTAGCCGGAGGCGGTGTCATCAGTTCCAACGCCAATGAGGAATTATATGCACTTGCGGAAAAGATTAATGCTCCGGTTACCACCACTTTAATGGGTTTGGGAGCATTTCCGGAAGACCACCAGCTGTCCCTGGGAATGTTGGGCTTACATGGCACTCCTTATGCCAACTATGCAGTAACCAACTGTGATCTGCTCATTAGTCTGGGCGTACGTTTTGATGACCGGGTCATCAGCGTTGCCAGCAAATTTGCTCCTCAGGCTAAGATTGTCCATATAGATATAGACCCAGCAGAAATTGGCAAAAACGTTATTGTGGATTTGCCTATAGTGGGTGATGTGCGTTTAGTCCTGGAGGAATTGCTGAAAAAGGTTACCAAAAAGGAACACCATTCCTGGCTGCAGCAGGTCAAAGCGTGGAAAGAATCCCACCCAATGGTTTATGGCAACCTGAGTCAGCTGCGGCCCCAGTATGTCATTGAAAAGCTGGGTGAGCTGACCAGAGGAAAAGCCATTATTACCACCGATGTGGGACAACACCAGATGTGGGCTGCTCAGTTTTATAAGTTTACAAAACCCCGGAGCTTTATTTCCTCGGGAGGGCTGGGTACCATGGGTTATGGCTTCCCTGCGGCGGTTGGGGCCCAGCTGGCCAGTCCCGATTCGTTGGTTGTAGCTATAACCGGTGACGGCAGTTTTCAGATGAATATGGCGGAAATGGGTACAGCCACAGAACAATGTCTTCCTATTAAAATACTGCTCTTCAATAACTCCTACCTGTCGCTGGTGAGACAGCTGCAGCATTTCTTATGCGGTAAGAGATACTGTGGAGTGGAATTTACCGGGAACCCTGATTTTGTACAGTTGGCTAACTCATATCCCGGAGCAGTAGGTTTACGGATCGAAAAGCCGGAGGATGTGGAGCCGGTGCTAAAAGAAGCTATTAACAACGGCAAACTGACGGTGATCGAATGCCGGGTAAGCGAGGAAGAGTTAGTTTATCCCGTTGTTCCGCCTGGCAGGAGCTTGGACGAGATGATACATTACCCAGTGGAAGAGGGAGGAACCAATGAATAAGCGAGTGTACATTTTTGATACTACTCTGCGGGACGGGGAACAGTCTCCAGGGGTGAGTTTAAATATTCAGGAGAAGTTGGAGATAGCACAGCAGCTGGCCCGGCTTGGGGTAGATGTAATTGAAGCAGGCTTTCCTATTGCTTCCCCCGGCGACTTCGAGGCTGTAAAAGCTGTTGCCCAGAAAATTAAAGGGCCAACAATTGCTGCCCTGGCCAGGATTTCTGAAAAAGATATTGACCGGGCCTGGGAAGCCGTTAAATATGCTGAAAAGCCCAGAATTCATACCTTTATTGCTACCTCAGATATTCATATGAAATATAAGCTGAAGATGAGCAGGGAAGAGGTATTGGAAGCCATTACCAGGGGTGTGCGGCATGCCAAGCAGTATACCGAAGATGTGGAATTTTCGCCTGAAGACGGTTCCCGCACCGATCTGGATTTCATGCTGAAAGTGGTGGAAACTGCTATTGCTGCCGGAGCCACAGTAATCAATATTCCTGACACTGTTGGCTACGCAACTCCCGATGAGTTTGGCAATTTTATCGGTGCCATCAAGAACAGGGTGCCCAATATGGACAAAGCAATCCTGAGCGTACACTGTCATAACGATCTGGGCCTGGCTGTTGCCAACTCCCTGGCAGCTGTCCAAAACGGGGCAGAGCAGGTGGAATGTGCTGTCAACGGCATTGGGGAAAGGGCCGGGAATACCGCGCTGGAGGAAATTGTAATGGCCCTTTTGACCCGGCAGGATTTTTACGGCATGGAATGCGGCATAACCACTGAGGAAATCTACCGCACCAGCAAACTGGTCAGCTCTTTGACCGGCATGCCCATTCAGTACAATAAAGCCATTGTAGGCAAGAATGCTTTTGCTCATGAATCAGGCATTCATCAGGACGGTGTTTTAAAAGAGCGCACCACCTATGAGATTATGAACCCGGCCAAGCTGGGAATTATTCAGAACAATATTGTTTTAGGCAAGCATTCGGGCCGCCACGCATTCAGGCAAAGGTTGGAGGAGTTGGGCTTTAAGCTCTCCGATGAAGAACTGGTCAAAGCATTTATCCGCTTTAAAAATCTGGCTGACCGCAAGAAGGAAATTACCGATAAAGACTTGGAAGCTATTGTGGAAGACGAGATCAGGGTTATTCCGGAAAAGTATACCCTGGAGTACATCCATATTTCCAGCGGCAACCGTATTGTGCCCACTGCTACCATCGGCCTGAGAAGCGATGAGGATTTGTCGGAAGAGGCTGCTTGCGGTGACGGTCCGGTAGACGCGGTCTTTAAGGCGATTGATAAGATCACCCAGTTGGGTGTTTGCCTGAAGCATTATAACCTTAGTGCCATTACCGGCGGCAAGGATGCCATGGGCGAAGTTACCGTGAAGGTGGAGTATGAAGGCAAGCCTTACGTCGGACGGGGTATCAGCACCGATATTATTGAAGCCAGCGCCCGGGCATATGTAAATGCTATAAATAAAATTGTTTATGAAACGGGAGAGAAAGCAGAGGAGTAACATAGCTTTCAGCTGTCAGCCTACGCTTAATCACTGAAAAAAGCTGAAAGCTGGCGGCTGAAGGCTGCTAGCTACATCAAAAAGAATAGCCTATGAGAGGAGATAATAGCATGGGAATGACCATTACGGAAAAGATCTTAGCCGCCCATGCGGGGGTAGACCATGTTGAGCCGGGGGAACTGATCAATGCCAAGCTTGATATTGTGTTAGGCAACGATATTACCGCGCCTGTGGCCATCAAAGAATTTGAAAAACTTGGCCTGGAGAAGGTATTTGATGCGGAGCGCATCTGCCTTGTCCCTGACCATTTCACTCCTAACAAAGATATTAAATCGGCGGAACAGGCCAAGATGCTCCGGGATTTTGCCAAAAAGCATAACCTCACCAACTACTTTGAAATCGGGAGAATGGGCGTAGAGCACTGTTTGCTCCCGGAGGCGGGGATCGTTGTTCCCGGCGATGTGATCATAGGTGCCGACTCCCACACCTGTACCTACGGCGCGCTGGGGGCATTTGCCACCGGCGTGGGCAGCACTGATATGGCTGCCGGCATGGCTACGGGGGAAGCCTGGTTCAAGGTGCCTGAATCCATCAAATTTATCTACTACGGCAGGCTCCAGCCCTATGTGGGAGGCAAGGATTTAATTCTCCATACCATTGGGGATATCGGTGTGGACGGGGCCAGGTATATGGCCATGGAGTTCACGGGGGAGGTAATCGCAAACCTCTCCATGGATAACCGCTTCACCATGGCCAACATGGCTATTGAAGCAGGAGGCAAAAACGGGATTATCGCTCCCGACGAAATAACGTTAAAATACGTGGAAGGCAGGGCAAAACGCCCCTGGAAATTCTTCCAGAGCGATCCCGATGCCAAGTATGCCCAAGTAATCGAGTATGATTGCTCCAAGATTGAGCCTCAGGTGGCTTTTCCCCACCTGCCGGAAAACACCAGGCCCATCAGCCAGGTAGGAAACGTGACTATCGATCAGGTAGTAATCGGTTCTTGCACCAACGGTCGCTTGGAGGATCTACGGGTTGCCGCCCAGATCCTGAAGGGGAAGAAAGTGCATAAGGAAATCCGCTTGATCATCATCCCCGGTACCCAGCACATTTACCGGGAAGCAATGCGGGAAGGGCTGTTTGAAATTTTCCTTGAAGCAGGAGCTGCCATCAGCACTCCTACCTGCGGGCCTTGCCTGGGCGGACACATGGGCATCCTGGCCAAAGGGGAAAGGGCTCTGGCCACTACCAACAGAAACTTTGTAGGCCGCATGGGCCATCCTGAAAGTGAAGTTTATCTTGCCAGCCCGGCTGTGGCCGCAGCCAGTGCTATTTTAGGGCGGATTGCTGCCCCTCAGGAGGTGGAGTAAATGCAGTTTCAAGGCAAAGCCTGGAAATTCGGCAATGACATCGATACGGACGTTATAATTCCGGCGAGGTACCTCAATACCTCTTCCCCGGAAGAGCTGGCCAAGCACTGCATGGAGGATGCGGACCCCGAGTTCAGCTCCAAAGTGCAAAGAGGAGATATTATCGTTGCCGGGAAAAACTTCGGCTGCGGCAGTTCCCGGGAGCATGCTCCTATTTCAATCAAAGCCAGCGGGGTAGCCTGCGTTATCGCCCATTCCTTTGCCCGGATTTTTTACCGCAACTCCATCAACATTGGACTGCCTATTTTTGAGTCGCCGGCTGCAGCCGAGGCTGTTTCCGCCGGTGATGAAATCTTGGTAGATGCAGAGAACGGTAAAATCACCAACCTGACTAAACAGGAAAGTTATCAGGCTAAGCCGTTCCCGCCTTTTATGCAGGAACTTATTTCGGCTGGCGGTCTGATGAATTATGTGGCAAAGAAGGTGAAGGGTCATGCATAAAATCGCAGTATTGCCGGGGGACGGCATTGGGGCGGAAATCGTCCCCCAGGCAGTTAAGGTTCTGGATACGATAAGCCGGAAGTATGGCTATAAATTTTCCTATACCGAAGGTTTAATCGGCGGCGCTGCAATTGATGCTGTGGGCAAGCCTCTGCCGGAGGAGACCCTTAAGCTCTGCCAGGAGAGCGAGGCTATCCTTTTAGGCGCTGTAGGAGGACCCAAGTGGGACCATCTGCCCGTGGCCATGCGCCCCGAAGCGGCAGCCTTGCTTCCGCTCCGCAAAGCCCTGGGGCTCTACGCTAATATCAGGCCGGCCTATTTGTACCCTGCTTTGGCTGAAGCTTCCACTCTGAAAAGGGAAGTAGTTTTAGGGACAGACCTGGTGACCATCAGGGAATTGACCGGCGGCCTATATTTCGGCGAGAAAAAGCGGGAAAAAACAGCCACAGGAGAAGTTGCCATGGACACTCTGGTTTACACTACAGAGGAAATAGAGCGCATCACCAGGTTGGCCTTTGAAGTGGCCCGCGCCAGAAGGAAAAAGGTAACTTCCGTTGATAAGGCCAATGTGCTGGAAAGCTCCAGGCTGTGGCGGGAAACCATCACCAGAGTCCACGAAGAGTTTCCTGATGTGGAGTTGGAACACATGTACGTGGATAACGCCGCCATGCAGCTGGTGCGCCGTCCAACCCAGTTTGATGTAATTGTGACGGAGAATATGTTCGGCGATATCCTGACCGACCAGGCGTCCATGCTTACCGGCTCCATCGGCATGCTGCCCTCAGCCAGCATTGGCGGCAAAGTGGCGTTGTATGAGCCATCCCATGGTTCAGCGCCTGACATTGCGGGGCAAAATAAGGCAAATCCACTGGCTACCATTTTATCGGCGGCGATGATGCTGAAATACTCCTTTGGCTACAGTGAAGCTGCCCGGGAGATTGAGCAAGCTGTGGAAAAAGTATTGGATTTAGGTTACCGCACCCCGGACATCATGGAGGAGGGTAAAACCCTGGTTGACACTGTAACTATGGGGGACTTAGTTTGCCGGCATTTGGAGGATGTTTAAAATGCGGCGTGTATATCTGTATGATACAACTTTACGGGATGGTTCCCAGGGAGAGGGAATCAGTTTTTCGGTTCATGACAAGCTGAAAATCACTGCCCGGTTGGACCGACTCGGTGTAGACTACATTGAGGGGGGCTGGCCGGGCTCTAACCCCAAAGACCTGGAGTACTTTCAGCAAGTCAGGGAATTAAAGCTTAGTCATGCCAAGGTTACCGCCTTTGGCAGCACCCGGAGAGCGGGAGTAAAGCCCGAAGAGGACGCTAACTTGAGCGCCATAATCGCAGCGGGAGTACAGGCTGTGGCTATTTTTGGGAAAAGCTGGGACCTGCATGTGACTGAGGCTTTAAATGTGCCATTGCAAGAAAATTTGGCCATGATTTATGACAGCGTCAGTTTCCTAAAGAGCAAAGGCATCGAGGTAATCTATGATGCTGAACATTTCTTTGACGGTTACAAAGCTAACCCCGAATACGCTCTGGAAACCATATTGACAGCAGAGCGGGCAGGTGCCGACTGGATCGCTTTGTGTGACACCAATGGGGGTTCCTTGCCACACGAGATTTCGGGGATAGTTACAAAGGTATTATCCCTGGTTAATGTTCCCATAGGAATTCACTGTCACAATGACGGAGATCTCGCAGTGGCCAACACCCTGGCCGCAGTTCAGGCCGGCGTTACTCAGGTACAAGGTACCATTAACGGCTTAGGGGAACGCTGTGGCAATGCCAACTTGTGTTCGGTAATCCCTAACCTGCAGTTGAAAATGGGTTACAACTGCCTGGATGCTGAGCATTTAAGGCATTTGACCGAAGTGTCCCATTATGTCAGCGAGATAGCCAACGTGACTAAAGCCAACAACCAGCCCTTTGTAGGGCAAAGCGCCTTTGCCCATAAAGGCGGAATTCATGTCAGCGCAGTGCTGAAAAATCCAAAGACCTACGAGCATATGAACCCGGAACTAATCGGCAACAAGCGGCGGGTGCTGGTCTCGGAACTGGCCGGCGCCAGCAACCTGCAGTATAAAGCTCAGGAACTGGGAATGAAGCTTTTGAACAACAAAGAACAGAACAGGAAAATCATCCAGGAGATCAAGCGGCTCGAGTATGAAGGCTACCAGTTTGAGGGAGCTGAAGCTTCATTGGAACTGTTCCTGAAGCGAGCCACGGGGGAATACCAGTCCAGCTTTTCCTTGGAATCAATCAAGGTGCTGGTGGAAAAGCGGGGCGGCCAGGAGATGCTCACGGAAGCTATGATAAAGCTACGGGTTGGCGAGCGGGTGGTGCATACGGCAGCGGAAGGCAACGGTCCGGTTAACGCCCTCGATAACGCGCTGCGCAAAGCCTTGGAAGAATGCTATCCCTTCCTCAAGGAAATGCATTTAAGCGACTACAAGGTGCGGGTGCTGGATGAAAAAGATGCTACCAAAGCAAAGGTGCGGGTGCTCATCGAATCCAGGGATACTTCAGGGTCCTGGAGCACTATGGGTGTTTCCCATAATATTATCGAAGCCAGCTGGCAGGCCCTGGTGGACAGTATGGATTATGCCATGATGCGGCAAATGGCCAATGAAGCCGACGAAGAAGTTGTTTTAAAGGCTTCACAAGGTTAGGAGTGTCCTTATCAAATAAAAAGTAAACCCCCAATCCTATGAATATGTTTAGGAGTAAGGGGTTTTCTTTTTTTTTAAAATTTCGGAACTATTTTCGCTTTTTATTCGTCTTATTAAACAAAGTAATACAATCTTCATGGGCTGAGCGTTTTTTCAGATTATTGATTGGAGGGTTCCGGATGCAAAGGTCAACTGCCAAAGGTTTGTTTGTTGGCATCATGACTATTCTGCTGCTTTTGGCCATATTTGGCAATTCGCTGGCCACAATTATTTGAAAGTTTCTTCGGACAACATGGGGCTGACATAAAGAAATCCCTCCACCGAGGGACTTTCAGCTGGTAGACAAATGCAAAAATTGTAACCCATTGTGTGTAGCTGCGACATTATGACAAGCCCTAGAGCGCTCTGCGAAGAGTTTGACTGGAAGCGGACGAGCGGCACGGACGCCGCGAGAGCGGTGGAGCGATAGGACGTCGCGTCACCGCGTGCCGCTGGAAGTTAAACGCTTAAGCAGCAAGCGCTCTTGGCGATAGTCTTTGGAGCAGCGGACACAATGGTTAACATTTTCAGGGTAATCTGAAATCCCTCCCGCCGGAGGGATTTCTTTGTATAGAGAAGGGAAAAAGCCATAGAATAATGTTAAGATAAAGCCGAATGTAAACGTGGAGGAGAGAGTATATTCACCCGTACCTGCAGTACGGGATTTTCTATATGAAAATTTTTTGAAATACTTGACTGGGATCAAGTACAATATAAGTATGATTAAAGAATAGTTGGGGTGGTTAGTTTGAAAATTGCACAGCGGGTTGCGGGTATAACGCCATCTAAAACACTGGCCATTACTGCTAAGGCCAAGGAACTAAAAGAGCAAGGCTATGATGTGGTGGGACTGGGGGCCGGTGAACCTGATTTCAATACGCCGCAGCACATTATTGACGCGGCGATCAATGCTATGGAAGCCGGCCATACCAAATATACCCCGGCCGCCGGGATTCCGGAACTTAAAAAGGCAATTTGTGAAAAACTGGAGAAGGAAAACGGGCTGAGCTACAAGCCGGCGCAGATTATCGTCTGCAACGGAGCCAAACACGCCTTATATAATCTGTTTCAGGCCCTTTTGGACCCGGGAGACGAAGTGCTGATCCCGTCTCCCTACTGGGTTAGCTACCCTGAGATGGTAACATTGGCGGGAGGTATCCCTGTTTATCTGGCAGGTGAGGAGGAAAACCAATTTAAAATCACACCGCGGCAGTTGGAACAAGCCATTACCGAAAAGACTCAGGCACTCATCATCAATTCACCCAATAACCCCACAGGAAGTATCTACAGCCGGGAAGAATTGGAGAAAATAGCCGAAATATGCATAGCAAAAAATATCCTCATAGTGTCCGATGAAATTTATGAGAAGCTGATTTATGACGGAGAGGAACATGTAAGTGCCGCCGCCTTAAGCAAGGAAGCCTATGACCATACTGTAGTCATTAACGGCGTGTCCAAACCATATTCCATGACAGGCTGGCGGATTGGCTACGCAGCAGGAAATGCAGAGTTGATTAGAGCAATGACCAATCTCTCCAGCCACAGCACTTCTAATCCTACCAGTTTTGCCCAGTATGGGGCTTTGGCTGCTTTGCAGGGCCCGCAGGAAGCATTGCAGATGATGAAAGCGGAGTTCGACAAGAGGCGCAAGGCGGTCGTAGAAATGCTGAACAGTGTGGAAGGCATTCATTGTTTGCTACCTAAAGGAGCTTTTTATGTTTTTATCAACGTGAGCCGGGCTATGGCCAAAGGAGGCTACAGGGATGTGGATGCCTGGTCCCAAGCCCTCCTGGAACAGCAGCATGTGGCCGTGGTGCCTGGCACCGGATTTGGCGCTCCTGATTATATTCGCATCTCTTACGCTACCTCTATGGAGAAGTTAATAAAAGGAGCGGAACGCATAAAAAAATTTGTGGAAGGTGTATAGTGAGAGAGCCTTGGTGGCTCTCTCTTTTACGCAATAAGTATAGTTTGAGCGCATCTAAATAACTTGTTACACTAATATTAATTGACAGCGTAAAAACAATAAAGTATAATAAAAAGTACCTCTAGGGGGTATAAAATTGGGAGGAGGAAAAGCAGATGTTCAAAAAAATCTATTTTTACCCCTCAAAAAATCTGGTAGTAGCAATCCCCGTGGTACTTGTGACAGGTTTTCTGCTGGGCTATTTTTTTGACTTATCCTTTTTGAAAAAATATATTCTCTGGGCCACTTTTTTGATGATTTACCCAACCATGATCGGTTTTAAGCTGAGCGAGACAGTCAGCCTAACTCATTGGAGAGTGCTTGGTTGGTCCTTGGTAATTAATTTTGTGCTGATACCTCTGCTTGCTTATTTGCTCGGACTGGGTTTCTTTACCGCTGAGCCTCAGTTATTTGCCGGGCTGGCTATTGCTTCCCTGCTTCCCACCAGCGGAATGACTATATCCTGGACTATGCTAAGCAAAGGCAATGTGCCTGCCGCCATCAAACTTACGGTAATAAGCTTGGTGCTAGGCTCCTTGCTGGCTCCCTGGTACCTGCTGGCTATGGTTGGCAAGTATGTGCCAATCAACATAGTCGAGATTTTTAAGACTATTGTTATTGTAGTGGTTTCGCCTTTAATTCTGGGCAATATAACCCATAGGCTATTAATAAAAAAATATTCCCCAGAACGATTTCAAAAAGAGCTTAAACCGCTTTTTCCAGCTGCCAGCGTTTGGGCTATGCTTTTTGTCATTTTTTCCAGTATCAGCATGAAAGCCAAAATGATCCTCAGCCAGCCCGAGTTGCTCCTTATTTCCCTGGTCGCCTTAGTCGTCTTTTATCTGGCTAATTTCCTGGTAAGTACGCTGGTAGGCCGTTGGACCATGGACAGGGCGGACAGTTTTGCCCTGGTCTACGGTACGGTGATGCGGAACCTTTCAATTTCGCTGGGGATTGCGGTGACTGCATTTGGTGCCAAAGCTGCCTTAATTGTTACCCTGGCTTTCATTATCCAGGTGCAGGGGGCAGCCTGGTACGGCAAACTGGCGCAAAAGTATTCCTTCTTCCCTGAAAAAGGGGTTAAAATGGCAGCCCCCGTACAGGAAGCCTGACTGTTTGTACGGCAAGCTAAAAGGGAGATTGGGCATGAGCTTAATCTCCCTTTTAGCTTGGAAAACTTGAATTATTAATATACCCGGTTCTTCTCCAGCTTCATAAATCTCACGGTAATTACGCTGGCTTCGCCTTTTTTCACTTTAGTCTGTGGGTTCCAGTTGGAGCCGTCGCCGGTCATGAGCTCCAGCTCGCTGGCAATTGCTACGTAGCCCAGGTAGCCTTTGGAGATCTTATCTACATCCTTGTAGTTGTTTAACTTGTAAATATCGAGAGTGGCAACTTTATCCCAGATAAGCATTCGGGTTAAGAATTTGGCCATTTCTTCCCTGGTTACGGCAGCTGTGGGGTTAACTTCTTTTTCCAAAATTAAGCCCATTTCTTTGGCCCGGCGGTAATAAGGGTCATACCAGTTGCCTTCGGTGGCGTCTGAAAGGTAGCCGTTATTGATTTTAACCAGCATTTTCATTAATTCGGCTTGGCTGATTTCGGCTTCGGGTTTGAACAGCCCGTCATTTACTGTCAACATCCCCAGTTCGTTTAGGGTTTCGATATCCTTTGCAGCCCAGTGACCTTGAATATCGGTTATTTCGGGGTTTGCCTTCTCCTTCAAAGGCTCGCCGTTCCAGCCCAGCTTCTGGCCCGTAACTGCGTCAAAGCGGAAGCTTTCAATGGGGGCCAGTTTATAGACCAGGCGCAGGTTTCTGTCCCGGTCCTTGATGTACACCAGGTTCATGGGGTTTTTAGCAAAGAAATCTTCAGTGAATTTAGCTTTATCCAGCACATTATCCTTTTGCGGAAATTCCACATCCAGGAAGCGAATACGGAAATTGCTCAGCTTACCCGTGTAGCTGTTAACCGTAGCATTTACATAATTATTAGCAAAAGGAATGCCGTCTACAACCCGCTCGTACCTGAAATAGTAACTGGGCAGTTCCTTTTCCGGGGCGTCCCCGAATTTGAGGCGCAGTTCATAGTCAAAATCCTGTTGCGGCCGCAGGTTGTCAACTACTGCCGGGAAGTTTTCCTTAAGGTAATTTTGCACTACTTTTTCCGCTTCTTCCCGGGTTTTAATCACAAGGGGCTTCTGCTCCGTTTTTTGCCCTTCGGACACCGGCTTAGCATAGTCTTCGTTGAAATCGAAAGCTAGCACTTTTCCTGTCTTAGCATCCACTTCCACGCTGGCCCAGCCATAGTGGTCCTTTTCCTCCACGTTCCAGTTAAAGCTCCATATTTTCAGTTCCGGGAATTCCCAGTCCCTGAACAGCTGGGCACCGCGCAATTTAAAAGTAGACGGCAAATCTATGGCTTTTTCTGCGATGGACAGTGCTTCCTCCTTGGAGATTACATCCTTCAGCTCATCAACCGCCTTTTGCTCGTAGGGCTCAAGCTTCGATTCGGCGGGATAAGCACCTCCGGCGCCTCCCATATCATACATTTCTTTAAAATAGGGATAAAACATTTCTTCCCTGATTATCTCCCCTGTCAGAGCATCAATATTCACCTGGTAGGGGTTGACTATTTCGTAGATCAGCTTTACCTGCTTTGGAATTCTGTTCTCGGAATAGGGTTTAAAGTACCTTAGTTCAATACCGAACTTGTCATTGAAAATCTTTTGGGCATCACTGGGGGAAAGTTTGGCTTTAGCGGGAGCGGCGCTTAAGTTTTCCCAGTTTACCCAGAAATTGCGGACCTCGCCTGTCTGCCCGTTGATTTCCATGTTGATGTTATTGGCGGGGTATTCAATTCCATTGATCACACGGTTAAATTGATAGGAATGGAATACAGGTGCGCCGTAATAAATTTGCTGGTTAGGTTTTAGGACTATTTCATCAGCTTTGGAAGGAGCCACTTTCTTGATGAAATCCAGAGCAATTTTTTCCCCTTCTTTTTTTGTGATTTTTGGCAGGCTGCTTATTTCCCCCTGGTAGTCCTTGGAACTGTAGTAACTATAGCCTGCCACTTCACCGGTAGTGGCATCAATCCTGACATTAACCTCCCCGTAAGTACCCTCGTTGTTTTTGCCGGGATACCACCGCAGGGACCAGACGTCGCTGAATTCATTTTGTTCGTAGCTTGAATCAAACTGGTCATATTCTTTGGGAATTTGGAAAAAGCCTTTGGCAATTTCGATGGCTTTTTCCAGTGTTATTGCGCCTGCCGGTTGCTCTCCGGCAAAAGCAGCTGCCGGCAGCACGGAGATGAGCAAGCTGATAATCAGTAAAACTGCAAAACTTTTTTTCACCACTACATTCCTCCTTACTTTGGTTTCCAGCATATAGACTCCAAAAGGGTGCCAAAAGTTTCATCAACCAGCAATTTTTATTTCGACTTCATATGTCTAACTTCCGACTTTCTTTTTCCGACATTAGACAAAAGCAGTTTTTTTTCCCGAAGGATTTTTTTCGCAGGACATCCAATAATTCTCCTGATTTTTGAAGATAACGGGGAACGGGGTGTTTTTGTGAAAAAGACAAGGGTAAAAAGCAAAAGTAAAACTAGAAACAAAAAGACAAAAAATGAAAGAACTCTGGAAATTGTAATAAACGGGCAGTTGGACAGCTTAACTGATCATCTTAAACAACTACTGGCCGCGTGCTCGCTGGAGATTGATAAACTAAATCTGAAGTTAGCCAAGACGCTGACCGATTATCCTGTGGACAGGCTTGCCAAGAATCTGGCGCGGGTACTCTTGCATAACCCCTGTTTTGTAGAAAAAGATGGAAAATGGACGGTGGATAAAAGGGGACAGGAAACAAATGACCCGGTTTACCAGTGGCTCAGCACCGTGGCCCACCCTTTGAACTTCCATGAGTTGAAAAAAATTGCGGCGGAAAATTCATTTCAGCTTGGACAGGAAAAGGATCTGGTTTGGGACAGCCGCTTTATCAGGTTAAAGAACGGCAAGTGGGCTCTAAGCACCTGGCGGGTCTTGACCAAGGTAAGCAGCAGCCTGATTAGTGCCATTTTGGAATGCATCACTAAAAACGGGCAGCCCCTCAGCCTATTGATGCTGCAAAAGGAGCTGGGCGGCCAGGTAAGTGCTGAACTGCTGCAGCAGGCGGTTAAGGAGGACGGGCGACTGATAGAGGTCTGTCCGGGAATGGTTTACAGTGCCGAGCTCTACAACAAAATGATTGCAGGTTTAACAACTGCGGATCCCCTGGAAGTCTTCAGGCAGGCAGAAATCAATGTGCTGCAGGAAGCGGAACTGATGCTTATTATCAAAGATAACCAGCCCAACAAGCGGCAGTATATCTTATCTTCCGATGACCTGGAAAAGGGTAAGCTCACTTTAACCAGGCGGCTGGAAAAAATTTTTCGCGATTTTCCTGCGGAATGCTATCTAAATTTCCAGCTAAGTGGCAAAAATACTGGTATCTGGTACCTCCGGGAATTGCATGTCCTGGTAGGCTTTGCAGGCTGGTTCAAAGCAAACGGCTTAGAACCGGGACATATTCTGGAACTCAGTTGGACAGTAGGTGATCTGTTGCCAACCTTTACCCTGGATTTTACCGGTGAAAGGGAAGCAGAAGTCTACAGCGAGGGCGTGAGGGTGCAAAAATTAGCCCGAATTTGTCAAACAGCCGGGAAAGAGCAGCTTGACCTGGAAAGGGCGCTAATTTTAGTGATGGAGCTTTATCCCCAAGGCTTACGCGTGACAGATTTGGAAGCAGCCCTAAAAGCCATGGGAATCAGTTCCACCAACTTGGAGCCGGTGCTCAGAGCTTATCCCTTCTTTGAAGAGTTGGAGGGCGAAGTGTGGCGCTGCAATCCTGCCATGAAAGACAGGTACTTTCAGTTTTTGGAACAGATCAAAAAAGCCCAGCAGGAGCTGGAGAAAGCCAGGCAGGAGGCTGCCGGCAGCCTGGCGGAGGCCCGTATCTTGCAGCAGGAGAAGGAAAGCCTGCAGGATGAGCTGGTTTACTTGCAAAACCATTACCGGGAAGAGCAGGCTCTTTACCAGCAAAAACTGAGCGAACTGGCGATGCAAAACGAGCATTGGCATCTGGAAAACGCCAGGCTGAAGGCTGAATTAGGCAAGATGCAGCAGCGTGAAGAACAGCTCATCCAGGAGATGGAGGCACAAAGCCAGCAGTTAGTGAATTTACGCCAGGAGAAAAACAAGTTAAAAGTGAAAAATGAACAGCTGGAAAACAAAATGTTGCAGTTACAGAGCAGTTTAAACCGTACCATTGAGGAGGCCGAGGCCGAAATAGTTCGCTTGAAAAAGCAGCTGCAGGAAAAAGTAAGTCAACTGGACAGCATGCAGTATGCCAATCAAGAGCTGCAGCGCAACTTAGCCCGCTTGCATGAGGAAAGAAGGGATATGAAGCGCAAGCTCTCTTTCTGGCCGGTGCGACTGGTCATATCTCTCTTTGCCCTGGGCAGCCGGAAAAGCGCTGGTTAAAAAGCGGTGTCTTTGGCTGGACACCGCTTTTGGCTAATTCTCCTTGTTCTCTTTGATTTTGGCAACCTGCCATCTCTGGGGGTACTTCACTGCAGGAATGACCACTTCCTGTTTTTGTTCTATCTGGGGGTAAATCGAAAAGGAATTTAGGTTATCGATAATGCCTCCGGTGAAGGTCAGTCCTTTTTCCAAAGTGTTGGCATCGCCGATGGCTTCAATCACAATGGGGTAATAAAGTCTTTCCCCGTCAACAGTGTTGTAAAAGGAATAAGCATCTTCCACCTGGGCAATGGAAGTAGTGGCTATGATCCGGTGGCCATTGATCGCGATTGCTTCGGCGCCGGAAGCCCATAATTCATTGACTAAGTCAACCAAGTCCACGGCCAAAACAGCTGATTCCCCGGAGATAGTTAACGTAATGCCTGGGCCCTTGGCCGGCAGTAAGCCGTTAATCAACCGCAGTTTATCCAGATCTTTTTGTACGTTGGCGAAGGTACTCTTGCCCAGGTTAGACTGCTCCATAAGTTCTCTGTACTGTCCGTTTAAAAGCTGGATCTCTTGTTCCAGCTTAGCGCGTTTGTCGTTCAGGTTTTTCCACATGGCTACCAGGTCCTCTTCTTTCATGGATTCCAGGGAGTCAAGCAGTGTTTGCTGGGTCCTGAACTGTACCGAGAGGAAGATGCCCAGCACAAAGAGCACCAATGTTACCGCAATCTGCCAGTTTTTCAGTTTATTCATTGTTGCTTTCCTCCTGTTCCTGTGGCTGGGCATGGACGGGGGAATAGCTGCCTTTGTAGGCAGGAATCACAATGTTATCCTCTTTGATAATTTTGACCGGAAAATCATTCTTCTTTAGATAGGAATAATCTATTCCATTGACAACTCCTTGCTCAAGTTTCTCCGGATCGCCGATGGCCTTTATTTCGTAAGGGGGTGCCATGCGGGTGGAGTTGACCAGGATGACGGTTCCCACACAGCGGATGTTGCTGGTGGTCACGATGCGCTGGTTGTTGACGCTGATTGCTTCAGCGCCGGCATTCTTTAAATCATTTACTACATATAATACGTTTTTGTCGTGGATAATAAATTTTTCCGGGTTATATGTGGACAGGTCCGATGTTTTGGCAGCCTCGGCTCCTTTGGCATTATCATCCAGGACTACAATTACGCCGGGGCCTTCTACTTCGGTGAGGCCGGCCTGCATTTTCAGGGTTTCCAGCTCTTGCTTTAGACTTGCCATCCGGTCTTCACCGCTGATTTGCTCTTTCTGGATGGCATCGATCTGTTCCCGCAAGGCAGCAATCTTCTCTTCCAGGGCGTCTGTTTCTTTTTCCAACCCATCAATTACGGAGATAAGATTGTTGGCTTTTTTGCTTGCGGCTTCGGCCCGGACGGCTTGTTGGGTTTTAAACAGCGTAATCAATAGAACGCCGGAAATCAAGCAGATGACTGTTAAATATAAATGCCATTTTTTAACCATTCCGGTTCAACTCCTTTATCACTATTTTAAAGTAAGTAGATGCCAGGGGCAACCTGTATGCCGGTTCCAATTTTGCTCTATATTTTCAGTAATTTTTAAAAGGTATTTTTTAGGCTTTTGTCGAAACTGCAAATAAACCTACCTTAATTTAGTAAGCCGTGATAACATAATAATAATATACTAACTGAGTTAAACAAAGGCAAATTTTTATTACATTATTCATAGAAAAATCTACCATCAAACTCGGAGTGGAAAGATGTTAACCAGGCTCTCTATTTTGCCAATCGACAATATATTCGATTTAATCTTGGCTTTAATCGATATCGTAATCGTGGCTTTTGTCATTTACCGTTTTATGATGTTGATTAAAGGGACCAGGGCCGTTCAATTGCTTAAAGGGTTGGCCGTACTGGTCGTTGCTTCTTTTTTAAGTAAGATGCTGGGACTGCAGACTATCCAGTGGATCCTGGAGCAGGTGCGCCTGGCCATTGTGGTTGCGCTTCCTATTGTTTTCCAGCCTGAACTCCGCAGGGCCCTGGAACAGTTAGGCCGGGGCAAGTTTTTTGCCAGGCCCATCACTTTTCTGGGGGAAGAGGATATGTCCCGCTTGATCAACGAGTTGGTCAGGGCAGTACAGATCCTTGTAAAGAATAAGGACGGAGCTTTAATTGTCATTGAGCGGGAAACCGGGATTAATGATTTTATTGAAACGGGTATTAAACTGGATGCCGTAGTTTCAGCTGAGTTTTTGGTCAATATTTTTGTACCGAAAACACCCTTACATGATGGAGCAGCTATTGTCCGCGGGGACAGGGTGATTGCCGCGGGCTGCTTTTTACCTCTCACCGACAGCCCTTACCTCAGCAAGCAATTAGGTACCAGGCACCGGGCTGCGCTCGGAATAACTGAAGTTTCAGATGCAGTGGCCGTAATTGTTTCGGAGGAAACCGGCACCGTGTCAGTTGCAGAAGAAGGTAAGCTCACCAGGTATTTGGATGAAAAGAACTTGCGGGAGCTGCTGGAGAACCTGCTCATGCCCCGTAATGTGCAGACATCAGGCAGTTTTTGGCATTGGAGGGGTAAATAATGCACAGGTTTTTTAAGACTAATCTGGCCTACCGGATTATTTCCATATTGCTGGCGGTTATTTTATGGATGTGGGTCACTACCGAGAAAAATCCTACTCAGGAAAAAGTATTACAAGTTCCTTTGGAAACCAGAAACCTGGCCCATGACTTGATGGTGGCCGATAAACCTGACAGCGTCAAAATTAGGATTGAAGGGCGCAAGAATCTAATCGATAATGTAAATTCCAGGGACATCAGGGCCTTTGTCAATCTCCAAGGGGCTACTACCGGTCCCAACATCAAACCTGTAGAAGTGGCTCTGCCTGTGGGGCTGCAGCTGGTCAACGTAAACCCTTCCCAGGTAAGTGTGGCTATTGACCAGATTTCTGAGGCCCAACTGCCGGTTGCTGTGCTGGTGCAAGGGCAGACAGCGCCGGGTTATACCAGTTTGGAGCCTTCAGTTACACCTACGGAGGTCATAGTCCAGGGCCCGAAAAGCCTCCTTGACGCAATTGACCAGGTTTTTGTAGAGGTTACATTAGATGAAAGTCCCGAAAGCCTCAAGGAACAGCTGCCGCTTAAAATAAAGGATAACAGGGGCAGGCTCATTCATGACATGCTGAGAACAAAGCCGGAATTTGTGGAGGTCTATATTCCGGTTTTAAAGGAGACACCCAGCCAAAAGCTTTTAGTTAAGCCGGCCATAATCGGTAAGCCTGCAGCGGGATACAGGATCAAAAGGGTGGCCGTGGAGCCTGACATTGTAGAAGCTTATGGGCCATACCAGAGCCTGGCAACGCTGGATTACCTGACTACGGAATCAGTGCTGGTGAGTGATCTTGCGTCTGACTTAATCCAGGAAGTACCGGTGATTACTCCTGATGAGGGGATTACCACCCAACCCAAAACGGTGAAAGTGGTTGTGGAAGTGGAAAGAGAGTAAAAGGGCCGCAAGCGCGGCCTCAGCTTGTAGACAAAGCCCACATGTATTATTTCGCTCTGGACAAGCTCCTACGCCTTTGACCTGCAGCACCGCTGCCGACGGCTGTGGAAACCAGTCCCGCTCCATAATACATGTGGGCTAACTCGTTTACAAGGGTGCACATGCTGGGATATTAACAATGAGCATGACAAATGCTATACTTGGCTGTAGATTGCTTTCACATTTATGCAGGAGTAGGTATATAATGAATATACGCTTGGAAAACGTCAAAACCGGCATTGATACTCCCCGGGAGGAACTGCTGAAAATAGCTGCCAAGAAGCTCAGAGTGCCGGAAAAGAGTATCAAAAGCCTGGCTATAAAAAAACAATCCCTGGATGCCAGAAAAAAAGAAAAATTAGCATTTGTGTATTCTTTGGATCTGGAATTGGCTGACAAGGAGCTGGCGAGGCAGCTCTTGCGTAAGAAGATGCCGGGTGTAGCGCCGGCGGAACAACCTTCACTCAAGCCCCTGGAGCGGGGAGCGGAGCGGCTGAAATTGCCCCCTGTAGTCATTGGAGCCGGGCCGGCAGGATTATTTGCCGCCCTGAAACTGGCCCAACTGGGGTATAAACCCGTAGTTCTGGAACGGGGCAAAAAAGTGGAGGAAAGGCACCGTGACATTTCTCTGTTCTGGGAAACCGGACAGCTAAATCCGGAATCCAATGTGCAGTTCGGTGAAGGAGGGGCCGGCACTTTTTCCGACGGCAAGCTGACCACCAGGAGCAAAGACCCCAGGGTGGCGGAGGTGCTGCATACTCTGGTGGAAGCAGGAGCTCCGGCAGAAATAACCTACTTCCATAAGCCCCATTTAGGCACTGACCGGCTGCGGAAAATTGTCTGCAATTTGCGGCAAAAACTGCTGGCTTTAGGAGCTAAAGTGTTTTTTCAAGCTACAGTGACTGATTTATTTTTTGAAAAGGGCCTTTTAAAAGCTTTACAAGTTAATCATAAATATGAATTGCCTGCGGAAGTGGCCGTTTTGGCTACCGGCCACAGCGCCAGGGACACTTTCGCCATGTTGGCCGCAAGGGATTTGCCCGTTGAACCCAAGCCTTTTGCCATAGGAGTAAGGATCGAGCACCCGCAAAGCTTTATTGACCGGGCCCAATACGGCAGCTACGCCGGTCACCCCGGCTTGGGGGCGGCAGACTACAAGCTGACCTATCAAAGCGAAAAGTACAACAGAGGGGCTTATTCCTTTTGTATGTGTCCGGGGGGTTACGTGGTAGCCGGTTCATCGGAGGAAAACACTGTTGTTACCAACGGCATGAGCGAGTACAGGCGTGATTCCGGGGTGGCCAACAGCGGCTTAGTGGTGACAGTGGGCACCAAGGATTATCCTGGCAATGACCCCCTAGCGGGAATTGCCTTTCAGAGGATTTGGGAGAAAAAAGCATTCGAGCTGGGAGGGAAAAATTATCACGCTCCTGCGCAAAAGGTGGAGGATTTCCTGGCGGACCGGTCCAGCACAGACTTGCAAGGTGCTGTCGCCCCCACTTATAAACCCGGTGTAACCCCGGCTAACCTGCGGGACTGTTTGCCCAAAGAAGTTGGTGAAGTATTGCACGAGGCGTTGTTGGACTTCGACCGGAAGATTAAGGGATATGCAGGTAAAGATGCCCTTTTGACAGGGGTGGAAACAAGGACTTCCAGCCCCATTCGCATCCGGCGCGGCGACGATTACCAGGTAATAGGCTTGAAAGGCCTTTATCCCGCCGGGGAAGGCCCGGGTTACGCTGGAGGTATTGTCAGCGCCGCCGTTGACGGGCTGCGGGTTGCGGAAGCAATCATTACCACTTATGCTTTACCTAGTGAGGAATATGATGTGATGTTTGATTTTTAAAATCCACCGCAGCACCGTCAGAGGCTGAAAAACCGTAACCAATTGTATCGTTGCTGCACTTTTTGATAAGCCGTAGAGCTCTATGTGAAGAGTTTGATTGTAAGCTGACGATCAGCGGACACAAAGGCACATTTTTGAGATGGCAAGAATATAGTTAACATAACTACGATTTAAGCTGCCAGCTGATGGCTGATGTAGCTGACAGCTGATAGCTAACATGCATATTTCCTGCATGTAGACGAGAGGAGTTAATGTTATGGGAGTTTTATTTGGTACGGATGGAGTACGGGGCGTAGCTAACAAAGAACTGACCCCTGAACTGGCTTTTAAGCTTGGGAGGGCTGCAGCCAACCAGCTGGCCAAGGACAGCAAAGAGGCCACCATTGCGATTGGCAAGGATACCAGGATTTCAGGAGACATGCTGGAAGCTGCTTTAACGGCGGGTATTCTCTCTGCCGGAGTCAATGTTTACCGGCTGGGTGTACTGCCAACACCCGGTATTGCCTATTTGACCAAAAAACTGGGAGCTACCGCTGGCGCTGTCATTTCTGCTTCTCATAACCCGGTGGCTGATAACGGCATTAAGTTTTTTGACTCAAGGGGCTATAAGCTCCCCGATGAAGTGGAAGAGCAAATTGAGGGCATGGTATTAGCAGAAGAGGATACCGCTCCCAGGCCCACAGGAACAGAGGTTGGCAGAATAATTGAAGTGGACAATGCAGTAGAGATATATGCTGACTTTGCTAAAAGCACTTTCCAGGGGAGCCTGGCAGGGTTAAAAATCGTGGTTGACTGCGCCAACGGCGCCTCCTATAGAGTTACACCAATGGTCTTACGGGCTTTGGGCGCGGAAGTAATTTGTTTACATAATAATCCGGATGGTACTAATATCAATCTAAACTCCGGCTCAACCCACCCGGAAAGCCTGATGGAGGCAGTAGTTATGCATAAGGCCCACCTGGGCCTGGCCCACGACGGTGATGCCGACCGGGTACTGGCTGTGGATGAAAAGGGCAACCTGGTGGACGGGGACCAGATTATGGTCATTTGCGGCTTGAGGCTGAAAGAAAAAGGGCTGCTGAAAAATAACACCGTTGTAGTTACCGTTATGAGCAACTTGGGACTGCACCAGGCATTGAAGAAAGCCGGAATAGCAGTGAAACAGGTCAAGGTGGGAGACCGTTATGTTTTGGAAGAAATGGTCAGGAGCGGGGCAAGTCTGGGAGGCGAGCAGTCGGGACATATCATTTTCCTGGACCATAATACCACCGGCGACGGACTGATGACGGCACTCCAGCTCCTTTTGGCAGCAGTTGAAAGCGGGCAGCCGCTCAGCGCTTTGGCGGCCCGGATGAAACGTTTTCCCCAAGTCTTGGTGAACGTACGGGTGCAGGATAAAAAACAGGCGATGGAAAACCCGGCTTTTCTTAAAGCCATCGAGGAAGCTGAAGCTACCTTAGGGGAAGAAGGCCGCATCCTGGTCCGTCCCTCCGGCACGGAACCCCTCATCCGGATTATGGCTGAAGGGCCTGAACAAGGCCAATTGGAAGAAATAGCAGAGCGGCTGGCAAGTATAATCAGGGGCTGATGGCCAATGCAGCCGTCAGCCTTCAACTGAGAGCCTTAGCCAAATCTTTCCAGGGTTCGGAAGGAACTAAATCTTGTTTCAAAACGTCTGAAATAATGTTATGATTATTTTTGTTGCATATAAGTCACCGGTCGCCGGTCCCGGTTTGCAGCGTGCAACCGGGGACCCAAGCCAATGGGCGGTGATAGATACTCTGGAATGGAGGTGAAACTGGAGCTATTTCCCTTTAGCGTAAGAAATGGAACATAAAAAAACAGAAAGCGCCAGAACCACATGTTGGGTGCACCGACATGAGTCTAACGACTGCCGCCACCGGCGGCATGGTTGACGAGGAGGAGGATGATCGAAATTTCGGCGGGTGTCCTCCCGGTCGGCTACGACCGCAAAGGCGGTACAAACCTAAAGAGCAATCTTTAGCACAAATACTGCCGGGTAGCTAAGTTCCGTTTCCTTACGCTTTTTTCAAATCAACGTAAGGAGTGAGTGGAAAATGTGTGGTATTGTAGGATATTTAGGCAAAAAGCAGGCAGCTCCCATTTTGTTGGGAGGGTTGGAGAAATTAGAGTACAGGGGCTATGATTCCGCGGGAATAGCTGTCTTAGCGGACAGTAGCTTGGAAATTGCGAAAACAGTTGGCAAATTGCAAGTATTAAAAGATAAATTAGTGGATAATTTACCCGCAGGCTACATGGGAATAGGCCACACCCGCTGGGCTACCCACGGTAAGCCTTCCGATACAAATGCCCATCCTCATACAGGATGCAGCGATGCTTTTGTGGTAGTGCATAACGGCATCATTGAAAACTACCAAAAGCTGAAAGAATGGTTGATTAATAAAGGACATACTTTTAAGTCCGAGACAGATACCGAGGTGCTGCCCCACTTAATTGAGCATCACTACAAAGGTGATTTGGCAGCTGCAGTACAAGACATGGTCCGTTTATTGGAGGGTTCCTATGCCTTGGCCATAATGAGCACCAAAGAGCCGGACAAAATAGTGGCAGTGCGCAAGGACAGCCCGCTGGTTGTGGGCCTTGGACAGGAAGAGTATTTCCTGGCATCCGACATCCCGGCAATTCTCAACCATACCAGGGAGACTTACATCCTGGAAGATGGCGAAATGGCTGTCTTAACTGCAGATGGCGTTACCGTATATAATTCCCTGGGAGAGAAAATTGTTAAAGAAATTTTCCATGTACAGTGGGATATCCAGGCAGCCGAGCGGGGCGGTTACCCCCACTTCATGCTGAAAGAGATCTTTGAGCAGCCCCGTGCAATAAAGGATACGACTTCCGGGCGCATTAACGATGCAGGAATTGTGGACTTAGGTTTGCAAATGACCCCGACAGAGATTGCGAAGTTCGAAAAAATTGCGGTGGTAGCCTGCGGGACTGCCTCCTATGCCGGTATGGTAGGCAAATACGTGATGGAAAAGATGTTGCGCATACCGGTTGAAGTGGATATTGCTTCAGAGTTCCGCTACCGGGACCCGCTGGTCGACGAAAAGACACTGGTGCTGGTAATCAGCCAGTCCGGGGAAACAGCAGATACTTTAGCTGCTCTCCGGGAGGCCAAAGCAAGGAAAGCTAAAGTTGTGGCAATTACCAACGTGGTAGGTAGCTCCGTTTCCAGGGAAGCTGATGAAGTGATTTACACCTGGGCCGGGCCGGAAATTGCCGTAGCTTCCACTAAAGCATATATTACGCAGCTGGTGGCTATCTATCTTTTGAGTATGCACCTCGCCCAGGCTAAAGGGATGATTTCACAGCATGAGGCGGAAGAGCTCGCTTTAGCTATAAAAAAATTACCTGAGTTAGCTGATGAAGTACTGGGACAGGCTGCAAATATTGAATTGTGGGCTAAGAGCATTGCCAAATGGGAAGATGCGTTTTTCATTGGCCGTGGTATAGATTTCGCTGTCGGCTTGGAAGGAGCCTTAAAACTAAAAGAGATCTCCTACATTCATGCTGAAGCTTACGCTGCAGGCGAACTTAAACATGGCACATTAGCCCTCATTGTAGACAATATCCCGGTAATTGCCCTGGCAACCCAGGAAGCACTTTTTGATAAAATGGTCAGCAACATTAAAGAAGTAAAAGCCCGGGGAGCCAACGTCACCGCCGTAGCTTTCGCAGGGAACGAAGAAATTCAAGCATCGGTGGATCAGGTAATTTACCTGCCCAAAACTCTGCCCATCCTGGCCCCGGTCCTCACTGTAATACCTTTGCAACTCCTGGCCTACTACGCCGCCGTCGCCAGAGGCAGCGACGTGGATAAGCCACGGAATTTGGCCAAGAGTGTTACGGTGGAGTAGGGCGCGAAAAAAGGGGTTCCGTTTAGGGAGTGATAAGGGGAAAGGGTTAAGGTTCAAGTCATAATGAAATAACAAAGGGATAAGTGCAAAGCCTTGAAAAGCAAGGTTTACGCCACTTATCCCTTTTTTCCTTTTATCCTTGATCCTGCCCATTTCGAACAACTTTTTACAGACAAAATAGAGAGGAATTTGAAAAAGAATATGGAAATCAGTACTGATTAACTGAAAAACTTTATTTCCTCCCATAAAATCCCATGCTTATTTTAAGCGGGTTGGAGGGGAGGAAACGGAAAGGTTTTTTGAAATTAACAACTGGAGGCATTTGGAAATGGCTTTCTTATAATTATTAATGTCTCCTATACTGAGCTTTGTTATTTTGAAAGCCTGGCCGAAAGTATTATTTGACAATTAGTCATCTGCTGCGCAACATGGTTTATACCTATTTTTTCACTCTTGATAAGGACAAAGAACGGCGGATTATTCGATGCGGCAGGCAGGACAAGCCTGGAATAATGGATTAAGTTGTATAAGTTTTTAAAATATGAAGTGGAATAAGAGAGGGGCTGAAAAAGTGAAAACCTTGTTTGAACTCTGTAGGCCGAGAGAGAGCGTCTTTGATGAAACGCAAAGGGATGATGTCTTAGATCTAACTGATTTAATTGAAAACCGCATCGATCCCCAGCGCTTTTTTGAGGAGAACTTCCTAACTCAAGGGATGAAAGTCTTATTGGAAACTGCTTTCAAGCGTTTCCACAGGCAGGGATCGACGGGCCTGATAAAACTGACCCAATCCATGGGCGGCGGTAAAACCCACAACATGATTGCCCTAGGACTTTTGGCCAAGCATCCCGAGTTAAGGCAGAAAGTAATGGGGGATAGATTCAGAGACAGCCATCTGGGAAAAATCAAGGTTGTGGCCTTCACAGGCAGGGAAAGCGATGCACCATACGGCATCTGGGGAGCCATTGCCGAGCAGTTGGGTAAGAAAGAAGTCTTTAAGGATTATTATACCCCTCTGCAGGCGCCTGGGCAGACAGCCTGGATTAACCTTTTAAAGGGAGAGCCGCTCCTTATTTTGCTGGACGAGTTGCCTCCTTACCTGGAAAACGCTAAAGCGAAAATGATCGGCGATTCGAATTTGGCCACAGTGACAACTACAGCCTTGGCCAATCTGTTCAATGCTTTGGGCAAAGAGGAGCTTTCCAACGTTTGCCTTGTTATTTCCGACTTAAAAGCCACATATGAGAGCGGAAGCGAGTTATTGCAGTCATCTTTTAAGGAACTGGAAAACGAGGTCAACCGTTCTGCTTTAAACATTGAGCCAGTAAGCAGCACATCAGATGAAATCTATCACATCTTAAGGAGAAGGCTTTTTAAGGAGCTGCCTGGGGAAAGTGAAATAAATGAAATTGCTAACGCCTACAAACAAGCCGTCCTGGAAGCGAAACAAATGGGGTATACCAATCTATCCCCAGAACAGGTTTTTGTGGGGATTAAAGATTCTTACCCATTCCACCCTTCCATCAGGGACTTGTACGCCCGCTTTAAAGAAAATCCAGGCTTCCAGCAGACTAGAGGCCTCATCCGCCTCATGAGGATTATCATTTCCCAGTTATACAGAGGAGACAAGCCAAAGGCCCAGGAGAAGTATCTGGTTAATGTCTATGTTTTTGACCTCAACGATCCAGAAATGCTTACAGCCGTGACCCAGATTAAACCTTCCCTTGCTAACGCCATTGCCCATGATATTGCCTCCAATGGTAAAGCTGTCGCCGAAATTGTTGATGCTACAATGAACGAAACCTGCATGCAGGATTTAGCTAAGTTGGTTTTGGTTGCATCCCTTGCCGACATTCCAAATGCTCTTCTGGGGCTTTCCTTGCAGGAAACAATAGGGTATTTGTGCGAGCCAGGGAAGGACATTACGCGGGTCAAAAGGGCCCTGGATGAATTTGTCATGCGGGCATGGTATCTCTTTACTGACAGGGACGGCAGGATCTTTTTCAAAAACACCAAAAACCTCATTGCCGAATTAAACTCGCTGGTGGATTCTTACGATAACGAAAGCGCCAAAAAAGAATTAAGGGCTTTTCTGGAGGAAAAATTTAAACCGACCGTAGGGGATTGTTATCAAAAGGTGCAGGTCTTCCCAGCCGTGGATGAAATCAGCCTTTCCGAAGATAAGGTACTCCTTGTGCTTTTCGAACCCTATACGGGAGGCTCGGGCCTACATCCAGACTTACAGAAATTCTACGAAAACGAACGCTATAAAAACAGGGTGATGTTTTTATCAGGCACAAGAAGCACCATGGATAAACTCTATCACGCTGCCAAGGAGCACAGGGCGATCAACCAGATTATTGCCAGGATGGAAGAAGAAAAAGTGCCCGAGAACAATCCCCAGTACCAGAAGGCTCTGGAAAAACGGGACAGGATCAAGCTGGAGCTTTTGCAGGCAGCCAGGGAAACCTTTGTGCAGCTCTACTACCCTGCCAAAACTGGGCTGTTAAAGGCTGACTTCTTTATGGAATTTACAGGCAATGATTATAACGGGGAAAAACAAATCAGGGATGTCCTTTTGCAGAGGCAGAAATTTACCGTTGATGTGACGGACGATAACTTCAGAAAAAAATGCGAAGACCGTTTATTTACCCAGAAGGAAATGCGCTGGAGCGATATTAAAGATCGGGCGGCCACCAACCCTGCCTGGCAGTGGCACCTACCGCGGGCTCTTGATGATTTAAAAGACGACATGCTGAAAAAAGGTATCTGGCGGGAGCACGGCGGCTATATTGAAAAACCACCGTTCCCGAAAGAAAAAACAAAGGTTTTGATTCAGGAACTTCGCAGGGATGACTCAACGGGAGAGGTGACCCTGAAACTTATCCCCCAGTATGGGGACAAGGTTTACTACGAAGTCGGGGCGCCTGCCACGACGGCTTCCAACCTGGTGGAGAATTTAAACGAATTTAGGACACGAGAACTTAAACTGTCGTTTTTGTGCGTAGACAGCACAGGAGGACATGAAACTGGTGACCCCGTGGAGTGGCAGAATAAAATCACCCTCAAATACAGGGTTTTTGACAGAGGTGATGATAAGGTCGTGGAACTTCTGTCAGCGCCCGCCACCACAATCAAATATACCACGGACGGCTCAAATCCCAAAGAATACGGCGGTATTTGCGACGGTGAGATTATCGTTCCCAAAGACTCTGCCTTTGTTTTGGCAGTAGCGGAAGCCCAGGGCATTTATTCGGAAACCATCCAAATAAAGATAGATAGGACAAAAGGAACTAGCATTACCATTTATAAAGATAAGCCTCTTAAACTGTATAAAAGGTGCAAAACCAGCGATACGGCGGAAACCTACCACGAGCTCGGCCTCTTAAAGAAACATGGCGCAGAACTCTCCGATGTGATTGTAACCTTGTACAGGGTTGATGATGGCGGCGGTGAAAAAGGCTGGATTGAGCTGACCATTGATTCTTCCCTGAAAGTGGAGATAGAGCGTTTGGAAAACAGCATTGATGCCGTAAGAAATAATTTCATAGCTGATGGTAAAGTGAACATCAGCCTGGAATACGGCACGGCACGGTTTGCCACGGGGCAGAACTTTATGGACTGGGTGGCCACGAAGAAAAAATCATTGCAAGATTTTAAGGAACAGGAGATTGTACAATAAATGGCGGAAAGAAGAAGGACAATCGGTTTTGGTTTTGATCCTTTTGAGTCGCAGCACCATTTTTTAGTGGTTATTCCCCGCAGTAATGACGGGAAGGTGATTATCTACGAACGCTTCAAGTGGCAGGAGGACGCAGAGGTCCATACTATTGATTATACCATTGACAGGCCGAAAGTGGAGCTGGGCAAATACAAATGGAAGCTCATCGAAGATGCCCTGAAGGACGAATTCAACAGCAGGCTGAAAAAGGAAAAGCTGCCCGTTGGCAAATGGCATATCGGGCAGGTACCTGTCCAGCGTCTTTTTGGCAAGGAAATGGTGCTTTTGGCCTGGGCCATTGAGGACTGCGACCCGTCGGTCATCCCGACGGCGATAAAAAACTGGCTGGGTTTAAGCCCCGAGGAGCGCTGGTGGCTTTTTACCATGACCAATGCCGCCTCGGGTGGGCTGAATGACAAACGTGGCTGGCGCAAGGCGGTAAGATATGCCCTTACCGAAAACCCCGTGGAAGAGTCCAATCGGCAGATGGAGCTTTTCGACCTGCTGATCGGCAGGAAAATAGATGACTAAAAGAGGCGGTGTGAGGATGGCTTATTCTGAGCAATCATTTATAGAGGTGCAATTCCCAGTATCAAAGGTATCCAAGGAAAGCTATAAGGAAAGAAAGGCAAATTTAGGACAGACCTTGACGGGACTTGGCAAATGGTGGGGCAGAAAGCCCCTCATCCTTATTAGGGCAGCTTTGCTGGGGTTGTTAATGCCTGCCAACGATAACCCCAAAAAGGATCGGGAGATATTTTTAAAAATCCTGACCATGGACGAAGCAGGACTGTGGCTGAGGAAAAATAAATCCATCCCAATGCAAGAGATCTATGACAACCTCACCCCAGGGGAGAGAAAAAGGTACTTTAAAGAAGAAAGTAATGGTAAGATATCTTACCGCAAAGATATAACCAGGGAAGAAAAGGAAAACCTGCAGCGGCTGGTCTTCAACAGGCTGTCTTATGACCAGAAATTAACTTACTGTGTAAGGCCTGAAGAAGTGGACAACCTCCCCGAAACAGAATGGAAAAAGATCAACGAATATCTTGGCACAAACGCCTCAACCCTTCAGGAACTAGTGCAGGAACTTGGCAGGAGAAGGTTCGGCAAAATCCCTGTGGTGGGTGACTGCTTCTGTGGCGGGGGGAGCGTCCCCTTTGAAGCGGCAAGGATGGGCTGTGATGTTTATGCCTCTGATTTAAACCCCATCGCCATGCTTTTGACCTGGGCAGCTCTTAATATCAACGGTAGTTCCGAGGAGGAGATCACAAGCTTGCGGGCATTTCAGGAGAAGATCTTTGAACTGGCCGACAAGCAAATTACCGCGTGGGGGATCGAGCACAATGAAGAGGGACACAGGGCAAACTCATATCTTTACTGCAATGAAACGGTCTGCCCCGAATGCGGCTGGCGAGTGCCTTTAGCTCCTTCTTGGGTGATTGGCAAGGGGACAAATACGGTAGCTATTTTAAAAGAAAACGCAGATAAAAAAGGGTTTGATATTGAAATAAAATCCGATGCCACCAAGGCGGAAATGGGGCAGGCGGAGAAGATGGCGACCATCCAAGACAGCAGTCTTTACTGCCCCCACTGTAAAAATACCACCCCTATAACTGCTATCCGCAGGGACAGAAAGCACGATGATAGAACGGTGGAATACGGCCTGCGCCGCTGGGAAGCCCATGAATTTATCCCCCGCCCCGACGATGTCTTTCAGGAGCGGCTCTACTGTATCAGGTATAAAAGGGAGTATGTGGATGAAAAGGGAAACGTAAAGACCGAAAGATATTACACCGCACCCACCGATGGGGCTCTGGAAAGAGAAAAAAAGGTGGTGCGGCTCCTTGAGGAAAGGTTTGCGGAGTGGCAGGAGAAGGGGTATATTCCAAACAGCAGGATTGAAGAAGGGGACGAAACCTCGAGGCTAATGAGGGAAAGAGGCTGGACTTACTGGCACCAGCTGTTCAATCCCAGGCAGCTCTTGGTGCACGGGCTGCTGATGGAACTGATTGATCAGTATGCGAAGACGAAGAAGGAGAAGGTTGTGGGGCTGCTGGGGGTGAATAAGTGCTGTGACTGGAATTCAAAATTAGGAGTATGGCATTCAGGAGCAGGAGTAGAGAATTCACAAAATACATTTCTCAATCAGGCTTTAAATACTCTTTTCAATTATGGGACCCGTGGGTTAACAAATTTAAAAAATAGTTGGTTATTTTCTATGAACAACTTTACCATTAGATATAATATCAATGTTTTAACAACATCTGACGCTCGTCAAATTAAAAATATAGCAGAGATCTGGCTTACCGACCCCCCTTATGCTGATGCAATAAACTACCATGAACTATCAGAATTCTTCCTCGCCTGGGACAAAAAGATGCTCCTCGATATCTTCCCCGAGTGGTATGCCGACAGCAAAAGGGCTCTGGCGGTAAAGGGGACGGGCGAGAGTTTTAACCAGAGCATGGTGGAGATCTATCGGAATCTGGCGGAACAAATGCCCAAGGACGGTATGCAGATTGTCATGTTTACCCACCAGAATGTAGGCGTGTGGGCAGACTTGACCCTGATTCTCTGGGCAGCAGGATTAAGGGTTACGGCAGCCTGGAATATTGCCACGGAAACCGATGCCAGCGGCCTTAAGCAGGGCAACTATGTTAAAGGCACTGTGCTCCTTGTGCTGCGCAAGCAGACTTCCGAAGAAACAGCCTATCTCGACGAGCTCTATCCCGAGATCGAGCTGGAAATAAAAAGACAGATTGACAGCATGCGGGAGCTGGATGATAAGGAAGATCCCAATTTCAGCGATACGGATTACCTGCTGGCGGCCTATGCGGCTTCCCTGAAGGTACTGACTTCATATAGGCAGATTGAAGACATTGATGTCAACTACGAGCTTTCCAAGACCAGAGTTTCTGGAGATGAATCCCCTGTAGAGAAAATCATCAACGAGGCGGTAAAAATAGCTTACGACTATCTGACGCCCAGCGGCTTTGATTCATATCTCTGGAAAATGCTGACGTCCGAAGAAAGGTTCTACATCAAAGGGCTTGACCTGGAAAAAGACGGCATCTACCAAATCGGGGCTTATCAGGAATTAGCCAGGGGGTTTGGGGTAAGAGAATACAAAGACCTCCTTGCTTCCATCCGTGCCAATCAGGCGAGGCTTAAGACTGCCATGGAATTCGGCATGCGCGGCTTGGGCGGTGCCGACAGCTTCAGCAAATCCCTGCTCCGCAATGTGCTGGCGGCTCTACATCAGGCGATCAAAGCCGAAGACACCATACAGGGCAGAAATTGGCTGAAAAACGAACTGCCCAACTACTGGAGCCAGCGAAACACAATCGTAGAGATCCTTGAATTTATATCCGCTTTCGAAAATATAGAAAATATGCCCCACTGGAAGGAAGAGGCAAGGTATGCCAGGCTCCTGGCCGAACTTGTAAAGAATGATAGTGTATAAGCAGGTGAAGGGGAATGATTTATCGGTATTCTTCCAGACGAAAAAAGTTGGATGAAGCATTCTTAAATGAAAAGTTAAAAGGAGCGCTGAGCTACGACAGGATTGCGGGTTATTTCAGTTCTTCCATCTTGGAGATAGCGGGTGAAGCCCTTGAAGAAATCAAGGGATGTGTCAGGGTTGTCTGCAACGCAGAAATGCAAAAGGAAGATGCTGTTACGGCCAGCGCTGCGGTCAATGCCATGCGGCGGGAGTGGTGCAGCAAAAAGCCCGAGGAAATATACAGCAGTGCCCCTAGAAGATTGAAAAAGCTTTATGACCTGATTAATAGCGGAAAACTCCAGATCAAAGTGGTTCCCAACGATGTCTTCGGCCTTATCCACGGAAAGGCAGGAGTCATTACCCTAAAAGATGGGAGAAAAACATCTTTTATCGGCAGCGTAAACGAAACTTATACAGGCTGGAAGTTAAATTACGAAATCCTCTGGGAAGACGATTCCGAGGAGGGGGTAAAATGGGTCCAGGAGGAATTCGATTATTTCTGGAACAGCCCCTATGCTGTCCCACTGGCGGACTTTATCGTTGAAGATATCAAAAGGATCTCTGAACGGAAGGTCATCTATTCAGTAGATGAGTGGAAGGCAGACCCAGAGCCTGCTTCTGCTGTTGTTGAGGCTCCCGTCTACCGTCAGGAGTTGGGACTGTGGGAACACCAAAAATATTTCGTAAATCTGGCCTTTAACGACCACAAAAAGTACGGGGCAAGGTATGTGCTGGCTGATATGGTCGGGCTGGGCAAGACGGTCCAGCTTGCCTTATCGGCCCAGCTCATGGCCTTTTACGGTGACAAACCCATCCTGGCTATCGTCCCCAAGACCCTTTTATGGCAGTGGCAGGATGAGGTTAACACTCTCTTGGATATGCCCTCGGCAGTCTGGGACGGCAGGGAATGGGTGGACGAAAACGGCGTCAAGTACCCTGCCAGCGACGACGGAGCTATCAAAAGGTGCCCCAGGCGGGTGGGCATTATTTCCCAGGGGTTGATCACTGCCAATTCGGAACAGATACAGCACCTTTTGAATATGGAATACGAATGCGTCATCGTCGATGAAGCCCACAGGGCAAGAAGAAAGAATTTAGGCCCTGGCAAAGAGGATGAAAAACCAAACCCCAATAATTTGCTGAAATTCCTCCTTGAAATCTCCAAACGCACCAAAAGCATGTTGTTGGCTACTGCTACCCCTGTGCAGCTGTATCCCATTGAAGCCTGGGATCTTTTAAACGTCCTGGCCCAGGGCAGCGACAGTGTGCTGGGCAGTCCGTTCAGTATGTGGAGAAGATATCCTGTCAGAGCCATTAACCTGATCATGGGCAAAGAAAGCCTCGACCGCTTTGATAAGGAAAACTGGGAATGGATCAGGAATCCTTTCCCGCCTGCTGCCGAGGGTGAGATGACCTTTGGACGCATCAGGCGGCAGCTCGGCATGGCTGATGATGAATTTGTCATCAAGCCCGAAGCGAGAGAACAGTTAAGCCGACCTGACCAAAGAAGGATCGGGAGAATAATTGATGATAATTTTATTACGGAACATAACCCTTTTATCAGACATATAGTGCGCAGGACACGGGATTTCCTGGAAAACACCATCAATCCCGAAACAGGCGAGCCGTATCTGAAAAAAGTCGAGGTAGAATTGCTGGGGGAGAGCGATGAGGAAGCCATTGTCTTGCCGCCGTATTTGAAAGAAGCCTACGGGTATGCGGAAGAATTTTGCGAACTCTTGCAGAAGAGGGTAAAGGGCGGCGGATTTTTAAAGACTTTGCTCTTAAAAAGGGTCGGCAGCACCATCGTTGCAGGCAAAAACACTGCAGAAAAAATGCTTGCTAACTGGGGCCAGGTTATTGATGAGGAAGACTATGAAGAAGAGGATATTGCAGAAGAAAAGGCCCTGCAGAGCGAAATCAAAAACATAACGGATGAAGAAAGAACCTGCCTGGTGAAATTTATTGAAACCCTTAATGCCAATAAGGAAAAAGACCCAAAATACAAGCTGCTGCTCAAACTTCTGCTCGAAGATAATTGGATCGGACGGGGCTGCATTATCTTTTCACAATATTATGATTCTGCCTACTGGGTGGCCGAGAATTTATCCAACGACCTGCCTAATGAAAAAATCGGTATTTATGCAGGCGGAGATAAATCAGGAATATTTATCGGCGACATTTATGAAAAACGGAGCAAGGAAGAAATCAAGCAGATGGTAAGAAGGCGGGAACTGCGGGTTTTGGTAGGTACAGACGCTGCCAGCGAAGGGTTAAATCTACAGACTTTGGGTTCACTGATAAACCTTGACCTGCCCTGGAACCCTACACGGCTAGAACAGAGAAAAGGCAGGATTCAGCGTATCGGGCAGGTTTATGACAAAGTTTTTATTTACAACATGAGGTATAAAGGGTCGGTGGAGGACAGGGTGCATTCTCTCCTTTCCGAGCGGTTTGCCAATATCTACGGCATGTTCGGGCAGATTCCTGACGTTTTAGAAGATGTCTGGATTAATGTTGCACTAAATGATATTGAGGAAGCAAAGCGAAGGATTGATGTCATTCCCAAACAGCACCCTTTTGAATTAAGATACCATGTTCATGTGGGCAAAGTTGACTGGGAAAGCTGTGCTAAGGTGCTGGACGGCAGGGAAAAGCGGAAGCATCTGATGGCAGGGTGGAAATAATTATTATTGGTAATTAGGGGGCGATATTCTAAATGTTTAAAATCCATTTTTTAAATGTAGGTCACGGCGATTGTGCTTTAATACAATTTCCTGAAAGGACGATACTAGTAGATATAAATAATGGACAAGCATTGGACGAAGAAACTAAACAGGAGCTTATGGAACAATATGGTATTAGCAAATATGAACTTTTATTTAAATCTTTTAGTCAAGTGCTTTTCGAAAAAGGATATAATATTCCGCTATGTAATCCTATTGAATATCTGAAAAATCAGGGCATTAATTCAATTTTTCGATTTGTGCTGACTCATCCTCATATGGATCACATGTCTGGTTTGTATGATCTTGTTAAAAAGGGACAGATTTCAATAACAAATTTTTGGCACAGTGGCGTTGATGTAGAAAAACCAGATTTTGAAGAAACAGAATATAAAGAAGAAGACTGGGATACTTACATTGAATTAAAAAACTCAAGTAATAATCCAAAAAATATTGTTAATAATGCTGGTGACACTGGTCAATATTGGACAGATGATGGAATAGAGTTACTTTGTCCCACTCCAGATTTAAAAAAATTAGCTAAGGAGAAAAATAATTGGAATCTGTTAAGTTATGTCCTATTGATAACACATAAAGGCTATAAATTTATTTTAGCGGGCGATGCAGAAAAAGAATGCTGGGATTATATTGTTGAGAATTATTCTGATAAAATATCTAATATTAACATATTAAAGGCCGCACACCATGGTAGGGAATCTGGTTTTCATGAAGATGCTGTGAAGTTAATTAACCCTGAATACACAATTGTTTCTGTAGGGAAAAAGCCCGATACAGATGCTCATAACAAATATAAAAAGTACACAAGAAAGAAAGTTCTATCCACGAGGTATAGGGGAAATATTGTAGTAAGCGTTGATGATAATGGAAATGGCAGTATTGATTGGCAGTATCATAAGGACGATTGAAGGTGATAAATATGAGTGGGAAAATACCTTTGAGAATAGAACAAGCATTAGATTTAGTGTTGGCTTTACCCGCCCATAGGTCAGGCAATCAAAACCACGCCAAGTTTGGGCACATGTTGATTGAAGAATATTTTATAAAATTGAGAAGTGATTATAAAGAAGATGAAAATGCATATATTTATTTAACTCATCTTTTCACAGCAGTCGCTTCTGCTGTTAGGGCTTTTTCTGTTCAACGGGACATCTTTCAGACAAAATGGAATACGTTATGTGCGGTTAAAAATAGCATTATAAATAGAGCTAATAAAATGGAGAAGTACTCCCCTTTTAATGGAGTGAACGGTAAATTAATATCCCTTTTTATCTCGTTAAGTTCCAGTGGTATAATAACAAAGCCAAGAATTAATAATGTTCAAGATATACTTATTTTCGTTTATTTAGTTCCGATATTTTTTGTTATAGCTATGTTTATTTTTGATTTTGTTTTAGATTTATATCGGGATAAACTAATAAGAAAAGCTGAAAAAACCCTAAACCAAAATGTGGTAGAAATATGGCAAGAAGAAAATCATGCTCAATATAAATTAATATTGAAGAATTTTTTGTTAATTGCAATTGAAATACATAAAAGACATTATCCTAATGAAGAAATTTTTGAGGAAGATATTGATAAATTAAGCAAAGAAGAATTAGAACAATATTTAGATAAAATAATTGAAAAACATCTCGCTTTTTAGTAAGGAGAAAGGTTTTATAGTGTTACTGACGCATCATAATGACCTGTAACTGCCAGTATATGGTGTCCAGAGTATGACGGACATACTGGCCAGTGACCGAGAAGGTGAGACTGCTTTGTCGCCACCTTCCCGGATGATGTTAGATTTCCACCTTGTACGAATTCCCAATCCGCAAATTGAAGCGGGCTCCCGGCATAATCACATACCACTGATAATCGTACTCTATGCGGCAAGGAATACTGTTTGAACCGATTAATAAATCAAAAACATCTCGGTTCATTGTAAAATTAAATGCAACAGGTAAAATACAGTAAAAAAATAAACAACCATAGTGAGAAATCATGTATGATTTAGGTGTCTACTCCAAACATACAGGAGGTCTCTACTATGGCTGTTCAATCCAAGTCTACCACAACTGTACGTTCTTTTAAACACCTAAGTGTTTTTGAACGAGGTCAGATTGCCGCTCTCTTAAAAGAAGGTAAAACTCAACGTTATATTGCTAACAAGCTAGGTCGCTCACCAAGTACAATTAGTCGCGAAATTAAAAGAGGAACCACAATTCAAAGGCGTTCGGATTTATCAACTTATGAAGATTATTTCCCCGAAACTGGACAGGCGGTGTATGAAAAAAATCGCATGAATTGTGGAGCAAAATGCAAGCTGGCTCAAGTTGAAGATTTTCTAAAATTTGCAGAAGATAAGATACTGCACGAAAAATGGTCGCCAGATGCAGTTGCCGGTTTATGCAAACGAGATCCTAAATGGCAAGATGCTACCATTGTCTGCACCAAAACTTTGTATAGTTACATAGACCAAGGGCTCTTAAGCCCCCTAACTGGATTGGACATCGTTTCTTAAGCAATGATAAACTTAGTGTAGGGGGAATTTTTATGACCAGGAAAAAATACAGCGATGAATTTAAACAACAAATAGTCAAAGAAGCAATTGAGACGGGCAATATGTCCTTAGTAGCCCGGCAGCATGAAATTGCTAAATCAATGGTTGCCAAATGGGTAAAACAATATAAAAACCCTCCTGTGCAAAAAAATAATAAGGGGAAAACTGTTAATAATAGTTACTATAACGAACTTGAAACCGAGAACGATAAACTTAAAAAGCTCCTCTACCTTAGAAATGGCGAAAAAGTCTTGAAAATTACGGTTTAGAATTATTCGTTTAACCTGTAAGAATAAAGTCTTATGGTTTAAGAAAGGGTCAAGGTCGCAACGCGGCGAAGCGAAACCTTGACGCGCTTCTTAAACCATAAGGAAATAGTCAACAGGTTAAACAAAGATGCAATCGTGTGAAATCATGAGAAATTAAGAAACTTTGTCCAAAATTCGGGGGTCAATCCGAATGTGCTTGGGTGGTAACAATCAAAGTACCACATTAAATTAATGTTCTACGAAGATATTGCAAAGGGCTGAAATATTAGGTGTTGTTGATGCTATAATAAAAATTAGAAAAAACAAAGAAGCATAGGGTGATAATATGTGTCCTTATGATAATGAGATTGAAAAAATAAAGAATCAGATTATAAATAAATACACTCCAAAGGATATTATCCTTTTTGGCTCATGTGCGAAGGGCTTGGTTAAGCGTGGCAGCGACATAGATATTTGCGTAATCCTTGAGACACAAAATAAAAGGCAAACATTAAGAGAGATGCTTGTTGATATAGAATATGATGTGGATTTGGACATAGTCATATATACACCATCAGAGTGGTCGAGATATAAAGATGACAAGGCAAGCTTTGCAAACATCATTAAAAGAACAGGGGTGAGTTTGATTGGTTGATTCGATAAAGCATAAAGAATGGTTTGAGATGGCAAAAAAGGATATGAGAAGTGCTGAAATTTTACATGAGCATGATGCCGATAATGGGATAGTATGTTTTCATTGCCAACAAGCTATAGAGAAATATCTAAAAGGCTTTCTTATAAATGCTACAGGAGAACTGCAAGAAGGGCATAATTTGGTTAAGCTCTGTAAGAAGGCTATGTCTTATGATAAGGCTTTGGGTGAATTCATAAAGGATATGGCTTTTGTAAACACATATTATATTGAGACCAGATACCCTGCAGAGGATCCTCTTTTGGTAAGCAAAGAAGATGCAGAAGAATGTATTAAAATAGCGTAAGCGTCAAATAGCCCCCACCTAGCCCACCATCCTTCTTTATGAGATACTCTTAGCAAAATAGAGTCGATAAAGGAGGATTTTTTCATGACTAAAGAAGAACTACGAGACTTTTGGGCAGCCAGGGTAAAGGAATTTAAAGAGAGCGGCCAGAGTGCACCTGCATGGTGTGTGGCCAACAACGTAAAGCTCCATCAATTAAGGTACTGGCTTAGAAAAGAGAAACAGACATCCACTGTGACTACATTATCTTGGCTGCCACTCAATCTTAGCGACACATGCCTTCAAACTTCTTTGTTGGTAAGGGTAGGCCAGGTCGCAGTAGAAGTCAAGTCAGGGTTTGATCCAAAATTATTAGCAGACGTGGTGAAAGTGCTGAGTGCACAATGATAGGTGAATCAAACTTGGAACGGGTTTACCTGGCCTGCGGAAGCACGGACCTTCGTAAGTCCATTGATGGCTTAGCAGTTTTGGTCAAAGAAGGATTTGAACTAGATCCTTTTTCTCCCGCCCTTTTTGTATTCTGTAACCGGAAACGTGATAAACTTAAAATCCTCCAGTGGGAGCATAATGGTTTTTGGCTTCATTACCGGCGGCTGGAGAAAGGAAAATTCCAGTGGCCGGAGAAAAACAGTACAGCCACTGTCACAACGATTACTCGCCGGGAGTTACGCTGGTTACTAGACGGCCTACCCCTTCAGCAACGTCAGGCTCACCCTAAGGTTACTGCACGGACAGTGCTGTAACCTTTTTATTTGGCTTTAAGTCTCGATTTTAAAGGTTTTTAAAGGGCCTATGTCGAATTAAAACTTTATGAATAATACCGCCAAAACCATCGAAGAACTTCAAAATAGATGCGCTTTACTGGAGCAGCAAAACGCAGAACTTACCGCCAAGCTAAACTGGTTTATGGAACAGTTCCACCTAAGCCAACATCGACAATTTGGCACTTCCAGCGAGAAGACTAACCCAGATCAACTGCAGCTTTTTAACGAGGCGGAAGCGGAGGCTCAACCATCCTCAAAAGAACCCACAATTGAGGAAATTACCTATCGTCGTCGCAAGAAACAAGGGCACCGTGAGGCGCAGTTGGAAAACCTGCCGGTAGAGACCATCGAATACCGCCTGCCTCCCGAAGAACAGGTGTGTCCCTGTTGTGGCGGAGCGTTACATGAAATGAGTACAGAGGTAAGGCAGGAGCTTAAGATCATCCCTGCCCAGGCTTATGTAGTCAAACATGTGCGTTACGTTTACGCTTGCCGGCACTGTGACCGGGAGAATATTCAAACGCCCATCGTAACCGCACCCATGCCTGCACCTGTGTTGCCGGGAAGTTTAGTTTCCCCCTCAGCCATGGCTTACATCATGACACAAAAATATGTGGAAGGCCTGCCGCTTTATCGTCAGGAGCAGCAGTTGTCCCGTCTGGGTATAGAACTGTCCAGGCAAACTTTGGCCAACTGGATGGTCCAGGGTGCAGAACGATGGCTATATCCCCTATACGAGAGGATGCACCAGCATCTGCTAAAACGAGATATCTTGCATTCTGACGAAACTACCTTGCAAGTGTTGCGTGAACCAGGCCGCCCGGCAGAAAGCACGTCTTACCTATGGCTCTACCGTACCGGACGGGAAGGCCCGGCAATAGTCCTCTATGATTACCAGACGACCCGGGCGAGCAAGCATCCCTGCCGGTTTTTATCAGGTTTTAAGGGATATTTGCACGTCGACGGTTATGCAGGCTATAACGGGCTGCCGGATATCACTTTAGTTGGATGTTGGGCCCATTATCCCAGATGTATGATTATCCGAGAAAGTATGCTTAAAGCTGAAGAGATAGGTAAAGCTTTAAAACCTTCTCAGATAATCATAATGAAACAATCATCGTAGAAAATCAGGCAACTCATTGTCACGGACAGTGTTATGATCTGCGTTAGCCGGTATTGAGAACCACCGCTCATTCCACTCCTTCAGATGCTTATCCACAGTATTCTGAGATATCTCAGCATAAATCTGAGTCGACTGTAATGACGAGTGCCCCAGAAAATTCTTAATCACAGCAAGCGGGACACCTGCTTCTAACATATGGCTTGCTGTCGAGTGCCTCATTGAATGGGGCGTATAACTGTTATCAATAAATAAGCCGGGATTCTTCTGCTTTGCTATCCAGACATATTTTTTGAAAATTTCTTCGATGCAGGATACGGTCATCTTTTCGTGTGTCTGGCTGGAGAATATATGCCTTTCCGGAAGCGATGCTATCTTCCTATGATCAATGTAGCCCTTCAAAAGAGACACGCATGCATAAGAAATCCCAATTCTTCTCTTTTTATGTCCCTTTCCAGTGATGTTAAGAGAAGCGCCTTTTTCTGAGAATTGAATGTCCTTCACAGTAAGGTCACATATTTCCTGAGCCCTTGCGCCACTAGCATACATGAGACTCAGAAGTACTTTATCCCTAAGACCGATCTCATAGTGATCGTCCGGAAGCCTCAGCAGGATTGTGACCTCTTCTCTTGTGAAGATCGCCCGATTCTTATGTGTGGCCTTCTTCATCGGAATCTTTGTGACACTGCTTCTGAATGTCGACGCAGCTGCGAAATCCCTGTTTTGTGCATAAGAGGAGAATGACGCGAGTGCTGACAGGCGCTGGTTCTTGGTGGTTGCACTACATCCTCGGGACTTTTCAAGCCACAACAAGAAGTCGATCATTGTCTGGTAATCGAGAGTCTCAAAAGATATCTGGTCAGCTGAGATACCTTTCTCCTGATACATATATTTCAGAAGCAGTCTGAAAGCTGCTTTGTACGATTTTATCGTATTCGGGCTGGCACCTACAGCACCCGGAAGGTATTCTGTTAAAAAACTGTTCAGCAGTTTAAGAAATGAGGAGGCTTTATGTTTCATACGCCACCTCCGGAAATACATCTGCTGAATAATCAGAGAACAGCTCCATTGCCTCGGGGAACAGTTCACTGCTGAACTTCATGTATTTTTCGGTTTCCTGCAGGCTGTCATGCCCGAGATATATGGAGAGATAAGGTACTGAATCATCAATCCTTCTCCCGGCTTTTTCTGCAGCGATAAAGGACTTGAAGACGAAAGCATGACGCATGCAATGCAGGCAGGGACCGCGTTCATGCTTTTTCCGTCCAGGAAAAGATATCTCCGCAAGACGGAGTATCTTCTCAAACCAGTGCTGGGCATCCCTCGGCGTCATTGACTCATCTTTTCCATAAACGGGAAACAGCCAGGCATCTGGAACCCCAACGATGCCCATTGCCAGACAGTAACGTTCCAGAATCTCAGTCAACAAAGGATTCATCGGCACCAGACGCTGCTTGTTACCTTTTGTATGCCTCATAATCAAGAACCCACCAATCAGGTCGACATCCCTCATCTTTAAGGCAAGCGTCTCTCCTATCCGGAGCCCGCAGCCATACATGAGCCTGATGACCATGGGAAACTCGAACTGAATCAGCGGATTCTTCTTTGTGTTTGAGGCATCAAGATTGTCTGCCTGTTGATATATCCGTTCCAGTTCCTCATCCGAGAAGATATGTGGGACATAATCATCAGCGACCTTGGGTATCGGAGGAATGTAAGCGGTAATCCCGATACTGTTAAGGTACTTAAGAAAAATACGTATGACTATAACCTTATTTGCTATGGAACTGCTTTTTCCGTTCAGGGTATGAATCCAGTTATTAATCAAGGCTTCTGATACGGACTTTTCATTTGTATATCTAGCTGCAAACGCATCAAAATCTGCAAGATAATGACAGTCATGGGCATATGCGCTCTTACTGAGTGATACCTGTCGCAAGGACAAGAAATCTTCAAGTTCTTTCCGGAAGGGGCTATTGAATGTTGTCATAACCGCCGCCTCCCTTCCAGAAACTCTTTGAAACAACCGGAAGGTGCAGGAGGCTCAATAGCATACTCGCGAAGCCTCTCGATATCAACCCTTGCATAGTGCTTGACGGCATCAGGGTCTGTATGTCCAAGGATTTTCCGTACTACATCGTATGACACCAAATGATTTATCATTGAACTGGCCAGAGAAGAACGGAACACATGGGGACCATGCTTCTTATCAGTGATATCTATGCCAGCTTTACCGAAATATTTATTAGTCTCGAAGCGGACTACAGAAGCAGTTATCTTCTCGAACGGGGCATTTGCCCTCAGGAATACATAAGGCTGACCCGATTCCGGCCTTCCGTTCTTAAGATAATCAGCTAATGCAGTTTTTACAGCTGGGATCATGGGAAGGACAAGAGGCTCACCCGTCTTTTCCTGTGTAATACTGATAGTGTCGTTACCGAAGTCAAGCGACGAAAAAGTGAGGTTTACTATATCGCCGGATCTCATACCAAGCCGAGTTGCGAGAAGCAGCATCGCATAATCGCGTTTCCCGATTTTGGAGTTAGTATCTATCGTTTCCTCAAAACGGTTGATTTCATCCTCTGTATAGGTACTCGGAAGGCGGAACGCTCTCTTAAAATGAGGGATGATAGTTGAGAAATCATGATTTATCAGACCGGCACAATTTAGATACCGCAGAAACATCCTAATGACAGCCCATCCGTCTTTGTTGTTCTGCATGAGGCATGCCCTGCCGATGATGGCAGCGTCCGCATCCCTTAGGTCATGGCATCCAAGGGATTCGAGATGGCAATAGAATTCCCGAAGGAAATATCTCTTTCCAATGATTGTTGATTCCCTGTTTCCATCATCCCTGCATTTCTGCAGATATGCATCCATCAATGTGGTGTATCTTTCGGGCAACGGGGTGAGTTCCTGTTTTCGCTGGATTTGATACTCACCAACACAGTAATCATCTAATCGATGAATGACTGTATTAATGTATTGCCGGTTTCCTTTGCTGAGTACATGCGTTGAAAAATAATTATCAATAAATCTCTGGCCGACAGACGGGTCATAAGTAACGATGTCATTCTCAATCATATATCGCTCAAGCTGATTCAACTTCCGGCGATAATTATTGATAGTATCATTTCTGTAGGCCTTGTCCTGAAGTAGTTTTAGTAGACCCTTCTTCAATGAATCAAACGACTGGCATCCGTATTGTCTTGTACTCATAACTGCCTCCTTTCACAACAGAAATATTGAGGTACATTTCTATTGTAATAGGGGCAGGATTATTTGAGAAGAACGGTGAAAATTCAGCAGTTATACAGCCGCGCAGAATCTCCTCGGATAATCATACATCTCGGATGTAAACTTTTAATTTATCTACTCCAAAACCGGAGTAGATTTTTCATTTTCTATTTACCTTTAAGGCTAAGCATCCCTAATTTTATTTGATATAATTTTGTCAAAGTGAATTAGGGTGAGCATCTTGCAAATACTTTACGACTTTAAAATCAGTATGACCAAATACATTAAACTAGGCATAGAGAATCATTTCCCGGCATTTGAAGTATGCCCTAGCTGCAAAGCTAAAGTAAAACTAAAAAGGCATGGCTTTTACTGGAGATATATACACCTCATAAAGAAGGCAGTAAAAGTACCGGTTTGCAGGTATTTCTGCCCCTCCTGCTGTAAAACTATTTCCCTGTTGCCGATCTTCCTATTACCCTACTATCAGCTACCTCTAAGAGTGATTATGAAATTAATCCAATGCGCTGCATCAGGTAAACAGGTTCTTCTAAACCTGAAACGCCAGCATCTACAGTTCATTAAAAAAAGATTTATGAATAACTTAAACTGGATAGAGGCCTTTTTTAGGGATAAGGGTTACGGCGCATATATTATGCAGGATAAAAAAAGAAAAAGCCATGAAGCTCATGGATTTGATTAACACTGCAGCCACAGTGGAAACCTTCAGCCAAAGGTTTCATAATCACTTCCTAAGAGCGTTCATGGCCCAACCAAATGCAAATTAATTTTACTACAAAAAGCGTTAAAAATTAAGTTAAATCTTGAACCACATAACTTTTGCGTGGAGCCACGGTCTTTCTTCCTCTAAAATGTTTTTTGAGAGTTTCTAGCCGGCTAGCTACAAAAAAACATTATGAGGAGTAAGAAAAAATGGATGAAAAAGAAAGAGAAGCAGTTGCCCTATTTCGTTACGGCCTAATTGCGCCCATTTTAAATGGACAGGTTACCAGTCAAAAAGACTATCTAGCTCAAATTGCTAGTCACCCCCATGATGTGCCCCACTACGGCGTAAAAGAATTTGCCCCTAAAACGATAGAATTTTGGGTTAAAGCATATCGTAGATGTGGTTTTGAGGGATTAAAGCCTAAGGGTCGGTCTGATAAAGGTTCTGTAAGAAACATCCCCGAAGAATTGAAAGAAAAAATTTTGGCTTTGCGTAGCGAACATCGGGAACTGAATGTAACGTTGTTTTATGAAAAACTGGTTAAAGATGCACTCTTTTTGCCTCAAAATATCTCATACTCGACCCTATATAGGTTTCTAAAAAATGAAGGGCTGGTAGGGAAAGTAGAAACTAAATCTCCCGACAGAAAAAGATTCAGTTATGAAGAAGTGAACATACTTTGGCAAGGCGATATGGCAGTAGGCCCCTATATTATTGTTTCCGGTAAAAAGGTTAGGACAAATCTATTTGCTTTTATTGATGATTGTTCAAGGCTTGTTCCCTATGCTGAGTTCGTTTTATCCGAGAAATTTGATTCCCTAAAGCATGTGTTTAAAGAAGCATTAATACGTAGAGGCATTCCTAAGATGATCTATGTGGATAACGGTAAAGTATACAAATCGGACCAGTTTAGCATAGCATGTGCTTCGTTAGGTATCACCTTAATTCATACCAAACCCTATGATGCGGCAAGTAAAGGGAAAATCGAACGTTTTTTCGGTACCGTACGCCAGAGGTTCTTGCCTACTTTAACTAAAGATGCTCTTACTTCAATCGAGACCTTAAACCAAGCCTTTTGGCGTTGGCTGGAGGAAGATTATCATCGAAAGGTTCATTCCGCTCTTGAGATGAGCCCACTAGACATGTTTATGTCTCAGTTTAGCCGGGTAAAAATGATAGATAACCCCAAAGCTTTGGACGCCCTTTTCTTAAAAAGAGAAAAGCGTAAGGTTAAGCATGATGGCACTATCTCAATTAATTCCTTGCTTTTTGAAGTGCCTCCCCAGTTTATTGGGCAACAAATCGAGGTTCGTTTTGATCCTGAAAAACTAGAACAGGTGTTTATCTATGTAGAGGGGAAAGAAGTGGCCAAAGCTTTGCCTGTAATTTACAGTGATAACGCCAGAATTAAAAGGGAAAAAAGGCAAAAGGAAAAAGAAGAAGCCGCGCTATCCTTTCAGGAAATGTATGATTCCAGGGAGGGAACATAATGTATAGAGCATTTTACTCTCTAAGCAGAAAACCATTTACCAAAGAAATTGAGACAAAGCACCTTTTTCCCTCTAAAAGCTTTACTGAATTAATGGCACGGCTTAATTACCTTAAAGATTCAAGGGGCATTGGGGTGGTAGTGGGTGAGCCTGGTGCCGGTAAAACTTCTGTCCTCAGAAACTTTGCTTTAAGCTTAAATCCCTCACTTTACAAAGTTATTTATTTTCCTTTGTCTACAGGTACGGTGATGGATTTTTACCGGGGACTGTGCTATGGGCTAGGTGAAGAACCTACCTTTAGAAAAGTTGATCTATTTAAGCAAATTCAAGAGGGAGTAACCAGCCTATTTTATGAAAAAAAGATAACTCCTGTATTTATTCTAGATGAAATGCAGTTATCTAACAACAAGTTTCTAAATGACTTAAGCATCCTGTTTAATTTTACAATGGATTCGGATAATCCGTTTATTTTGGTATTGGCGGGATTGCCTTATCTACTGGATCGTTTAGCTTTATCCCATAATCAGTCGTTAAATCAGCGTATTATCATGCGTTACAAGGTCACACCCTTAGATAAAGAAGAGGTGAAAAACTATATCTTACATCACCTGGAGTTAGCAGGTGCTAAATTTGAAATATTTTCTCCACAAGCAGTGGAGGCTATTGCCACCCGTTCTAGGGGATGGCCAAGACTCATCAACAATTTAGCTACTAACTGCCTGCTTTATGGGTGCCAGAAAAGACTTGAATGTATTGATGAAGAGGCGGTAATTAAATCTGCTCAGGAAGCAGGTCTTTAAACTTAAGAACTACGGCTGCTTAAAAAAACTGGGCAGATTGATAGATTAATTCGCCCTGCTGCTAAAGAAAATGGTATGTGAGGCTTATGATATGACAAAGCCACATATCCTTCACTGTTAGGCATCTGCCCGAGGAGGGAGGCTTAAATTAAAATGCTAAAACAAGGTAAACTATTATACTCTAGCCAAAAGGACCGTTGGGAGATCCATGGAATAGACGACGAACCTTTCTCTCTACACTGTGGGGAATGCTTTGAGATTAAGGTTGGGGAAACATTCTTGCCTTGTCGTATTGAAATAGATAGGGATTGGGTATTGTACTTTGCTAACTCTATGTTTTATCTGCATCCGGCATCAAGGTACAGTGTAAGAGGGGTTTAGAAAGAGTGATTCTTGGCAGAGGAATATATGTCAGAATGCGGTTAGGGGCATCCTAGCTGCATTTTTTTTTTGGCAAAAATCTTAACTAAAATACTGTGACTATGTGAAAAAATTTTGCCCATTTGGCTAATTTATTTCGCAAAAACCGATAAATTCAAGCTAATTTTAATCCATTTTATTTTGCAAAATGTCATCCCTTTTAATTTGCAAATTCACACTCGGATAATGGGCCTTATTCGAGAACTCGAATAAGGCCCATGCCAGGCGTAAATTTGATGAAGCGCTTAAAGCGTTGCCGGTGGAAAAGCGCAACGCAGCGGTAGCCACTAAAGAGGGATTGGAGTTCTGCAACCAACTCTTTGCCATCGAACGTGAAATGCACGATGCTACACCGGAAGAACGGTACAAAATCCGGTTAGAACGCAGCCGTCCAATACTGGAGGCTTTTTTGGCATGGCTAAAATTCCAAAAGCCAAGAGTATTGCCGAAAAGTGCTTTTGGTCAGGCTATTAGCTATTGCCTCAGCCAATGGGATAAACTGACGGCCTTCTTGCAAGACGGAAGGTTAGAACTGGACAATAACCGCAGTGAGCGTTCGATTAAACCCTTTGTAATAGGACGTAAAAACTGGCTGTTTGCCAACACCCCCAAAGGGGCCAAAGCCAGTGCAACGATATACAGCATCGTTGAAACAGCCAAGGAAAATGGCCTTAATCCATTTAACTATCTCCAGTACCTATTTGAGAAACTGCCTAATGTAGATATCCAAGATCAAAACGCATTAGATGAGTTGCTTCCCTGGTCGAGCACCTTGCCGTCAGGCTGCCGCATTCAAAAATAAGATTTACACAAAGCCCGCCCTGCTTCAAGGTGGGTTTTATTTTACGCTTACATAAGTAGAATGAGCGAGCCTGCCCCTTAGCCCTTTTATCTTGAACCTGCAACTATTTCTTTATCTTTATGTATTTTGCTTCTCATTCACTCGAAAGCCATTCCCGTTGGCTGTAATTCCTCCGGTATTTCGGATAAATACATTGAGCTTCGGAAAAAGCACACAGGAATAACAAGCCTTTTGAGCAGTTTATATCAAGTGGCCGCCAGATAATGTGGACCATTGATGGTAAAAAATATTTTGAACTATTCCAAGACTCTGGTCAACGGTTTTAATTGTCGCCGCTCACCTACTATGACGGAAAGTAGGCGATTTTTTTCTTGCCCATCTTGGCGGATTGATTGCATACTGATTGGTGGATGGCTTATCCAAGTCAGCCGACAACCACCAAGGAGGGGCGGAAAAAGAAAGATGGAAACCTGTGTAAAGACCTATCGCATGTTAACTTTGGGAGGCTACCCTAAAGAATGGAGGCCCACAAAGTGCCGCCACTGCCAAGCCCAGGGTAAATTCCACCACCATGGCCACTTTACCCGCAAATTGTACACTTTGGATGAGATCTTGGAGATTGTTATCTTCAGATTTAAGTGTATCTCTTGTGGTAGAACTTTTGGGCTTTTTCCACCTTTCCTAATCCCTCACCGGGGAGCAGCCCTGGACGTCCAGGAGCAGGTAGTGAGGGAAATGGACAAATGCCAGTCACTGCAGACCGTGGCGGAAAACCTCGATCTTCCCACGGAATCTTACTCAGAGAAGGGCCTCTGGCGCTGGAAGAAGGATTGGGACCGTTTGCGAGCCTCCCTGGATCCCTCCTTCTGGACAAGGGTACTAACGCATTTCCCCCACCTGCGGATTCCCCAGGGGGCTGAAAAACCAGGCACTGGCTGGGGGTGGACCTTTTTAATTTGGGAGCAAATTCGCCATCAACTGACCTCTCAAGTTGGCGTTGCAGTACCCGGGGTCGGGTAAGCGTCCGCACCCTGGCCCGGCAGCTCCGCCAGGCCGGCGCTAGTCGCAAGGAACTTCTCAACAAGTCTACATCCAGTGGTCACCGGCGCTTTGAGGCCGAAGACGTCCACGTGATTTGGCAGTCGGATGCCCAGCATACCCTCTACCTGCCCGATCCCAGGGATCCCAAGCGGAGTAAAAAGGTGTTCCTTTTTGCCATCCTGGACGATTATTCCCGTTATGTGGTCCATGCCCAGTTCTACTGGGACGAAAAGCTCCCCCGCCTGGAGGACAGCCTCAAAAAAGCTATTCTCCGGTTTGGCATCTGTGAGCAGTTCTACTGCGATAACAGCGCTGTCTTCTCTTCGGTTCACCTGGCCCGCATCTGCGGCAAACTGGGCATTCGCCTGTGCCACAGCCGCCCTTACCGGCCAGCTGGCCGAGGCAAAATTGAACGTTTCTTTCGTTTCGTGGACACCAGCTTCAAGCCCGAGGCCTATGAACAAATCGAGAATGGGAAGATTACCACGATAGAAGAATTGAACTGCGCTCTGGCCGACTGGCTGGACGGCTACTACCACCTGCGGGTACACGGCGGCACAGGTGAACCCCCCAAAGTCCGGTTGGCTGCCAGCCAGCGACAGCCCCGCCGCATCTCCGTTACAGAACTCATGGATATCTTCCTCTGGGAAGAAGAACGAAAAGTTGACAAGACCGGCTGTATTAAGGTTGATGGTAACCTCTACGAAGTGGCCCTGGAGTTGGTGGGCCAGAAGGTACTTTTACGCTATGACCCCTTCGACCTCTCTTCTATTCAGGTCTGGTGTGGTAAAAAGCGATATGCTGATGCTATCCCCTTAAACCTGGTCCGTTTCCATGACCGCCGGGTAAAACCAGAAGAGCCACAAAAGGTGGCACCGGACACAGAAGGAATTTCCTTCTTTCAGGCAGCAGAACATAAACGTAAAGAATCACTTGCCGGAGAGCCTCTGACTTTTGCCCCCAGGGGAGGTAATATCCATGACGAAGTAATCGAAGAATCCCATATTGCCAGAGTGCTGGCCGATTTTGAACGGCAGCGGGGAGTGGCCGGGTGACCGGCCCTCCTAAACTGTAAATGAATGGCGGCTGAATTCTCACTTAAGTGGCGTGTTGGCGGCTAAAGTCTTACGCCATTGGCGGTGAGAATCCTACTGTCAAAATTCGTGAGCGGTAACAATATCCATCTGTTATACAGTGTGCTGAAACTTTTTACCACGTTTAATATATTTGCACTTCAGCATCTTTTCCAATTGTCTTTGGCACACTATCAATAAATTACCAATCCAACCCTGATAGTGTTATTTCATAAGTATATTTAACATCTTCTGTGTATTATTTAAGAAACTTTTCATTACCTGGTATGCTCCGTTTCCTCATATTTAACTACCTATTCAAGTTAAATTAACACTTTTATGACCATGCTTATGTTATACTAAATCTTAAGGTACAAATTTCCTGTTTTGGAGGATTCGGAAGTATGGTTCTTCCTGCAGCACTATCCGGCATTTTCCGTAACAAGCAAAAATCCTATAAGATGGTTCTCATCTTAACTCTCCTTGATGAGATGGGGGATACTCCCCGTGAAGTGCCCTTTTCTAAAGTTGTGGAGCGCTTTCGGCGCTTTCTAATCGACCGGGAGCGTAATAATATGCCAGTTGATGAACCTCCGGCCTCATTGGGCCAGAGCTGGCAGAACGTAACTTTTCAACAGACGCGAAGCGTTATTGACGCACCGATTGAGGCGCTTTCTAAAATTCTCTCGGTAGACTTTATAAAAGACCGGATTAGTTTTCGGCCGGAAATTCTCAAGCAACTCAGTCCCGCAGTCATCAAAGAGTTGCGCAGTTATGCCATTCGGGAAATGGATGATTATTACCGTAATCGGAAAACCATTCCTAATGTATTCCTTAAGAATTATCTGTCCCAATTTATGAACAATTACCTTCATGCGAAGACAGAGCCCTTTAGTGGGCATCCTTTAGGAACCTTAGTCCGGCGTACAATTCCTCAAGAACTGCAAAAACTTCCTTTCCTAGATGAACGATACAAAGTACAAGGATCTGTAGGTATGGGCAACTGGGCCACTGTACCTTGGATTGCCATTATGGATAAACGAATAACAGAATCTACGCAGCAGGGTGAATACGTGGTATACCTATTTTCAGAAGACATGCAGTCGGTCTATTTAACATTAAATCAAGGTGTTACGGTTCCTCTACAACAGGGCAGACGAGGAGGATACGAATACCTTAAGAATAAGGTTCAAGAATTGAGAGAATTACTCCCGCTTGAATCTGTGCAAAAAGATGAGAACATTACTTTAACCTCAAGCGGCCTCGGTAAAGACTACCAGATCTCCACCATTGCTTACGTCCGCTATGAGCGGGATAACTTGCCGGATAATGAAGTACTCATTTCCGACTTGAGCAATATGATGGAGAATTACGCCTTATATGTAGAGTACAAACTGGCCAAAGAAAAGGAGGAAGTAACTGGATTGGAGATACGCTCCATGAACGTATCCAATATTATTCAGGAAGAAGAGAACTCTGAACTCGACTATGACTCGCCGGCCGAAGCACTCGCTCACATTCGGGGTTTTATTGCTGAGCGCGGTTTTCATTTTCCCTCGGGTCTGATCGAGAACTTTTACCTTTCTTTGAAAACAAAACCCTTCGTCATTCTGGCCGGGATCTCCGGAACCGGCAAGACAAAGCTGGTACAGCTGTTTGCCGAGGCTCTGGGAGCGACGGAACGCAATGGGCGGTTTACCTTGATTCCTGTGCGCCCGGATTGGAGCGATCCATCGGATTTGCTGGGTTACCGTGACTTGTCCGGGAAATTTAAACCAGGAAAGCTCACCCGGGTCTTTTGGGAGGCCTCCAAACCATATAATCTGGACAAGCCTTATTTCGTTTGCCTCGATGAAATGAACCTGGCCCGGGTCGAGCATTACTTTAGTGATTTGCTCAGTGTCATTGAGACCCGGCGCTGGCATGAGGGGAACATCATTACCGATGAAATTGTTGCCCATGAAGACGTAAAGGACCTGGCTGAAGAAACTGGCCTGAACGAAGGTGAAGAAATAATCTCAACTCTCGGCATTCCAGAAAATGTTTATCTGATTGGCACTGTGAACATGGACGAAACTACCTATCCATTTAGTAAAAAAGTTCTTGATCGGGCTCAAACTATTGAGTTTAACGAGATTGCTCTCAATCATTTCCCGGAAATTGATGGCCTGGTTGCCCAAAGCAGTTCCGTTTTAACTCTGCCTAATTATTTTCTGCGCAGTGATTACCTTATTTTAAAGGATGCCTATGCGGGAAATGAGGAGCTGATTCAGCGCACAACCGCTCGCCTGGTGGAAATCAACCAGATCCTTGGGGATGTGCACTCCCAAATTGGGTTTCGGGTGCGGGACAATATTTGCTTTTTTATGGTGTATAACCGGCGTTTTGAACTTCTTCCTGAAGAGGAGGCTTTTGACCTGCAGCTGTTGCAAAAAATCCTGCCACGTCTGCAGGGAAGCCATTCATCCTTAAAAAGAGCATTAATTGAACTTATGGCTTTCGCCATCGGAGAAACACTAAATACGGAAGAACTCATGGAAGATGTTTCATCCCTTTATCTGGCCTGGAAAAACACCGGCGAAGCACCTGCAGCCCGTTTTTCCCGAAGTGCCCGTAAGATTGCCTACATGCTGCGGAGGTTGGAGGAAGATGGCTTTACCTCGTTCTGGCTCTCTTAAGGAGAGTGTGGAGCTTTTAAGAGTCGAGACGGACCTCTTTGACCTTTATATCAAGGGGAAACCTTTTCACCCTACAGTCGAGGCTCTCCACCTGCACCGTAGGCCTGAGGAGGAATGGGTTGAGGCCACCCTGGAAGTGATCCCTGTGCCAAGTTTGTCCGTGACAGCTATTAAAATCTTTTCTCCGGCTAGAGGGGAGATGGTTGATCTGGGGGAAGAGCCGATAAAACCTTGTTTTTATGAAAATCAGAACTATGAGTTTGTCATACAAAAGAAGACCGACAAACTGCTTACTTTCTATCACGAGAACATAAATCTGCGTCAGACTGTAAAACCCCTGGGGCCAAACCTTCTGGTCGGGGTACTAAATTTCCAAAATGAAGTGGGATATACAGATCTGGAAATCCGTCTTATGGGTCAACCTGTTCTTAACCTTCGCCTGGAGATCTTTCCTTCGAAAATGGACTATCAAAAGGATTACCGGATGATCTTGCAGGAAGTGCATGAGCAAGTCTATAACCTTGCCTTTGATTTTCTGCGCAAAACCTATCAGCTAACGGGCTTGAGAGAGACCCAACATCCGAGCCTGACCGAATTTTTCACGATCCTTACGTCTATCTTTCGGCAACTTATCGGGGCTGTCGAGCGAATCCAGGCCGTGCCGCACCATCGGTTGATCCCGGTCCAGGAATTTCGCCGGGTTGAACAGGTCAAACGGGCGGGTAAAGCGAATCTGACCTACTTAGCCAAACACTCCCATCTCTTAGTACAGGATGAGAAATATGGTGTTCTATCAATCCAGGGTCAAACCTACCGGCCCATCCGCTTAATTGAAACCGGGCGTCGGATTGACTTTGATACGGTGGAAAACCGTTTCTTAAACTGGATGATCTTAAGGATAATTTCTAAGCTCAAGGATTTACGGCGCCGGGTTTTAAGTCGGGAGCGTGTATCAGATCCTCTATTGCTGCGGCGTATTGACGGAATGCTTACTCAACTAACCCGCCTAGCTAACCTGGATTTCCTGAGAGGGGTTGGGGAGATGAAGCAGATTTCTCTCACTCTCGTTTTGCAAATGGCGCCAGGTTACCGGGATGTTTACCGTTTTTACCTCATACTAATGAAAGGATTGTCAATTCAAGGAGATCTGTTCCGGCTCTCTCTGAAGGATTTGGCCCAGCTTTATGAGTATTGGTGTTTCTTAAAAATACATAGTCTATTGAAGCAGAAATACGAACTTATCCGCCAGGATATTATCCGTGTTCAGCGTAACGGCCTCTTTGTGACTCTGGATCGCTCGCAGAAAGCGAGTGTTACCTACCGCAATCCCCACAATGGGGAGCTTTTCACCCTTTTTTATAATGCTTTACCCACTGAAGACAGTGCCCATATACCAACCTTACCCCAACGACCGGATAATGTCTTAGCTCTGAAAAAAGAAAACTCCACTGTGGAGTATAAATACATTTTTGATGCCAAGTATCGTTTGAACCCTGCCTATGAAGGGTCATCTTATGCCTTGAAATACGGATCTCCCGGTCCGGAAGAAGAGGATATCAATACAATGCACCGCTACCGGGATGCGATAGTTTATGAAAACTCCTCCGGTGAGTTCGAGCGGAGTATGTTCGGGGCCTATGTGCTTTTTCCTTATCCGGATGAAGAGAAATTCAGGGAACACCGCTTTTACAAAAGCATCAAGAAAGTCAACGTAGGGGCTTTGCCGTTTTTGCCGCATGCTACTAAGCTTATGGAAGAGTTTCTCGATGAGTTGATTTTGGATAGCCCGGAGAAAGCTTATGAACGTTCCACTCGTCCGCGGGGCACTGATGAGTATTTCGCCAACAAATTACAGGGTAAAAATGTACTCATTGGTTCCATGCGGGATAAAAAGCAATTGCCCCTTTGCCTGGAGCATCAGGTCTATTGGATTCCCCTGAAGCGTTTAACCCAACAACAGTCGTTTCTTTCAGAGTTGCAATACATTGGGCTCTATCAATCCCGGCACACCTTTGGACCCAAAGAGAGCGGAATTCATTGGATAGGGAAAATCAAGTCCTGGCAGGTCGTCCGCCGTTATGAAATAAAATATCGGCGCCCGCTTCCCGGCACAGAAAACGAGCTTTATGTCCTTTTTCAGATTGAAGCCTGGCAGAAACGGCCCGTTCCTATCAAACCTGGTGGGTACGGTATTTACACCCACTTGTTCACTTCCCTGTATATGCTGGAGCGTGCCGAGGAGATTGCGGAGCTGAAACTGGAGACGGAGGAGCAACTGAAAGAGTGGCGGGAAAAACGCCGGATCGGGAAAGTTCAGGTTGAGCTTGATGATGAGTACGTGGACCGGGCAAGAGAGGTGCTTAAGGTAGAGGTCGACGGACCAGGGCCCGGTGTGTGAATGAGTCAGGGGACGGTTCCTTGATTCATTTTTTATGCTAATAGGTATAGAAATCCTTTATCTCTAAAGATACTATCATAAATTAATTTTATGCTATTTATAAATGGATTTTTGGCATAGTGTAAAATAAATAATATGGACTGAATTCGGGCATCAAGCATAGCTTGTAGTAACATGCTACGAAAAGGCCATAGGAAACTCGGTAATAAAGATAAGGTAAAAGCAGCTAGCTACGGCTGCTTCTTAACGTTGCGTTTTGGATATGGCTCTATCCCAAGCTGCTGCTTTAATGCTGATTGAAGAGTTTGGGAAAAGTTGATTTTTTTGCTCTCGGCAAGATCATTAAGCCACTTGGGAATGGTTAAGGTTTTCTTTATTGCCTTATTGGCCATCTCTTCTCGTATAGGAAGCATATACGCTTCAATCGGGACGACAAAAGAGCCTTTACTAACAGTGATTTTTTCTGGAGCTGTAGGAGTTGGGATTTCATCGTTATCATCTTCCATCCCCCATAAATGAAGTTCCAATGCTTCTTTGGCCATTGTTATTGCATCTTCAAGTGTATCTGCTTCAGTAATACAACCAGGTAAATCGGGAAATGTAATACAATATCCGCCATCTTCGCTTGGCTCAAAAATAGCCGGGAAAATATATTTATCCATGTTTGTGTTCACCTCTTAAATTTATATTAGTATTTTGTGCGCAGGCTGGCTTACTTGAGTCCGGCCTGCTTAAATATGCTGTTGAGTGTTCCTGGCTTTAAGTCTTTGTTATGATTGGGAATTGTGACTTTGCCTTTATTAGCCTTATGTACCATTTGGATGTGGGAGCCTATTTGCTCTTTAATTTCCCAACCATTTTCTTTAAGTAGTTTTATTATTTATTTGGGTTTCATTTGGTGCTCCCTCCTTAACATTTATAATTATACACGTATGAATGATACGTGTCAATAGAAAATAAGTATAAATTACACGTATTGTTTGCAACTGAGACTTTGGATTGTGACATGGATTATACCAGGAGAAAGAAATATCGGCTGATGCATAAATTGTAGTAGTGTTGATGTGGGAATGACCAAGGAAATCTGGGAAAAACCACGGTTTTTTTTTAGGTAATTGTTTTTATAAAAAGGAGATGAATGGATTAAGTTGAATAATATTCAGTATTAGACAATACATGTCAAAGATTAGCTAAAGGAGAGGTCATTTTGAGCAGAATCACATGGATTGCTTTTTGGCCTTGCGCAGGGTGATTTCATGGAGTTAAAAATAACCCAAAGATAGACCAAGCTGTTTACAGTGCTAAGCATATCCTATCCACTTCAAAGTATATTGGGTCCTAGCATAGTCACCCCAATTCGAGCTACTTCAAAGAATGGGCCGAGCCCGGCAACGTTGAAAGAACTTCCTTGAGGCAATCCAAGACCCGCAGCATCAAGAGCATGAATCCATGCTTGAATTGGTGGGAGGTTCTTTTGACCCTGAAGAATTTAGCGTGGATGAAGTTAATAATATGTTGAAGATGATAAAGTAAAAGTGTGGGGGATGGTGAGGGTAATGAAAATATTTATAAAAAAGTACATCCCTCACTGTGAAAAAGTTATTTAAGAAAGGTTTATTAATATGGTTTTGTGGGGAATTTTTATTAGTGCTTTTTTAATAGGTTTTTCAGGAGCAATGATGCCTGGGCCTGTGTTAGGGGTTACGATTGATGGCAGTCTTAAAAAAGGTTACATAGCAGGTCCTTTGGTAGTATTAGGACATGGAATCCTTGAACTTATATTAATTATCATTATGACATTCGGACTTAAAGATTTCTTTTCTAATCCGACAGTTGCGGGACTTATCGGATTATTTGGCGGTGCTTTTCTTGCATGGATGGGATATGGAATGATAAAGTCCAGTATAAATAAGTTGGTTTCATTGGAGAATCAAGGAGCAGGGAATAGGGTAGGTATGAGAAATCTTGTATTAGCGGGAGCACTCGTAAGCGCTACGAACCCTTACTTTATTCTCTGGTGGGCATCAACAGGTATGGAATCAATACGCCAGTCTTATACTTTAGGGTTAATTGGTGTTTTATTCTTTTTTATAGGACATATTTTATCGGATTTTATATGGTATTCGGCAATTTCCATAGCATTTTCCAAAGGGCAAAAACTGATTAGTGATACTGTATATCGCTGGATTATTTTATTGTTAGGCATATTTATTCTAGTATTTTCAATCTATTTTTTCGGCAGCGGCTGGAAAATGCTTCAAACCTGATGTGAGTCAAGGGACGGTTCCTTGACTCATTTTTTATCCTAATAGGTATAGAAATCTTTTATCTCTAAAGATACTATTTGCTTATTCTTACTACTCAGTGTGTTCTTAATCAAAATTGTGTAGTAGTACCCCTGGCACGAGCCGGAGGAGCTTTTAAGCAAGTGACTGACATTTTACTTGCCGGTAATTTAAGCGTCATTCAGTTACCGTGCCCGGAGCTTCTGTATTCGGGGTTAACCCGTTTGCCAAAAACTAAGGAAGAGTATGATACCAAAGATTACCGTAGTCACTGCCGAAGAATTGCCTTAGAACAGTTTAAAATCCTTGAAATTTACTTAGCAGCAGGTTATGAAATTAAAGGTCTAATAGGTATTGCAAAAAGCCCTACTTGTGATACTTCTTCAAAGAATGGTATCTTTATGGAAGAATTCTTGCCCTTATTTGCCGCCAAAAATATTTCGCTTCCTGTAATAGACATCCCGGCTGACTACATAGAAGGGGAGGAGAACGGTAAGAAATTTCTTTACTCCCTACGTTCCTGGTTAACAACATCCAATTTAGGCACATAAAGAAAGATTACCTTGCTCCAAAATTCCTGATCTTTATTGACCAGGAATTTTATTATCTTTGGTTAGTTTTACTTATGCGTTTCCTTTCAGGCCGATATTCTCTGCTACTTTCTGCATACCTTTAATAGTCTCTTCAATTATAATATCCAATTCCATTCCCAACATTTTTGCCCCTTCTTCAATAATTTCTCTATTAACTCCTGCTGCAAACCCTTTTTGTTTCCATTTCTTTTTTACAGATTTTACTTCCATATCCAGTATGCTTTTGCTTGGCCTCATAAGCGCAGTGGCCGCAATCAACCCTGTTAATTCGTCGATTGTATATAATACTTTTTCCATTCTTTCCACCGGCTCAACTTCGGAACAAATTTTCCAACCGTGACTTTCTATTGCCCGAATATAATCTTCAGGCCAGTTCCTCTCTTGCAGTATTTCTCTTACTTTTTTACAATGCTGGTCAGGATACATTTCATAATCAAGGTCATGTACTAACCCAATAATTCCCCATTTTTCCTTATCTTCTTCTCCAAATAATTCTGCAAAGTGCAATATAACAGATTCAACAGCCAGTGCATGCCGTATAAGACTTTCATTCTTATTAAACTCTTTTAGAAGTTCATAAGCCTCTGCCCTATTTGGAGCTACTTTCTCCATCTCAAAACCCTTCTTTCGTTCAATTGGTAATATTTATAGCGATATTTATTTGGTAAATTATCTTATGTTTTTAGATTTTAGACACCACAAGAAAGATTGTCAAGTTTTATATTTGCCATGCCAGGTATAGAAATCCTGTATCGCTATAGATATTATCTTAAATTAATCTTGGCTCGCTTCGTTCCTGGTTAAAAAAATCCGATTTAGGAACATAAAGAAAGATTACCTTGAGTAGAGGAGCTCCGGGAGGTCCAGGTTAGGAAGGGGTAGTGCACGACCCACTCAAACATGGTATAATTTTACAAAAGAAAAGGATTTTTGCTCAAAAATTTTTTAGAGATTTAGCCAAAGACAAAAGGTTTGCCAAAGTTAATAAAAATGCTTGGAAAGTAAATGAACCTGCCTAAGGGCAGGTTCACTTATGAATAGGGGTATCAAAACAAAATCGGAGCATAAGCACCCTAGAACCTCTGATTACAGTAATTTTGGCTTTCTGTGTTTTTAAAGAAACTATGACAATTAAGCAGCCTCTTGGGGGGCCAACAATCGATAAGAAGTTAAAAACTTTCGTAGAAGAATAATCAACTTTTCTGAGACCTTCCCGCGGGAAGGTCTTTCTTTAGATTGCTAACTTTCGAAAAAACTTCACATTTTATTCAAACAAACACCAAATGGTTATGGCATATTAGGAGTAAGCAAAAATTCAAATTTTAAAAGGGGTGTAGTTTTATGAAGAAAAAAATTATTTTAGTAGTTGCCGCCGCAATGTTAGTGGTAATGCTTGCTCCAACAGCATTTGCCGCCGTCAATAATCAGCAAAAGGAAGAAATTAATAAGCTTTACCAGCAGATGTTTGATTTGAAGAGGCAAATTATTGACAAATACGTTGAAGGCGGAGAGATAACTAAAGAGCAAGGCGAATATTACAAGAAGAACCTTGACTACATGCAAAAATACCAAAGTGAGTATGGCTATGGCATGATGGGACCTGGCGGCTGCGGCGGCGCTGGTTACGGCATGATGGGCGGCTCTGGCATGATGGGCGGCTACGGACAGCTCTACTAAAATTTCATAAGGGTCTGCATTATAAGTCTCTTCAACCCACTGGGCAACGCATTCTCCTGGTGGGTTTTTTTGATCCTGTCCACCTGCGGCGAGGCGGTGTAGGATGAAGATACGATAGGATGTTATTTCACAGAAACTTCAAATTTAGACCACAAATTTTGCAAACCTTTCTGGCATACTAGAAATAAATTTAGCAGTTACTTAGGGATAGCTTCATTGAGTCATGCTTAAGAATTAATTCAGATAATTTGCAAATACTAACTTAAAAAGATAGTGTTAACTAACTTATGAAAAATGCAGTTTAAGGAGTATATGGGACAGACTAAACCCAAAATGTCACCTGAAAAACGAGATAGCCCAGAAGAACAGTAAAACAAAACACCTCCAACCTCTATGAAGAGCATAACAATGCGGATTCAAAGCCTGTCAAGAGGTCATTGCCTTCGAAGAAAGGCATTTGACAGTCTTTGAACCGCATGTTTAAGGGCAGATAAGAGGTTGAAGGATTAAGGGTGCTACCGCCTGTTCTATGGTGTTTGCTGTGACAGGATAAGCTGCTGTGATAATTCAATAAGCTTCTGCCATTTAGCAGGCATGTTTGGGATAGACTCAAGTTCCGGAATAGAGTTTAGTGGCTGCCAGTAAGTATAGGAGTGTGGGCGCAGGAAGTTGTAATAGGCTACAAAAAGTGACACATGGGTATTTGAGCCTTCCCCACTACCATAGCCGTTTGTCACCTGATAGGAGAATTTAAAGGTCCTGTTAAGGCGTTCAATAATTTGCTTAAGCCAGCGATATTCTTCCGAAACAGGATCATCATTGGTGAGTCCGAATACCTGCGTAAGGTTAAAATCCATGTCTTTAAGCATGAACTGCTGCTGTGCAAGCTTGTAGGCAGAGTAGCCATCAGCAACAAACTTTAGGGCTTGAGCGGGGAAATCTTTAAACTTAGCAAAAGCCATACGCATAGCCAGGATACAAGGACCTACATCCCTTGTATCAGATACACAATAGCCCAAGATAGATTTTTTGAGTGCATCCATAATAAACCAGACATAATGCTTGATGCCTCTGACCTTAACGTAGGTTTCATCAGCAGCCAGGTAGTTTGTGGGTTTGTAATCAAAATTATCAACGTAAGGTTTAACCAAAGCGGCAGCAGTTTTGGCATATTTACTGACCATAACATGAGAGATTTTAACGCCGTGGATCTCCCAAAGGGCCCTGGAAGTAGCCCGTGTGGACAGCCCAAGGTTTACAAGATAGGTCAGGCAAAGACCAAGAATGTGAGGAGAAAAGTGACGAAAAGTAAAATTGACTGATCCTTTAGGCATACTGTTTAAATCGACCTTAAAAAGTCGACAGTGAACTCGCGGTAGATGTAGTGTAGCTTAAATTTATGCTTATCTTTCTTGTATTCTTCCAGGTCTTCCGGAGAAAGGTTTTTAAGGGACTGAAGATAAAAAGGACATTTCTTGTTCGTACACTTGTGGATATTAAATTGCTTGCGCTCCTTCTTTTTCTCAAGGATTCTGCCACAATAAGGGCAAGTAAGTGCACCGATTTTAAAGTCCTTCTTATCTTTGTTGAACCTTAGCCCGCAGACTTTGCATAAAAGCTGACCACGGCCTCCTGTATTGTCGTAGAGGTATGTATGAGGGGCGCCGCAACGGTGGCAAACAACATCGGGAGAAACAGGGTTTTTCCCACGGGACTTAACAGGTTTAAGCTCTTTACCATGCTTAGACTTGTAATCGTTAAGCAGCTGCTTGTAGTCAAGTTTTTCAGGCTGTTTAATAATGGGGAGCCTGTCCACAGTAAGCTTACGATACTTCGGGCTGGTGATATCCTGTTTAGGAGTTTTTAAGGGAATATTTTTAACGATAAACAAAAGTAACTGGCGAATTTGTTTAAGTAAAAATTGATTGTATAGTATCAAAAATGGTATAATTGAGTTCAACAATAACACTCTCCTTTTGGTGGATTGTTGTTTTGAACGACTCAATTATACCAAAAACGGGGGTGTTATTGTTTTTTATTGTAAAAAAACTTGAAACCCCCGATATATAAGACTTTAGAATCTATTTTGGTGTAAATTAATTAACACTACGCTTAAAAAAACAGAGGTGAAAATTATGATGATGTGGGGACCATACGGATGGGGGGGCATGGGCGTCTGGGGATGGATCTGGATGCTCATTAACGCCCTAATCTGGATTGGTATTTTAGCTGGTATTGTGGCTTTAGTAGTCCGACTGCTGCAGCAGCCGGCCGCTAAACCCAGGGTGGAAGCCCCAATGGATATCTTAAAGCGGAGATATGCTACCGGCGAAATCAGCAAGGAAGAATTTGAAAGGATGAAAGCTGAAATTAAAGACTAAACCGGTCGCCTATGGTATAATATAGTTAGTCCGAGTACTGTTTTACCACTAAATCCGCCGTTATGAGGCGGGTTTTATTTTAGGAAATTTGTCCGGAAAGGCGAGGAGGCGCACAGGATGCATACCAAAATTCTGGTGGCAGACGATGAAGCCAAGCTGAGGCAATTGGTGAAAGCATATCTGGAAAAAGAAGGCTTTGAGGTGCTGGAGGCCAGTACCGGCAAAGAAGCTTTGGCTAAATACACCCAGGCAAAAGTAGCCATTTTGGATGTGATGATGCCAGAGGGCGACGGCTGGCTGGTGTGTAAAGAAATTAGAAAAAACAGCAATATACCTATTATTATGCTTACTGCCCGGGGTGAGGAAATGGACAGGCTAATGGGGTTCGACCTGGGAGCTGATGATTACGTGACTAAGCCATTTAGTCCAAAAGAGCTGGTGGCCAGGGTTAAAGCAGTGCTGCGCCGTGCTACTGAAGTGGATAAAAGTGAAGATGAAAGCCTCGTTTTTGGGGATTTAGAGATCAACAGCTATTCGCGAAAAGTCACTTTGGCAGGAAAAGAAATTGCTTTAACTCCCAAAGAATTCGACTTGCTGTTCTTTATGGCAAAGCAGCCCAGCCGGGTCTTCTCCCGGGAACAGCTGTTGGAAAAGGTATGGGGATACGACTTTT